>PXQR01000063.1 GCA_003021235.1 Halobacteriales archaeon QH_6_64_20 | reverse complement strand
TGCGAGTTCGGTCGTGAACAGCACGTTGGCCAACTTCGAGTGGTTGTAGGCCCACAGCGGTGAGTACGGGCGAGCGCGTCGCACTCGTGTGAGGTCCAGTTCGACGCCTCGGTGGGCCGCAGAGGAGGTGACGACGATCCGCGCGTCCGGCGCGAGATAATCGAGCAGTTTGGCCGTCAGGAGGTATGGCGCGAGGTGGTTGACGTGAAAGGTGCGCTCGATCCCGAGGGGAGTCCGGCGGCCGCGCCGGAACAGGCCGCCGGCATTGTTGACGAGCAGATCGAGTTCGTCGGTTGCCGATCGTACCGTCGCGGCGAGGTCACGGACAGCGTCGACGTCGGTGAAGTCGGCTTGAATGAACTGTGCGTTGGCACCGACTGCTTCGAGTTCGTCGACGACCGTCGCGCCCGCGGCTCGGTCGCGACCGTGGACGAGAACGTTGGCTCCGAGCCGGCCGAGTGCGAGGGCCGTCTCGCGCCCGATGCCGCTCGTTGAGCCGGTCACGAGCGCCTGCTGGCCTGCACAGTCGACGCCCGCGACGCCGGCGATCTCCTCGGGCTGCCGTCCGTTCGCCATACGCTATTCGACGGCAGGCACGCGCAAAACGCTGCGCATCGCGACAGTTCGGGAGGTGATTTAGAACTCGACTAAACGGCCCTGGCGTGGTTCCTCGGTCGCTGTGTCTTCTTTCTCTTCGGCCGTTTCGTGTCCACTGTCGGCCTCAGCACCGTCCGTCTCGGGTTCGCCCATCCGCTGACACCGCTTTCGCGAGAGCGATGCTCGGCGACGGACCTCGGGATCGTCGAGTGCGGCCCGCGCCCGGTCGGCGAACCGGCTGAACTGCTCGTAAGCACCGCCAGTTGCCGGTAATTCGGCGGAGGCTAACAGTGTTCTAGGTTGTGTCGCTGCTTCGGAGCCCCCTCACACCTACGATTGACTATTTGTTTAGTGGTGTAGTAGCCTTCGTCCTCGTCGCGGACCTGAGCTCGCCGTCTAACTCGTTGAGAATCGCCCCATCGTTTCAGTCATGTAGTGGCTTTCCGATCCTCGCTGCGACCAACAATAGGACAGTGGACTTGTGCGACCATGGTCGTACTTCATCGGTGAGGACGATCCCAAGGAGAATGTCGAAGCCGAGAACGTCGAAGCCGAGAACGTCTGTCCGGTTGAGAAAGGGTAAGTGTGATCTACGTCGCTGACCGTCGGACAGGGACGGAACTCGCCCTGGATTCCAACGGGGACGGCACGCTTAGCCTCGACTGATGGTGGCATCGATGTGTCGGCCCGGTCGTTGCATCGACGCGTCGATGGAGGCGCTAAAGGCTTCGAATCACGGCTCCAACCCGACGTGCTCGCGTGCTAACGATCTCGCCGTCTCGTAGTCGTCCGCGAGCGCGTTCCAAACGCCCTCGTCTTCTATGACCGTCCACAGCCGTTGCTTTCGTTCCTCGGAGGTGTCGACCGTCCGCTTGAGCTCTTCGCGGAGGTCTCGCTGAAGCCGAACCATCGGGTCGGCTTCGTGAATAATCGGTTCGAGCCGACGGCGGAGGTACTTGCTCGTGGCGGGGCTCGATCCGCCGGTCGCGATCGCGACCGTGATTTCCTCGGTGTGAATGGTACCGGGAACGATCACGTCGCCGGTCACGCCCGCGGAGTCGGCCCCGTCCGGATCGGGTCGATCCACCCGATTGACGAGACATCCCGCTCGGTCGGCAACCATAGCAAGCCGACCGTTCAGTTCAGTGTCGCCCGTTGCGGGGACCACGAGGAACACCTCGTCGAGGTAGTCCCCGATCGTCCGTTCGTCAACGCGTTCGTATACTAACTCGCAGTCGAGCGCGTCGAAGCCGTCGTGAAACGCCGGCGAAATGACTGTGAGGTGAGTTTCGTCCGCGAACCGGCGCGCTTTCCGGAGGGCCACTCTGCCGCCACCGATCACGACAACACGCTTCGTCGAGAGATCGTGAAACAGCGGAATCACGCGTAGTTAACAACCCTCGACACGAATAACTGCTCGTTCGTCGTGTCGCTTTTCGCCGTCTCCTTCGCACTGCTGTGATTCGATTCCCCGAAGAACTGGTACTGCCGCGAGGAGCTGCTGTTGGAGGGAGCGGCCGGGCCCCGGCGAGTTATCCGATGATCAGCTGCGACGGCTCCGATGTACGCTTGCGCTCCACGAGTCAACCGCTGGTCGCTCCCCTAATCGGGCGAACACGGCTGGGAACAGTACTCCGTCGAGGGATCGCCGAGTCGATGGGGTTTCTCAGATCGCCTCGACGAACGCGTCGAACGCACCGCTCTCGGCATGAACGTGACAGTACGTCCCGAGCACCTCGTATTCGGTGAGACCGTCGTGCTGGCCGTCGATGCCCTCGCCACGCTCGACATCGAACGCGAATCGTGCGTCCGAACCGACCTCGGCGGTGGAATAATGGAACTCGTGGCCCCGCAATCGATCGCCCGCGCCCGCAGTGAGCGTCTCCGCGCGGGCACGGAGTTCGACGTGGTCGAGCGCCTGGTACCGATCGTCCATCTCGATCTCGGCAGGGAGGATGCCGGCCATCTCGTGGGTCTCGCCGTTAGTGGTTCGCAGGGACTCGGCGAGTGTCATCAGCCCGCCGCACTCCCCGAGGACCGGTAGCCCCTGGGTCGCTCGCGCGGCGAGCCGGTTCAACGCTGGAGCCTCGGCCAGCGAGTCGGCGTGTAACTCGGGGTATCCCCCGGGGAGGTAGACGCCGTCGCAGTCGGGGAGCGCGTCGCCTGCCGTCGGCGCGAACGTTACGACGTCGGCGCGCTCGCGGAGACGTTCTACAGTCGCCGGATAGGAGAAGCGAAACGCCGCGTCACGGGCGACAGCGATCCGCTTCCGTGTCCGAGAGCGTTCACTGATCGGCTCCGGTTTCGGCGGCACGCGAGCGAGGTCGACGAGCCGCTCGGCGTCTATCTGTTCGGCCGCAGCACCGAGCGCCTCGGGAGCAAGCGGCGCTTCCTGACCCATGTGCAGTCCGAGGTGGCGATCCGGGATTTCGAGGTCCTCTCGTGGCGGGATTCGCCCGAAATAAGCGAGACCATCGGGAAGCGCCTCGCGGATGCCGCGCGCGTGGCGGCCGCCGTGTGCGCGCTGGGCAATCACGCCAGCGACATCGATTTCTCGGCCCGCGTGCGCGGCGTACTCGCGGAAACCGAGCGCGGTGGCGGCGACGCTTTCCATACCGGCGCTCGCGTCGACGACGAGGACGACAGGGACCGAGAGGGCTTCCGCGACCATCGCAGTGCTTGAGCCGTCGCCGTCGTACAGCCCCATTACACCCTCGACGACACACACCTCACCGTCCCCGCAGTAGTAGTTCCGCCGCAGCCCTTCCCTGCCCTGGAGCCAGGTATCGAGGGTACGTGAGGACCGGTCAGCAACACGCTCGTGGTGGCTCGGATCGATGAAGTCCGGGCCGGCCTTCGCCGGCTGTACTGTGTACCCTGCCTCGTCAAGCGCCTGGATGATCGCGAGCGTCGCGACCGTCTTCCCGACGCCCGAGTGCGTTCCGCCGAGGACGAATCCCCTCATCGCGTTCTGTGTCTCCCCCGTGTTCGCGGCACCACCGTTCCGTTCATGGCTCCGTCCTATTCACATCCGCCTGCCCGTTTCCGACGAGTCGTTCGTACACCGTGACGACGCGGTCGCTCACCTCGGCCATCGGAACGCCGGCACGCTTACAGAGCGCCAACGCCCCGCCCATCCCGACGCCTTCTTTGGCTTCGCCGGCAATGTAGGCGTTCGTCGCCGGGTGGTCGAGTTCCTCGAAGCCCGGATCCGTGACAACGAGGTCGATATCGAGATCAGCCGCTAGTCCGTCGATGTCCGCCGAGTCGTCGCGAACAACGAAGGAGGTCGTGGCGAGCGTGAGCGACGCCTCGACGCCGGCGTGCCGGGCGAGCGCGCCGACGGCGGCCATCTGCGTCCCGCCGGCGAGGGTGACATCGGTACCGGTCTCGCTCGCTCCGCGGACGAACCCGACAGCCGCAGCGAGCATCGGATCTCCCATACATCGAAGCGCCTCGATCGGCTCGTCGGCTGCCCCACCCTCCGACAGATCGCTCGCTGCGAGCGCTTCCTCGACTACTCGCTGCTTGAGCGAGAGGGGGTTTTTTTGGAGCGACGAGGAGACCGTGGTGCGCTCGCCGAGGGCACTCAGTACGGCCATCGCGGTCGTGGTGCCCCCAGGGATCGTCTCGCCGGTCATCAGTTCGTCGTCGGGCAGCGCGCGTCCGAACCGCCGAGCCGCTTCGAAGACGTCTCTCCCATTGGACACTGGACACGCCTTGCGAACGTCCTTTCCCGCCTCCTCGCCGACCGTGACCGTCGGAGCACCCGTTGGGCGGACGAGGCCGGCGTCGACCGAGAGCACCTCGAACCCGAGCAGTTCGCGCGCCGCGCGGGTGACGAGTGCGGGCGTCGGACAGCCTGACGGACTCACCGGAACGACCGGCGACAGTACCGGAGCGCCGTACGCGACGATCTCTAAGTCCGCGCCCGGGGTGTGGACCATCGCCTCCGGATCGGCTCCGGCGGCGCTGATCCCGTCGATCCGTGCCGTTTCGGTGCCGGCTCCGATCACCACTGCTCTCATCGGGCGACCGCCTCCCGAGTCGAACGCTCCGGTCGACTGAGGTCGATCGAACGATTGCGGATACAACGTCGTCGAACCATGCTGAACTCCAATAAGCTCTACCATAGGACAAGCTGACTTTAATCCGTCGGTCGAGCGAACAGGGCAGAGGTGACACCGAGACGACGGAGCCGAGACCCGAACCCCGACACACAAACAAGATTGAAGTACAGACAAATCGAATTGCTTTTCATGGTCGAGGACGGAGCGTATCAGGCTGACCCGGCGGAGGGTAGTGAATTCGAGAGACGATATACGCACGGTTTAGTCTCAGTTCCAGGAGGGGAAAGCGATGACCGACAGCAGGGCGAGCGAGGGGCGTTGAAGGCCGAGACGGTGTCGAGCGTGGTCACCAGGCGGATCGCGAAACGCGAAGCGGAGACATCGAACGCGTCGGAGTCGAGTCGAGCGGCGAGTCGCGGGAAGCGGGCGGCGAATAGGACGACGAAGCCGGCACATAAACCGAGCGACCTCGGACGGGTCTCGCTGGTCGGCGCAGGACCAGGCCACCCGGATCTGCTCACCAAACGGGCCTACGATCGGCTCGCCGCGGCGGACGTCGTGCTATACGACACGCTCACAACTAACGCCGTTCTGGAGGACCTCCCCAAGGGAGTCGAGGTCGTCGATGTCGGGAAGCGCCCGCCGAACCGAACCTCTCAAACCGAGATCAACGCGTTATTGTGTGAACGATCGAAGCAAGGCGAGCACGTCGTCCGCCTCAAAGGGGGCGATCCCTGTCTGTTCGGCCGTGGCGGCGAGGAGACGGAACACCTGGCGTCGGAAGGGATCCCGTTCGAGGTCGTTCCCGGCGTGTCGAGCGCCCTCGCCGCGCCGGGCATCAGCGCAATCCCGTTGACACACCGCGAACACGCATCGAGCGTGACGGTTATTACCGGCCACGAAACGCCCGAGAAGGCCGAGAGCGCACTTGATTGGGATGCCCTCGCCCGGACGGTCGCGACCGGCGGGACGCTCGTGATCCTCATGGGTGTCGCGCGATTGCCGGAGAACGTCGATGCACTCGTCGACCACGGTGTTCCCCCCGAGACGCCCGCCGCGACGATCCAGAAAGCGACCTGGCACGACGAAGAGACCGTCGTCGCCAGCGTGGGAACCATCGCAAAGCGAAACGAGCGGGCGGGAATCGAGTCACCGGCAGTCACGATCGTCGGTGATGTCGTCTCCGTTCGCGAGGCGGTCGAGCCATCCCTTCATCGTTGAATCAGGAGCCCCCCGTTCCGACGACTGCTTCTATCCGACCATCAGTGAGGTCATCGCCGGACGGTCGGCTACCGATGCCTGTTGTACACCATTGTTGGCAGCCTTCATTCGTCCGATTCGCTCCCCCTCTCGTCGATCGGTCAGTACTGACTCACTCGTCCGCTTAGCCACTTCTCCGCCGTTCCTGACTCCTCTTCCTCGCCGGTGACCGGCGACGACACACCCCTCGAAACCCGATCAACCGACGGGCGTATCGTCGCGTACCACAACCTATATGTCACTCCCTCTCATCCGCTGAGTCAAGCCTGATTGAAGTAAGTAAAATTGGGTTGATTTTCGAGGGGCTCACCAATGACATCGGACGCGCTACTGCTCATCGGCCGCGCCGGGGGAAACGTTCGGACCGTGATCGAAACGCACGCCGATCGGCTCGAACGACGCGGCGTCGCCGAGGACGTTCATACGGCGACGTACGAATACGAGCCAGTTCGCGAACTCCGTGAACAGCTGCAAGCGATCGACGCCGATCGGGTCTATGCGGCGCCGACCTGGGTCGCCCACACCGGCGACACGGTTCGTGATATCCCCGCAGCGCTCGCTACGGTTCCCGGGACGGTTCGATCCTGTGAACCGCTCGGTCGGAGCCCGGCGGTCACCGACGTCCTCCTAAACCGGGCGTCGTCGCTGGTTCCGGCGAACGAGGACGCCTCACTGATTCTAGTCGGTCTCGGTAGCGGCTCGACGCCCCACCAACGACGAACCGCCACGTACCACGCGGCGCGCATCGAGGAGACCTCCTCCTACGAGGAGGTCCGTACTTGCTACCTGTACCAGAACCCCACCGTCGAGTGTGCGCGGTATGCTGCGTCGAACGACCGAGTGGTCGCTGTGCCGCTTTTTTTCGCCCGGAGCGAGGTGACCGACGAACGGATCCCTGCGAAACTCGAACTCGAACGCGGCGGCGTCGCGTACGCCGACCCGCTCTGTGATCACCCCCGGGTGACGGACGCGATCCAGGGGGAAGTAGAGCGACAGCGCGTGCTCGCGCTCGGCGACGGCGCTTCGGCCTTCGACGCAGGGGTAGCGACACGGCATCCGATCGTGGGCGACGGAGAGGGGAAGTCCGTCCGACGATAGTCGCCACGACGCCGAGGACAGCTACAGCTTACTCCGCACGAACGACGAGCACTGAGAGATCGGAAAACGGCGTCTCCTCGGCCCCCGTCCCGCCGGCGTGGGTCGCGAGGTCGTCCAGGGTGGTTCGCGTGACACGTTCGTCGTCGTGGGTCAGTCGTTCGAACACGAGCGAGTCGAGCGATCCGGGTGCGCCCCCGTCGAGCAGATCGGCGGCGGTGTCGCCGGGCATCCAGTCGTAAGGGCGCGGAAGAACGAGCAAGTGGCGATTGCCGACGTTCTCGCGGAGCCGCCGCCGATCGCGTGTGATCTCACCGCTTTTGTGTAGCGTGACGAACGAGGCTTCCTCCATCGGGGTTCGAGCGCGGCTCGCGGCGATCTGTAGCGAGGAGATCCCCGGCAGTACCCGTACCGGAAGCCCCACCGCGCGCTGTACCTTGCCGACGAACTGATAGCCCGAGAAGTTCGGGTCGCCCATCGACACCGCCACCCCGGAACGGCCGTCGTCGACGCTATCGGCGAACGCTTCGAGCGTCTCGCCTTCGTCGGCGTACCCACAGGTCAACAGCTCCGTGTTAGGAGCCGGTCCGCCGTCCGCTTCGCCGCCGTCGGTCGTCTCGTCGTCCACCATATCGTCCTCCATCGCCCTGCTGTCGATCACCTCGCGGACGTATTCGACGACCGTCTCGAAGCCGACGACGACGTCGGCCTCACGGATCGCTCGCTCGTTCCGAGGCGTGAGGTATTCGTGGTTTCCCGGTCCGATGCCGACCACGTAGACGGGATTCACCTCAGCTCGTTCCGGCTCCGGTTCGGGTTCGGAAGCCGCGATCGTTGCCGGGTCGGGACCGCTGTCGAGGTCGTGTGGATCGCTACTGTTCATTCGTGGTCTCTAAAGAAAGCTCGCCGTCTCTGCTGTCGCTCGCGACGTGGACGAGTTCGTTCGTCAGGCCGGCCGCGAGCCCGCTACCTCCACGCCGGCCCACGTTCGTGATCGCCGGAACGTCGTACTCGTTTGCGACGGCTCGCACCCGCTCGCGGCTCTCTGCGGCCTTAACGAACCCGACTGGCGTAGCGATCACGACGGCCGGTCGCGTCCCGTCCTCGATACAATCGGCGAGCGCGAGCGCCGCTGTCGGCGCGTTGCCGATAACGGCGATGGCCCCTTCGTAGGCAGCCTGTCGGTCGAGTTCGAGGACCGCAGCGGCGGTTCGCGTCATACCCGTCCGTTCGGCCAACTCCGCTCCTTCCCCGATCGCCTTCCGAACGGAACAACCGTGCCCGCGTCCAGTGATTCCGGACTGAACCATCGTGATATCCGTGACGATCGATCGCTCGTTGAGCACCGCTCGCGCGCCGGCCCGGATGGGCGCGCTCTCGTCACTGCCCCGTTCGTCTCCCCCGTCGAAGCGGAGCAGGTGCTGGAACTCGGGATCGCCCGTCGCGTGGACCGCTTTTGCTCGAGCTCTGTCGGCGAGCGTCTCGCCCGGGACGAGTTCGCGCACGCGATCCATGCTCGTCTCGGCGATGTCCATCGCGTCGGCGGTGGTCGCACCGGTCGGATCGTCCTCGGCTGCGGTCCGGAGGCTCGTGACCGGTACCGCGAGGAGTCGATCGACGATCGTGTCGGCCAGCTCCTCGACGGCCTCACGTCGCTCATCGGCGGCGTCGTCGGTCGGTTCGAGTTCTCGAAAGGCCTGCTCGATCTCGCGTCGCTTGATCCGTTCGCCCTTCTCGTGGATAGCGGCGATAGCCGCCTCGGCTCGCTCGTTCTCGTTTCCTTCCGGTGGGTACTCGGAGCCCGATCGGACATCACACGACGCCCTCTCGGAGAGAAGCTTAGTCGTCATCGCTCGCCACCTCCATCGTATCGGATTCGCTCGCCCGCGCTTCTAGATCCCCGTCAACCCGGAGATTGACGTCCCGTAGGCGATCGGCCGTCCCCTCGTCGGCATCCCAGAGCCCGCGGTCGATCGCTTCCAGCAAGGTGTCGGTGATCGAATCGAGCGCCCAGGGGTTCACCTCGCGCATCCAGTCTTGCCTCCGCTCGTCGAAGGCGTACTTCTCGGCGACCTCGGCCCAGAGCCCATCGCTCACGACCCCGGTCGTCGCGTCCCAGCCGAGCGCGACGTCCACGGTCCCTGAGAGGTCGCCCGCGCCCTTGTAGCCGTGTTCTTCCATCGAGTCGAGCCACTCGGGATTCAGCACGCGGGCGCGCATCGCTTTGCGGACCTTCTCCTCGTTGGTGTAGATGCCGACGTTATCCGGATCGCTCGAATCCCCGACGTAGGAGGCTGGCTCGCTGCCCGCGATCTCCGAAACGGCGGTAATGAAACCGCCGTGGAAAGCGTACCAATCGGAGGAATCGAACTCGTCCTGTTCCATCGTGTCCTCGATTTTGACCGTGGCCTCGATACCCCCGAGCCGGCGTTCGAAGGCCGCGTGGGCCTCCGAGACCTTCCCGCGGGAGCCGAGCGCGTAGCCGCCCCACTGGACGTAGACCTCGGCGAGGTCTCCTTTCGACTCCCAGTTGCCCTCGTCGACGGCCTTGTTGGTGCCTGCGCCATAGCCTCCAGGTCGGGTCGTGAAGACGCGGTGGCTCGCTGCCTCACGTGCGTCTTCGACGTCTAAGCCCTCGGCTTCGAGCTTCCGGGATTCCTCCTCGACGTGTTTCTTGACGTAGTTCTCTTCGTGGGACTCGTCGAGGTCGACGACCGCTTCGACGGCGTCGTGGACGACGCTCGCGGCCTGCGGGAAGGCGTCGCGAAATAGCCCCGAGACCCGGGTCGTCACGTCGATGCGCGGGCGATTCAGTTCGCCGAGGGGAATCGGATCGACGTCCTCAACCCGGCCGGCGTCCGACCAGACGGGTTCGACGCCCATCAGCGCGAGCACTTGGGCGATCGTCTCTCCCCGGGTTCGGACCGTCGGGGTGCCCCAGGCGACGACGCCGATCTCCTCGGGATACTCGCCGTCGTTTCCCTCGGCGTGGCGCTCTGCCACCCCGTCGGCGACCTCTCGCCCTACGTTCCAAGCGCTCCGTGCCGGTACCTTCCGAGGATCGAGCGTGTAGAAGTTCCGCGCCGTCGGGAGCAGATCGACCCCACCGCGCGTCGGCGCGCCGCTGCCGCCCGGCGGGACGTACTCGCCGGCCAGCGCGTCTGCGGTCCGGGGGATCTCCTCGGCGGCTCCCCGAACGCGCGGGGCGGCCTCCTCACAGATGTACTCGAGTACCGCCCGCAGGTACTCGTGTGCGCCGGGGATGGCCTTCGCGTCCCCGAGTGGCTCGATGTCGACAACGAGCAAATTCATGTTGATCCCCTCCTCGGCGTCGGTTTCGCTCTCGCCCACTGGCACCTCGAAATCTTGCCGAGCGAGCGTCGTCACGAGATCGCGACTCGTCTCGTAGACTTCGTCGGCAGCCTGCGAGTAGGTCATGCCCAACTCCTCGTCGTAGGTGCCCGGTTCGTCGAGCATCTTCTCGTAATCGACCCCAAGCACCTCGGCGACGCTTTTCCGGAGGCTCGGCGCGCCGGGATTTTCCAGTCGCGTGAGCGCGACGAGGTACTCGATCAGCCGGTCGTCCGCGGGCGGTTCGCCCATCGTGTGCAGCCCAAGCCGGATCTGGGTGCTCTTGACGTCCGTGAGGTACTCGTGGACGCGCTCGACCAGTTCGTCGACGTTCACGTCGTCGCCTGCAACCTCGCCCGCCGCGAGGGTCGTGCCGGCTTCCTCCGGACCGCGCACGTCTGCTTGCTCGGAGATCGCACCGTCGATGCCGAGTTCGACCGCCAGATCCAGCTCGTCCACCTTCTCGCGCAAGAGCGCTTCGAGGTGCTCACCGTTGTCCGTGCGGGCGTCCTTCATCCCGGCTTCCCGATAGCGATCGGCCAGCTCTTCGAGCTCCGCGAGCTCGTCGTAGACCCCAGCTTCGGCCATCGTGGGCGTGAGGTAATCGACGATCGCGGCGTTCGACCGGCGTTTCGCCTGGGTTCCCTCGCCGGGATTGTTGACGATGTAGGGATACACATTGGGGAGATCGTCGATCAGCTGGTCGGGCGCGCTCTCACCGTTCAGTCCGACCGTTTTGCCCGGCAACCACTCCAGGCTCCCGTGGGTCCCCAGGTGAACCACGGCGTCGGCGGCGAATTCCTCGCGCAGCCATGCATAGAAGGCGTAGTAGTCGTGGGGCGGCTGGAGGTCCGAGTCGTGATAGACCTTTGCAGGGTCCATCCCGAACCCTCTGGGTGGCTGGACCGTGACGAGAACGTTGCCGTACTCGATTCCGGGAATCGCAAAGGGCCGCTCCGGAGGTGAGCCCCACTCCTCGATGACGTTTTGTCGAAAGCGCTCGTCGGCTTCCTCCCACCAGGCGTTGTACTGGGCTGGCGAGACCACGTCGACGCTCTGCTCGCGAACGTCCTCGGGTGCGACCCAGCGATCGTCGAGCGTGAGTTGGGCGGTCAACCCGGCGATGAGTGCCTGGCCGTTCGTCGGTGACTCGTGTCCGAGGTCGTACCCCCGCGCGTCAAATTCGTCGAGGAGATTAACGGTGCTTTCGGGCGAATCGAGCCCGAAGGCCGTCCCGATGCCGTCGTCGCTCGGTGGGTAGTTGTGCAACACGACGGCGACGTTCTTCTCGGCGTTCGACGTGTGTCGTAAGTCGGCCCAGTTGACCGCGAGGCGCGCGGCGTGATCGACCCGATCGTCGATCGGGAGGTGCTGTTTCGGGGTGCTACCGATCCCGGCTGTGTCGTCGGTGCGTTCCTTCCCGCTAATGGGGTGGGTGATAACGTTTCCGTCGAACTCCGGGAGCGCCACCGAGAGCGCGAGCTCGAAACCCATCACGCCCGTCTCGCTCCCCTGATACCTGGAGCGCGAGCGCATCGTCGTCACCGTCTGAATGACGGGCACGCCCAGGCGATCGAGGAAGACCCCCTCCGCCGATTCGCCCTCGTCGCTGGCGGCCCGCCCGCGCTCGTCCATCGACAGCGAGAACATGAACGAGGAGAGCACGCAGTCGACGACTGACTCCCCGCGCTCGTCGAGCAGCCATTCGTCTGTCATCCTCTCTGCATCCCACTGGCCGTCCTCGTCAGTCGCGGGGTTACAGAAGATCGGCAGGGCGTTCGCGCCCTGGGCTTCTATCGCCCGGACCTGGGCGTCGACGTAGCAGGTGTTCTCGTGGGTCCAATGGGATTCGTAGAACCAGACGCCCACGGTCGGCCGTCCCGGATCGAAAGTTCTCAGCAGTTCCTCGTAGGAGACCCCCGGATAATCGGGGTGATAGACCCCTTCGGTCGGTAGGGCCACCGGGTCGTCGTACGCGTGGCTCTCGGGGGCGTACTCGTCGAGCAGGAAGCGTAGACAGTTCGCGACATTGGTACTCCCGCCCCGCTCCAAGTACTCATAAACCGCCTCGCGTTCAGGCGCGGAGACGGTCGTGTCCTCGATTGCGTAGGCGTCGCCGGTCGATTTGACGACCAGGGGCACGCCCGCTTCCTTCAGACGGGACACGGCGTGCTCGTAGCCCGGCATCGACTCCTCGCCGCCGTGGAGCCAGAGGATCGCTGCCGTCGCCCCCTCCAGTTCGTCGACGAAAGCGTCGACCTCCTCCTGTCCGTCCAAGTCGCTTTCCGAGCGGACGACCAACTCGGCGTCGACCTCGCTGGCGGCTCGCTGTAGGGCTCCCAGTTCGTTCTCGGTCGCGGTGTACAGACCGATCGTCGGTGGCCGTTGCATAACGTTGTTAAACCTCCGTTGCTCTAAGGCAATTATGATTGAACAGAGAGAAGGTAAAACTGTTTCGCCGGTCCGGGAGCAGAGTATTGAGTTCGAGGGGATCGTCGGGCAGGCCGATCTGAAGGAATCGTTACTACTCATCGCGGCGAACGACGCGCTGGACGGCTTGTTGATACGCGGAGAGAAAGGGACTGCAAAATCCACAGCAGTCCGGGCACTGTCCGATCTCCTTCCGACTCAGCGGATGGCCGAGGGCTGTCCGTATAGCTGTCCGCCGGACGTACCCGAAAAGCAGTGTGAGAGCTGTCGGGAGCGGACCGACCCGCCGATCGCCGAGCGGCCGGTGCCGCTCGTGACCTTGCCCCTCGGAGCGACCCGCGAGCAGGTGGTCGGAACGCTCTCGGTGGCCGACGCGCTCGACGGCGAGTACGAGTTCGATCCCGGATTGCTCGCGCGGGCCAATCGTGGGATCCTGTACGTTGACGAAGTCAATCTGCTCGACGACCACCTCGTCGACGTGTTGCTCGACGCGGCCGCAAGCGGCGTCAACCGGGTCGAGCGCGACGGAATTAGCGTAACTCATCCCGCGGAGTTCACGCTCGTCGGGACGATGAACCCCGAGGAGGGTGAGCTTCGGCCCCAACTCCGCGATCGCTTCGCGCTGTCGACGACGGTCACCGGTTGTGAGGAGGTCGCACAGCGCGTCGCGATCGTCGAGCGGGCACTTGGGAAGGAGACTACCGATCCCGGCAGCGATACTGAGCACGACACGACTGATACCGCCGTGGACGGCGGCCGCATAGGAAGAACGGCGACTCCCGATCCGGAATCCCGCCTGCGCTGGGCGTGCGAACACCTCGACGAGGTCGTTCTCTCGGCCGAGGATCTCGCGTCGATCGCCGAGTGCTGTCGCGAGGCCGGCGTCGAGGGCCATCGTGGGGACATCGCGACGGCCCGGGCCAGCAGGACTCTCGCCGCGCTCAACGGCCGCCGGGGGGTCCTCGAAGACGATCTCCGGCGGGGTGCGAAACTCGCGCTTGGCCACCGCCTTCGGTCGCGTCCCTTCAAGGACGCTCCGGACACCGAGGAGGTCGTCGACGAACACTTCGACGGCGGGGAGACCGAGGAGTCGTCGGACGAGATGGGCGAAGGGAACGACGAGACGAAGGGAACCGACAGCGAGCAGGAGGACGGAGCGAGCGACGCCGACGGGGAAGGTGGCGCGGACGGAGCGCGCGAGACGAGCGATGAGGATGGTGAGAACGATCCCGGTTCGACCGAAAAGGCCAATGCGCCCGACAGGAGCGACGCTAACGGCGAGGGCTCGAAACGCGGGTCGGATCGGTCCCCGGGCGAGGACGTCACCGATACCGGCAGCGCGGCGGCCGAATCCGGCGGGACGGGCGACGATGGAGGGGATGAGGAGGGAACCACTAGAAACGATGTGGACGACGCTGAGGGTGGCGAAGCAGGGGACGACACGGAGGCCGAACCGGTCGACCGAGCGCCACTCGTCCCCGGTCAGGCGCCCGCCGACATCGGCGAGGCGCGCGCGCCGGATCTCCCCGCTCCCGACGCCATCGAGGAGGGAGGAGGAGAGGAAGTCGGAAAGGGCTCCCGCTCGCACGCGAAACCGAGCGTCGACAGGGCGGGTCCCCGCGTCCGAACCCGGCAAGCCGAGTCGACGAACGCGGCTGATTCCATCGACGCTGCGGCCTCGATCCGAGCCGCGGGGTCCCGTGGTGCCTCGCGGGTCGAATCGCGGGACTTGCGCCAGTCGGTCCGACAGGGTGAGGCGAACACCTTGGTGCTATTCGTCGTCGACGCCAGCGCGTCGATGCGCCCCGCGATGCGGGCGGCCAAGGGCACAGTGCTGGAACTCCTCAAGGATAGCTACCAGCAGCGCGACGAGGTCGGTTTCATCGCCTTTGCCGGCGAGGGTGCGGAGGTCCTCCTCCCGCCGACCGATAGCGTAACGCTCGCGGCCCGTCACCTCAAAGAGCTCCCGACCGGCGACCGGACGCCCCTGCCCGCCGGTCTCGACGTCGCGAGCGAGGTGCTCGAACGGGCCGACCCGGCCGCGAGCGTCGTCGTTCTGGTGACCGATGGCCGGGCGAACGTCGCCGAGGGCAGTCCGGTCGAACGGACCCGGACGGCCGCCGGACGGGTGGGCGAACTCGCGAGCCGGGCGGTAGTCGTCGACGCGGGCGAGGACGGTCGAACCGGGCTCGTCGGTCCCATCGTCGAGGCGACCGGCGGCCAACGCCTCGATCTCGCCGCGCTGTCGGCCGACCACATCGACGCGACGACCGACGCCGCTCGCGAAAGTATGTAAAATCGAACTTAGCCTGGCCGAAAGTTTTACAAGTTGGTTTGTCATAACACAATCCGAGTTTACGATGACAGCTGTCGACGACAGCGTTCACGATCGACTCACCGACGCTCGGATCGCACTCACACCGACCCAACTGGCACTGGCGGTCACGCTACTGGCCGCGCTCGGGTTCGTGCTCCTGTTCGCCCAGGCACCCATGTTGCACGATTCGATGCACGACTTCCGGCACGCAGCGGGGGTCGTCTGTCACTGATCCCCAGTATCAATGCTCACGAGACATCTCACACGCGGACTGAAGACGGGGGCAGCGGGAGGACTCGCCTTCGGCCTGTTCGTCACGCTGATCGGTACTCCCCTCGTTCGGTACGCCGAGTCGCTCAAGGGCGGCCATAGCCACAGTGGGGGAAGCGCAATCGTTTCCGACGCTGTGGGTTCGATCACGAGCGTCGCGGGCGGGGTCGTCTTCGGGGCGTTGCTCGGAACGGTCGTCTTCGGCGCTCTGTTCTACCTCCTCGAACCGGCGCTCCCGGGGACGCTCGGAACGAAGAGCTACGTACTGGGAGCGGGCGGCTTTCTCACCGTCTCGGGCGCGCCATGGCTCCTGTTTCCCCCACAACCGCCCGGCGTCGAGGCGGCGCTCGCGACCGGCGTCCGTCTACGCTGGTATTTGCTCCTGATGGTCGCGGGCGCGTTCGCCTGCGGGCTATCGGGGTATGCCTACACGCGGTTTCGTGCGCGGGGCAGTCGCCTCCCGCCAGCTCTCGGTGCTGTCGTCCCGATCTGTCTGCTACCCGTCGTCGCTGCCCTCGGGCCGGCGAACCCGGTTTCGGGCTCGGTTCCCCTATCCCTCACCTCCGTGTTTCGAACGATCGTCGGCGTAGGGCAGATGGGATTGTGGTTCGTGCTCGCCAGTGTTCACGCTTGGCTTCTTCGACGGGATCGAGTCGGGGATATCGAAGGCGGCGACGTGGACGACAGCGGACGTTCGGCGCTCGCTGGCACTCCGCCTTCGGTATTCGATCCATGAACCACCGTACTGCCGATATACGCGAACAGGGCGTTTCCGATCACGTACTGGTCTGTACGAACGCTCGCGGGTCGGAGTACCCTTGTTGTGCGGATGCGAGCGGACAAGCGGTCCTCGATAGCGTCAAAGACTGGCTACGCGAGCGCGATGTCTACTGGTCGCGGGTTCGGATCGCGGAGACGAGCTGTCTCGGCCTCTGTAGCGCCGAGGGCACGGTGATCGCGACCTATCCCCGCGATCGCCAGTGCTCGGACGTCCGCCCTGGGACGGCCCCCGATCTGCTTCGTGAGGAATTCAGCTCCCGCGAGGAGCGAGTCGATCTCGGTCCCGAACCGGTCGAGGACGGCTGACCGGCGGAGCGACGACGTTTCCTTTTACCGCATGGTTGATACCGTTCCGATACCGTTCGGCGATGACTGGACATCGAACCGACGAGGATCGAGCGCGTCGTAAGCGTGATTCCCGCGAATATCGTTCGGTTGTCCGCGGCTTGCTCGCGACGAACTCGATACCGGTTCGAGCGTTCAGCCACCGCTCGATCGTCGGCGCGACATCGCCGTTCTGTGGCTGATAGGACACATTCGTTGGATGTGAGACGGAACTGCGCCACTCGGTCGTCGAACCCAATGGGCACCCGTGTATGTACCGCTCACGTGATTGCGGTGAAACGTCGAACCAGACCTCAGATCGAACCGACGTGTAGCCGGTAACGGCCCCGTCGAGTTCCCTCGTCGTGGTAGATCACTGGTTCTTCGATCACGACGACCGTCTCGTTTGCCAGTGCCGCAGCAGTGAGGATCCCTTCGGCACTGAACTCGTCTCGACGACCTCCCTCGATAGCGAAGACGTCTAATCCATGGGTCGTGGGATCGCGCGTCCGGAAGTTCTGGGCGCGGGGAGCGGCGAGACGGCCGCTGTCGGTCCCTAGGCCGGTGACGAACCCGCCGACACGTTCGCTCCAGCGACGGTCGCCGTCGAGCGTGTATCCGAAGGCGGTGTGTTCGTCGGGATGGCGCGATTCGGTCTCGCGACCCTCGGTCGGGTAAGTATTACCCGTGAGGAAGACGGCACCGTCCCCGCTCGCGTGACAGTGGTTCGGATAGGCGTACAGGGTCTCCTCGCCGATCGTTCGCTCGGTCGCTAAGTCGACCCCCCAGGTCGGTTTATATTCTCTATCGAGGCGGTAGGCACGGCAGTCGTCGTGGCTCGTACAGACGAGGCCGTTTTCGAGCAGCGAGACGTCACCGATACGTCGATCGCCGGCGGCAGCGGTCCGGGTACTCGGGTCCCACGACGCTACCTCCTCACCCGTCTCGGCATCGAGCACGACCAGCCCCTGCTGGTGGTCGCCGGGACAACGGTTGAACGCGACCGCAACTCGCCCCTCACGAGTATCGAGGGCGATCGGCGAGGCGTCCGTCTCGTAGGTCCAGGCGACGGCACCGTCGCTCTCGAAAGCGTAGATACTGCTCTCGAACGAGCGGGTACTGCCACTCTCATTGCCATCGTCGCTGCCATTACTACCGCTACGCTCGTACCGGCGTGCGGCGGCGTAGAGTCGGTCGGCCTCGCTCGCGAGCGACACGACGAACGGCAGGAAGAATCGCGTCCCGTTCTGTGGTGTGCCTATGTCCTCGACAGTACGGTAGCACCACCGGATTTCGCCGGTCGCTGTATCGTGGACACGGATTTCGCCAGCCGGGCTGCGCTCCCCGATGGCAACGCCGCCGGCGAACGGTTCCATCGAAACGATGGTGGTTTCGCCGTCCGTGTTTCTCGCCCCGTCTCCGTTCTCGTCCTCCGTCCGCTCGGTTCTCTCGACCCGCCAGCGCTCGCCGAGGGAGGTCCGGTCGTGTGCGAGGACCACCCCGTTCGCCGTTCCCGTGACGACCGCATCGTCGGTCAGCGCAACCGTCGATCGCCGGCCCGAGTGCCGCGAACCTGCCGGGTTGACGTCGCCGAGATCAATCGTCCGCCGTTCCGTCGTTCTGCTTACCAGTCGCTCACTCATCGACGGGAAAGGTCGCGTGGAGCACGTCGTGTGC
The DNA here is from genome assembly GCA_003021235.1 of Halobacteriales archaeon QH_6_64_20. Taxonomy (GTDB): domain Archaea; phylum Halobacteriota; class Halobacteria; order Halobacteriales; family Halococcaceae; genus PXQR01. Next base: position 5,240 of record PXQR01000063.1, on the reverse strand, counting down.
GTCGTTCAATCCCCCGAGGACGTCCTCGCCTTGATCGGTGAGCCGGGAGACGGCGCGTTCTGCGTCCCGGACCGCGACCAGTCGCCCGCGCAGGTAGTCGTACTCCGGATCGTCGCTCGGGGTCTCGGCGATCTCTTCTTCGAGATCGACGAGCGCCGCGTCGAGGTGGCGTTCTGTCGCCGCAAGCGTCCCGGCCTCGGCGAGTGCTTCGATCGGCCCCTCCAGGTGACCTTCCAGTTCGCTCTCGGCGTGCTCGCGTGCGCTTCGGTCCTCGGTGCCGAGTACGTTCATCAGTCCGAGTCGTAGTGCTTCGAGTTCGTAACAGCTCATGAATTCGTGGTAGTGTGACCGTGGATTTCGTTCCTCAGAGCGTCCCTTCGACCAGATCGCTCACGATGCGCCCGCGATCGAGGTGCGAGGAGACGATGCGTCCTGCGTCGTCGCTCTCGACGCCGCCGTACCAGACGCCGTCGGGGTAGACCGCGACCATCGGCCCGTCGCCACACTGCCCGAGACACGACGAGCGAGTGATCCGAGCGTCACAGGCCTCGCTGTCCCGCGCTTCCTGGCGCAGGCGTTCGAGCACGGCGGGCGCGCCGTCGGCCGCACAGGTCTGGTTCGTACAGACCGCGACGTGGTTTGCCGGCGCGTCGTGGGCGTGGGGATCGTCATCGACGTTCTCGCGGTCGGCATGGCTTTCTCGATGGGTGAGCGCCCGGAGCATCGCCCGCGCGCCCCCGATGTCCTCCTCGTAGCCGTCGAGTTCGACTTTATACTTACAGGTATCACAGGACATCGCTACGCTGTCGGTGCGGGCTTCCTGCCAGCGATCGCCGAGCACGTCGAGCAGACGCGAGTCGGTGCCAAGCGGATCACCCGCCGCCGCTTCGACGTAAGGGTACTCCTCGTCGAATGCGAGCGTTCGATCCCGGATCCGCTCGGTGAGCACGCCGTCGCCGAGCATGTAGGGGAGCACGACGACGCCGTCCGGGCGACCCTTGGCAAGCGCATGCAGGGTGTCTTCGAGCCGGGGGTCGGTGACACCGATGAAGGCGGCCTCGACCCGGTCGAAGGCCCGACCCTCGTAGAGCAGGCGGGCGAGTTTGTGAACGTCCGCGTTGGCGTCCGGGTCGCTCGATCCCCGCGCGCAGAGCACGCAGGCGACGTCCGCACGCTCGCGATCGATTTCTAACGCTTCTTCGACCGTCCTCGCCCGGTCATCGAGCAGGTCGAGAATCGCGGGGTGAACCCCGAGGTGTGCGCCATTACGGATCGTCGTCCCCTCGTGGTCCGCGCGTGCCTGAGTGATCGCGAGCGGCACGTCGTTTTTGACGTGACTTGCGGCGAACAACGAGAGCTGCACCACCGTAATCCGTGAAACCGTCGGGGCGAGGCCCGCGATGGCGTCGGGGATCGACGGCGCCGCGAGTTCGAGGAAGGCCGCGTCGGCGGGCACGCCCAATCGTGCTTCGAGATCAGCGGCAAGCGCACGGACCTGCTCGTTCGACGCCTCGCGTCGGGAGCCGTGCCCGACCAGGAGGACGGCCTCGTCGTCGAGGGCGGCGGGCGGCGGCTGAGCGCTCGCGTCCGCGTCCGTGTCCATGCTCATCGTTCTTCCGAGAGCGCCCCAACCTCGCCGCCGGTCGCACGCTCGACGCTCCGGCGGAGTTTCGTTCGCCGACGCTCGCTATAGAGTCCCGACTGCTCGCTACCGGCGTAGACCCACTCGGCGAAGCCGGTGGTGTCGGCCCCATCCGCGAGCCCGAACCAATAGCCGCCCGAGGACGTCTCGGCGAGTTCGTCGGTCGGGACCTGAGGGTCGGCGTCGGCGAGCAGCGAGCGCATCGTTTCGAGCAGGCGCTTCTCGTCGTGGACGAACGACACTCCCACTGCTCCCGCGGATTCGCGGAAACAGACGGTCCCGCAGGCTTCGAGCAGGCCCCGAACTAGCTGCGCCCGGTGCTCGTCGAACGCACCGAAGCGGTAGCCGCCCGGCTGCTCGTCCATGGGGAACCCCAATGCCGCGCCCGCGCGCTCGGCTGCCGGTCCGAAGACCCGGAGTTCGTACTCGTCTTCGTATCTGACCATCGAGGCGTCGTGGGCGGACTCACGGGCGGCGACGCGGTGGTCCGCGCGGTCCGCACCGGCGATCACCGCGAGCGCCTCGGCCGTCCGCTCGTCGCCCGCGCGCACGGTGATGGTTTTTCGAGTAAGCTCGCCGTCGCCTGCGACCCGACCCCAGAAGTACGCCGTTTCGGGCGTCGCAACGAGCAGATCGGGAACCGGCTCTGGCATCGTCGACTCCGGACTCGGCTCCGAGCCCGACTCACCGCCTGTGTCACTCATCGGCCACCTCGCGTACCTCGATCGCGTCGACCGGACAGGCGCGGGCGGCCGTCCGGGCGTCCTCGAACCGGTCGTCCGCGAAGGTCGCCGTCAGCGTGTCGTCATCCGACTCGTCCGTGCCCTCGATCGTCGCTAGCCCGTCACCGGCTTCGACGAACCGGTCGTCCCGAACGAGACACGCGAAGATCCCCTCGCAACGATCGCGATCCAGCCGGACCTGGTACTCGGCATTCGCGCTTTCAGTACTCATATTTGGATTCGTAGCCCCGAGGGGTCACCATCCGGTTGTCCCAGACGTAGGTCTCCTCGTTGCCCACGAGAATCGTCGTCGTCATGTCGATCAGATCGGTCTCGCCGAGTTCTTCGAGATCGCCAAGGTCGACGATCTCGCTTCGCTCGTCCTCGCGGCCCGCGCCGTGGACGATGCCGACCGGCGTGTCCGGATCACGGTACTCCAGAAGGATCTCACAGCACTTCCGGAAGTTCTCCCGGCGCTTGCGGCTCCAGGGGTTGTAGATCGAGATAGTAAAGCCCTCGCCTGCTACGGCGTGTAGGCGCGATTCGATCTCATCCATCGGCGTCAGGTGATCGGACAGCGAGACGCTCACCGTGTCGTTCACGAGTGGCGCGCCCAGCCGCGCCCCACAGGACTGAGCCGCTGGGACGCCTGGAACGACCTCGAAGTCGAGGGTCTCGGCGGTCGCGCCTTTCGACTCGATGATCTCGAGCGCGAGCCCCGAAAGCGCGTAGACGTTCGGGTCGCCGCTGTCGTCGGGTAGGAGGTCAATATAGGTCGTGTAGCCGACGATGTGTTCGGCTTCCAGCAGCGCCGCGCGGGCGCGTTCCGTCATGCCCTCCGGCTGACCGGGGCCGAGTCCCACAGCAGTTAAGCTACCAGGGTCGGCGTCGAAGTCGTCGGCGGTCGACCCGACTTTCTCGTCAGTCGCTTCCCTTTTCGAAGCTCCACAGCTCGACCCCGAGTAGCTGGATGTCGAGGACTCGACCCCCGAGGACGGCGAACTCTCGCATCTCGATTGAGTCTCGTCGGCGCTCGTCGTACTCGACGCGCTCGCCGTGCCGCCGTCGGCTGTCGTCTCCGTCGACGCGCCACAGCGTCGTTCGCGCTCGGTGGTCGTCTCGCTACTCGTCTCGATCGTGTCGTCGGTGTCGCTGGTGTCGGTAGTGTTCATCGTTAGAAGTCCTCCACGTCACGCCCGCCCCGGGGAGTGACGAGATACTGCTCGTAGTCGTTCGTCCAGACCTCGGTCTCGTGATTCCCGACGAGAATCGAGGTGCCCATCCCGCCGACCTCCTCGTCGTGGGATGTCGCCTCGCCGAGGGTCGTGATCGTGTGTGTCTCGTTCTCCAGGTTGCGGCCGGCGTCGGCCCGGCTCGCGTCGTTGAAAATACCGACCGGCGTATCGTCGGCACGCTCCTCGCACAGGACGTCGATTGCGCGTTCGTAATCGCGCCAACAATTATAGAGAACGATCACGAACCCCGAGATCGCCGCCGCCCGGAGTTTCTCCTCGATCTCCGTCCAGCCACGCCACTTATCGGACAGCGAGATCGTGCAGAAATCGTTCGACAGGGGCGCGCCGAGATTGGCCGCCCCGCCGAGTGCCGCGGTCACGCCGGGGACGACCTCGATAGGGACGTCCTCGGCGCCCTCGGCGTCGGCCATCGTGAACAGGAGATCGCTCTTGCCGTAGACGTTCGGGTCGCCCCCCGAGACGTGTGCAACCGTCTCACCGTTTCTGACGCGCTCGAAGGCCTCTCTCGCGAGTTCGACCTGCTGGCCCATCGACGAGCGGACGATCTCCTGCTCTGTACCGTCCGACCGAGCCGCGACGCCGCCGTCCGCGACGGCTTCCTCCGGCGGCAGGGTACCATCGCGGCGCAAGAAGTCCTGGTAGAGATTGGAAGCGATCACGCAATCGGCGGTCGCGATAACGTCTTTCGCCCGTTGGGTCATCGCGTGGGGCAATCCGGGCCCGATGCCGACGATGTAGAGGGTGCCCATCTCCTCGGCACCCGTCTGCTCCTCGCGGCTCATCGTCCCACCGCCACGGTCACCGCATCGTCGAAGCGCTCTTTCTCCCGAGCGAGGTCGTGGTCGCGCCCACCGGCGATAGCCGAGGCTTCGGCGATACCCGGCCAGCCGATGAGTTCGGCCGAGCGCGAGGGGGTCGGCCCTTCGAACCCTTCCAGGGTTCCCTTCTCGAAGAGCACGACGCCGGCGTCGATCTCCCGAGCGGCTTCGTACAAGCCCTCCTCGTCCCCCTTGCGGGTGGCGGTCGCGACGAACTCGACGTCCTCGAAGCCGAGGTCGAGATCCTCTAATGCCGCCTGCCAGGCGTCGAGTACCTGGCTTTTCTTCACGCCCGAGACGGTACCCGTCCCGAGGACGATCCCGTCGTTCGCGTTTCGTTTGAGGACGGTGACGTCGCCGCCGACGAGCACGGCCCGTGGACCGTCGAGGCGGGCGACGGGTCCGAGCTCGTCGTTGAGCACCGCGAGGTTCGTCGCCACGGTCGAATTGCCGTTGACGACGTGGCTGTCGAGAGCTTTGGCTTTGCTCTCGACGCCCTGCTTGCCCGCGGCCTCGCTCGCGGTGGTCATCGCAGGCACCGCCCCGAGTTGCGAGAGGTCGTGAGCGACCTGATTCGCGCCGTGATGCCCTCCAGTGATCGGGATCGCCCAGGTGAGCGCCTCGTCGATTACGACGATCGCGGGGTCGTCCCACTTGCTATCGAGCAGGGGGGCGGTCTTTCGCATCGCGATCCCCGAGGCCATCAGCCCGACGAAGCAGTCGTACTCGCCCCAGTGCTCGGCGAAGACGTCGCCGTGGTATTCGATGATATCGACCGACTCGTAGTTCTCGCCGATCCCGT
>PXQR01000062.1:13835-30361 GCA_003021235.1 Halobacteriales archaeon QH_6_64_20 | reverse complement strand
TCTCCAGGGCGTCTTCGAGTGGCTCCCGATCTCCAGTGAAGGAAACCTCGCGCTCGTTCTCACCGTTTTCTTCGGACTGCCGGCGGCCGACGCGGTCGAACTCTCGCTCTTTTTGCACGCCGGGACCGCCGTCGCCGCAGCGGCGTACTACCGCGAGACGATCGGTGAGGGGCTACGGACGCTCCCGGCCTGGCGACCGCGGGCCGCCTTCGGTCGATCGAGCGCCGAGCTGTCCTTCCTGCTCGTGGCGACGTTTTCGTCCTTCTGTGTCGGCCTCGCAGCCTACCTCGTTCTCACCTCGTTCGTCTCCGCGCTCACCGGCGGCGCGTTCGTCGTGTTCATCGGCGTGCTTCTCGTCGCGACCGGACTCTTCCAGCGCGTTGGCGGCGTCGCGCTCGGCGCACGCTCGATTCCCACTGGGACCGACGCGGTGCTCGTCGGCGCGCTCCAGGGACTCGCAGTGCTTCCGGGCGTCTCGCGATCGGGCGTGACGACCGGCGCGCTCTTGCTCCGGGGCTACGACGGCACCGAGGGATAGTCCTCGGCGATCCGCTGTATCGACGTTACGACGGCACCGAGGCGTTTCGCCTCTCCTTTCTGCTCTCGATCCCCGCCGCACTCGGGGCGGCAGCGCTCGTCGTTCTCGACGCCGGGGGCTTCCCTTCCCTTCGCCCATCGGTCGCCGTCGTCGGGCTCGTGACGAGCGCCGTCGTTGGCTATCTCACGATCGACGCCCTGATGCGACTCGTCGAGCGGGTTCCCTTCTGGGTCGTCTGTACCGGCCTGGGCGCGGTCGCAACGGTCGGTGGAGTGCTTTTGATTCTCTGATTCGGGCCACGACATCCGACGAGGTTGCCATCGATCTCACCGGGGGACGTATTCGCGGATCTGGCGGTAGTCGGGATAGTCCTCGGCGATCCGCTGTATCGACGTTACGACGGCACCGACAGAGGGTGTTCGGTCCTGCCTGTAGAAGATCACGCTACAGTCGGCGTCGATTCGGGGCGGCGGCGTCTCGCCGGACCCGTCGTCGAGAAAGCGTCGCCAGTGAACACGACCCTATCGTGTTCTTCGGCGTACGCGATGAGCTCCGAATCGGGAACCCGCTCGCCGAAGCGATCGACGACCCGATCGACGGTGATCCCCTCCGTCGATCGGAGCGCCCGGACGTATCCCTCGGTAACGTCGTTGTCGGACAGGATCTTCACGCGTCCGAAGAGCGCCCACGCTCGCGTCGGTGTTCGTCGAGTCGGTCGATCACTGCATCGCGCTCCTCGCGAAGGGCGTCCATCTCGTCGGGGTGCTCGTCGTAGTACGCGAGTGCTGCATCGACTTGCTCGCGCGCGAGCGTCGGGTAGCTCTCACGAACGTCCTCGACCGTCTGTTCTCCTCTACGAATGCTCTCACCGATCACGAACACTCCGATGCGCGTTCCCTCGATGCGCGGTTGTCCGTGTAACACGTCGGAAGTCGTGACGATCCCGATGGACTCGACGTCGCTCATTAGCGGGCGTTCGGTCCCATACGGATTCATCGTATCGCTCGTCTATGACGTGATTCCGTTGCGCTCGTCGCCGAGTATCGACACGAAACCGGAGTTCTCCCTGAGCCCTTCGAGCGAAACTCCCCAGTCAGCAGCCGGGCAGCGGAGTCTCGAAGAACCGAAGCCGATACGAACGTGCGCCGACGAACGGCGGTACGACGGCATGCTCACTCGTGACGTTCGATCGAGCGACGAGAGCCGACAGAACTCTACTTAGGGTGGGACTGGAAGGGGCCGGGCGGTCGACGACGGTGGGCGACGTAAGCACCGTAGGAGCGACCGAAGGGAGCGAGCTGAGGCGCGCAGCGAGCCCCCGAGTCGAGCGTCCGGGGGCTTCCGAGGCATTACCCTCGGCTCCCTATCGAGAAACTGTTGAACCGAACGCCATCCCGATCGTGTGAAGAACTCAGTCCTGTCGTCGCTCAGTACGAGCGCCGCGAACGGATCGGGAATCGCTGTTACCGGTCCGCCAGACCCACTTCTCGCTCGCGCCGAAGCCCCAGACGACGCCGACACCGATCCGCAGGACGTTCGAAATCGCCGGCGCGATCCCGACGAGATCGACGAACACGAACAACGAGACGAGGCCGATACCGACCCCGACGACCCGCGTCGCGCCGTATTTGACCCCGCGCCAGAGCCAGCGGGAAAGACCCGCCGCCCCGTCTTTTCGCCAGGTCCAGCCGTCGTTCATCGCGTAGTTCGTCGCCATGCTGACAGCACTGCCGAGCAGACCGGCGACCACGTATGGCACCCATTCGACGACGAGCACGAAGACCCCCTGGTTGACCCCGATCCCGACGAGCCCCACAACGATATACATCGCCAACCGCTTGTTCTGCGGGTGCAACAGCGAGCGCTCTCGAACCGGGTCGAGTACGCTCACGTCCGTGTTCCCGCGGGCTCGGGTTCGGTCCGTGCCTCGGTTCCAGGCTCGACCCCCGCTTCGGCGTCGGCCTCAACGTCCATTCCGATGGCCTCGACATCGGCGGTCAGCAGTCGTTTGAGCCGCGGATAGATCGTTTCCGTGCTATGAGCCTCGCCCTCCGCTCGCGCGCGCCGACAGCGCCGGTCGTAGCCCTCGCCCCGCCGCCATTCGTGACGGAGAGTCCCGACGTGATCGCACAACTCCTCGACCGAGCTACCGTGGAGCACTGCCTCGTTCTCCCGGACGTGGGTAGCGATCGGCGTCGTCACTACGGGAGTCCCGGACGCACACGCCTCGTTGATGACCATGCTGTCGGTGTCGACGCGAGCAGGGTGTAATACGACCTGGGCCCGCGAGTACGCGTCGGCGAGTTCGGCCTCGGAGAGAAAGCCTAGGCCCTCGACCGCGCCCGTGCCCTCGCCGGTCGTCACCACACGGATCCCGTCGGCGTCACGACCTCGGACTCCGTCTCCGCCTCCGCTTCCGCCTTCGATCGCGGTACCGCCGTCGCCGGCGACGGCAGGGACGGCGGGAACGCCACGAGCGACGGAAGCCGGAGCCGACGACCGGTCGGCGAAGCGGGCCGCAACCGCACGGACGGTATCCCAACCCTTCTCCGGGATGTGCGCGGCGGTCGCGAGCACGGTGAACTCCTCCGCGAGCGGTGTTCGCTCGGGGTGAAACCGATCGGTATCGACGAAGTTCGGGATCGAAACGGTACGAGGATGTGGCGACTCGTAGGCGGGCGTGACGCTGTGGACCGCGTCGAAGCCCCGTAGCTCCCGGGCTCCGGCGAGGCGATAGAGCGCCTTGACTGCCGTCGGCACCGCGCCGTAGTGTGACTCGTAGAGCCGGGGCGAGACGTACGCCCAGGAGTGGATCCCCGCGATCGCGGATCGAGCGCCGTGAAAGAACAGCTTCGAGAGCGGGTTGTAGAAGACGTACGCCCGGTCGAACCTCGAGAGGTCGTGACGCCAGGCTTCGTGGTACGACACCCGCCCGTCGAGCACGTCCCGAACCCCGACCCGGCGTTCGCCGCCGGGGGCATACGGCAGCGCGCGGACGGCCACGCTAACGCCGTCGGCGACCAGCCTGTTCGCGAGTTCGGTCACCCACTTCTCGCCGCCGCGGTAGTGCTCCAGCGAGAGATGGGGACACAGCGCGACGCTCATCGGCGACTCCGAGCCGATCGGACGTCCCGCGTACGGCAGGCGAGCGTACTCGGAAACGCGTCGCTCGGTACGGTCGTCGAGGTCGGTATCATTCTCTACACCAACGAAGGAAAATATCGACCTAAGAATGTCCGCGCTACCGGAGTGGTCCCCGATCGTACCCGCTTCGCCCGCGGCGCGGCCGCTCACGTCGCGGAACGCCGAGGCGGGCGGGGAGCGTAGGCGGCGTTTAAATACGACACTGTGCGCGAGAGGGCGAGCAGAGCGAACCGTGAACGTAGTTTGCATCACGATCGACGCGTGGCGCGTCTCCCACGCCTCGTTCATGCCTTCGAGCACCGACGGCTACACGCCGAATCTCGACGCTCTCGCCGAAGAAGGGGTCACCTTCACGCAGGCGGTGAGCCACGGTCCGGCGACACCCTATGCGTTTCCCGCACTGCTTACCTCGACGCTACCGCTCGATCACGGGGGGTACGAGCGGATCCGACCCGAACGGGAGCTGCTCAGCGAGACCCTGCATCGAGCGGGCTGGCGGTGTACGGGCGTTCACGCGAACCCCTGGCTCGGCGAGCGGAACGGGTACGGCCGCGGGTACGACGTCTACCGCGACGTCGGGGAGTTCGGACTGCCCTTCTTCGAGCGCAGTCGGGGTCTGTTGCTCGATCGCTTCTCGCTCGATCACCCGGTCTACCGGGGCGCGCAGTACGCCTACCGACGGCTCCAGGAGCCGCTTCGCGCGATCGCCGGGGCCGGCGACGACGAGATACGCGTCGCACGCGAGGCGATTCGAGACGACCGAGGCGGCCGAGAGGGTCGGGACCGATCGTTCGTCTGGACGCACCTGCTCGAACCACATGCACCGTACACGCCGCCCGAACGCCACCGCAGAGCGGCCGGCGTCCCCGCGTTCGAGGGTAACCCCACAGGACTGTCGACCCGGGCTCAGCGAGCCCCCGAGCGCCTCACGGAACGCGAGCGCGAGGCCGTCCGCGGGCTGTACGCGGCGTCGGTCCGACACGCCGACGAGCGGGTCGGCGAACTGCTCGAACGTGTCCCTGACGACGCGCTCGTGATCGTAACTGCCGATCACGGCGAGGCACTGTTCGAACACGGCCAGGTCGGCCACGAGCCGGCGCTTTACGACGAACTACTACGCGTTCCGCTGTTGATTCGACCGCCTGGAGGCATCGACGGCGAGGGGAAACGAGTCGACACCCAGGTCCGACACATCGACGTCGCCCCGACGGTGCTCGATTACGCCGGGGTCGCGTTCCCGGAGGCGTATCTCGGGCGCTCGCTTCGCCCCGCGATCGAGGGCCGGTCGATCGGCGACCGGGTCGCGGTCTCGGAGGTCGCCTCGGCGACGAGCGCTCCCGGTCGGATCGATCCCGACGCCCTTCAAGTAAGCGTGCGCCTCCCGGATCGAAAGCTCGTCCACAGCGAGGGGAGTACGAGGGGATTCGACCTGGAGCGCGACCCGAACGAACGAAGACCGATCGACGATCCGAGCGGTTCGAAGTGGGAGCGACTGCGCTCGGCATTGGCCGAGCGACGCGAGGAAATCGCGTTCAGTGAGCCCGCTGAGCGCGAGCGAGACGAATCGACTCGACAGCGCCTTCGAGCCCTCGGCTACGTCGAGTAAGCGCTCTCGAATCGCCAGGTCGTCGCCCCGTTCTCGTCGTTTCGTGGCACACTCCGTTGCCGCCTCGTTTCGCCGACTGACACGCCGCATACCGTTTTTCCCCTCATCTCTCCGACTACCCCGATGGCCCGGATGTCCGTTCGGAGGTGCCCGCCGGTCAGGGGAACCCGTCGCCGTCGCTGACGGCTCGTTGACGGCTCGAAGGCGGGTCGAGAAGGGAGAACGGATCGGAGGGCCGAAACGAATTAGGGGGACCGGATCGTTTCACCGGAGCCGACGAGTCGACGGGCCAGAGGGACCAGTGGAGGACCGCGACGTGGTCGGATCGATTCCGTCGCCGATCAATCGCCGAGGACGTCCGATTCCTCGCGGCTCGACCCGCGACCGGGCACCGGGGACGAGTCGCGGGCGTGTGCCAGCCGGAGCGCTCCGACGTGTCCGAGGAACTCCCAGTACTCGCGCGCGGTGAGCTTCGATTCGCCCTTCTCGCGCTCCCTGAAGACGTAGGGGACTTCCACGACACGGCCGTACTCACACTTCGCGAGCACCTCTAAGAGGATCTTGTAACCGATCGGCGAGAGCCGCACGCCATCGAGGAGATCACGGCGGACGGCGAAGAAGCCGCTCAACGGGTCGGCGACGCCACGGGTTGCGGGGAGGCCGACCCTGGCGATCGCCGACGCGCCGCGACTGACGAGTCGACGACCCGGCGACCAGCCCTCGATAGCGCCGCCCGCGGTGTACCGGCTCCCGATCACGACGTCGACGCCGGGATCGAAGGCGTCGATCAGGGCGGGCAGTTTCTCGGGAGGGTGCTGGAGGTCGGCATCGATGACCGCACAGAGCTCGGTCGAGGCCTCACGAAACCCCCGGGAGACCGCCGTTGCGAGCCCGAACTTGCCCTCGCGGCGGACGACACGAACCCACTCCGTATCGGCGTAGGTCTCGCGAACCACGTGCCACGTCCCGTCGGGCGAATCGTCGTCCACGACGACGATCTCGAAGTCGTAGCCCGCGAGCGCGGCCGAACAGCGATCGACGACGGCCCGGACGTTCTCGCGTTCGTTGTAGGTCGGGACGACGACCGAAACCGAACGACCCGCCTCGTCGGTCGGGGAAACCGCCCGCTCGCCGTCGGTCCGACCGTAGCCGGGACCGTTCGTGCTCATCGCGTCCCACGCTCGTCGGTTCGGGTCGCTCGACGACGAGTTCCCTTCGGGGCTACTCCCGTCGGCGTCGTCTCCGGTATCGTTCCTGTGACCATGCCTCGAAACGTCGTACATCGCAAGAGTGCATATAAGTTTCTCAGTTAGTAACTACGTAATTAACTCGGAGTGGACGACGGCCGGAGAAGGGAGTCCGTTCCGCGCTCAGGTCGGTCGCTCAGACCGTCCGGGAGGCGAGCGGGACGCGTTTCCTTCCGTTTCGCTCGCTCCGGCCGGCCCGTTGTTCGCGTTCGTCCCGTCCGATCCGTCGGCCCCGAGGCCTGCGTCCGCTCCGGCCGTCGCCAGGTACCGGTCGGCGTGCGCTCGGAGCCGTCGGACGACGCTTAGTCCGCGCCGCCCGAGACACGCCGACGCCACGAGTGCCAGCGCGTTCGTCGATGGCTGGCGGGTAGCGGCTCGCAGGCTGAGCGCGATCGCGTCGGCGTACGCGCCGCGTTCGAGCGCGACGCGGCTACGGCGACGATACCACCGCGTCACGAACCGCGCCTCTATCTCGGGGTGACGCCGGATCGCAGCGCCGTACTCGTCCCACACCAGCTCCATATCGGTCGTATCGCGGAACTGCTGGGAGCGGTTCGCCTCGTGGAGTCGGCGCTCGACCAGCGGTTCGGAGACGGCCGCGAACTCGTACTCGCGCGCGAGCCGGATCGAGAGGTCCCAGTCCTCGCCATGAGGGAACCGGGTGTCGTACGTACCTACGCGCTCGAAACAGCTCCTACGGATCATGTGGCTCGAATACGGATTGAGCCCGAAGTCGGCGAGGATTTCAGGGTAGATGTCGCCGCGTCGGTCCGCCCGGGGTCGGTACGTCCCGACGGCCCGGCCGTTGCGACAGGCAACCCCACCAGTATAGACGACGCCGCAGGTCTCGTTGCACTCCTCGAAGACGGCGAGTTGGCGTTCGATCTTTTCGGGGTGCCAGCGGTCGTCGTCGTCCAGTACACACACGTATTCCCCGCGAGCGTGGGAAAGCGCGCGATTACGAGCGTGCGCGATCCCGTCGTTCGGGCCGTCCTGTAGCACCGAGACGCGCTCGTCGTCGGCGTACTGCCGGAGAACGTCGTAGGTGCCGTCGGTCGATCCGCCGTCCACGACGATCACCTCGACCGCCTCGTGGGTCTGGCCGAGAACCGTCTCGATCGCCCCGCCGACGAACTCGACGCGGTCGTACGTCGGGAGGAGGGTGCTGACGAGCGTCATCGGCATGCCCCTTCGTTCGCTTTCGCCATCGTCGCGCCGTTCGGGCTACAGGACGCCGTTCTCGCCGACCGAGTGGGCGCTCGCGCCGTCGTGATCGCCGGAACGGTCGTCCTCGCCGTGCTCGTCGACTCGGACGCGATCGATCTCACAGTTCCTCGATCTCGCCGAGGTGCTCGACGGTCGATCCGGTTCCGGCACTCGGCTGCAGCGGGGTTCGTTCGGGCGTTCGATCGTGCGGGTCCGATCTCGGCGTCGGGTCCGTCGGGGCCTGGGACCAGGCAGGGAGGGCGTTCGGGCCGGTTAACCGTCGCTCGATCCAGGCGTTGCGCAACTGGCGAGCGACGCCGATCGCGCGTTCGCCGAGACACGCGAACACTCCGACGAGAAGCGCGCCGACCGACGGATCGCGCGCGAGGGCCGCACGGGCGTGTCGGAGCGCTTTCAGTCGATGCCCGTTTTCGAGCTCGACCCGTGCGCACGCGAGATCCCGGCGGGCTCGGTATCGCCGTTCGAGGTCCGGGTACTCCCGTATCTCCTCGCGGTATTTCCCCCAGATCCGCCCGTAGGGACCGGTCCCGTCCTCGATCCGCCGGGGGATCGAGTCGTCCGAACCGTGCGTTCGCTGGCGCTCCCCGGAGGCATTGGCGTCGTGAAAGCGTCGCTCGACCAGTGGCTCCGGAACCGCTGCGAACTCGTACTCGCGCGCGAGCCGGATCGAGAGGTCCCAGTCCTCGCCACAGCCGAGCGCGGGATCGTACTCGCCCACGCGCTCGAAACAGCTCCTGCGAATCATGTGGCTCGAATAGGGCTGGAGGCCGAACTCCACCAGTACGGACGGGTAGATGTCGCCGCGTCGATCCTCGCGGGGGGAATAGGTCCCGACGGCCCGGCCGTTGCGACAGGCAACCCCACCAGTATAGACGACGCCGCAGGTCTCGTCACAGTCGTCGAAGACGGCGAGTTGGCGTTCGATCTTCTCGGGGTGCCAGCGGTCGTCGTCGTCCAGTACACACCCGAGCGATGAAACGGCCGGACGCGCTCGTCGCGGGCGCGATACGCTTCGAGGACTCGTTCGGTGCCGTCGGTCGACCCGTCGTTCACGACGATCACCTCGACCGCCTCGTGGGTCTGGCCGAGAACCGTCTCGATCGCCCCGCCGACGAACTCGGCGCGGTCGTGCGTCGGTATGATAACGCTCACGAGAGTCATGGTGGTCGGTCAGTGTATAATCGGACGATCATTGGGTTGTAATTATGACCGTGCTACAGCTTTCGGGCCGCCGCCTACCGGTTGAGTCGTATCACGACCCGACAAGCCGGAGACACGCTACGGGTGTTCCCGCAGTTCTCACGACCGGCGTGATGTGGCGGCCCGATGTCGCACGCTCGCTTCCCGGTGTCTCGTGTCCGTGTCCACGTTTGCGTTCGAAAGTCGCCCTCGTTGATCGACGGCGACCGTCCGAGCCGTCGGCCGTGGTGTCGATGGAACGTCCCGATTCGTTTCGTCCCCTGACTACCCGGCCCTCGGAACCTCACGGCCGGGAAACCGCTGAGTCGTCTTCGACCGTCACCGATAAGAGGGCTTCCTCGGACGACGACCCTCGTCGTGATTCCTCACACGACTCCGAGTGCGTTCGTCTCCGTCGGCGTATCGCTACTCCTCGTCGTCCCGCTTGGGATGTGCGGCGATCATGTGTCGTCTCATCGGCCCATGACCGGTCGAGCCGAGATCGAGTACCTCCTCGCAGAACGGACAGCGTTGATAGGCTCCTGGCATGAGTTGGTCCCGAGAACGAGAGAACGGACCGGATCACCCTATATATGCGGCGGCTATTCCGTTCGGTCGGCATTAGCCGCCGTCGAAGCCGAGTAGGAAGATCGTACCCACCGAACGCGGATATCGGTGGCTCGGGAATCTCGATGGAGTCGACGGGACGATGAGCCCGGTACACCCATCGACCGAGCGCTCGTGGCGATCAGGCGGAGGGGTTCTTCCGCGAGAGGTCGCTCCCGCAGATCGGACAGCGCTCCTTGTTCTCGTCGAACTCCCGGCCACAGCCCTGACACTGAAATGACCAGTCGCGTTCCTCGGCGATGCCGTCCTGAGCGATGACCTCGGCGTCGACGTCGAGGCGGCTCGCGACGTTTTGCATCGCGTAGTCGTCGGTCACCAAGGTAGCGTCGAGTTCGAACGCGGTCGCGAGAAGCGAAACGTCGGTATCCGAAAGCACCGCGCCGTCACCGGTGTTCTCCGCCGCTCTGCGGACTCGCTCGGTGGTGCCGCCTTCGGGGAGGTGGACGTACATATCGGCACCTTCCATCGCGTCGTAGCGATAGACGCTCTCGCCTTCGAGCTCGTCGCGGACGCTCGGGACCGTCGCCGTGTCGTCGGCGGTGTGATACTCGGTAATAAAAGCCGTCGTATCGAGAACGTGCATTGTGCGTGTCGTCCCTACTCGCGCCGGATGATGATGTGGTCTTTGACGGCTTGGACGTTACCGACCGGGACGAGCAGGTGGCCGTCGCCGTCGTCGTCGAAATCGGTCTCGCGCTCGGTGACTTCGTTCGGCTCGACGACGAGGTTTCGCAGACTACCGGTCGCGCCGTCCATCGTGATGTTATACAGCATGCCGAGTTCGGCACCGTCGGCGCCCGTGACCGCTTTCCCCGAGAGGTTCTCGGCGAGTATCTGAGGCATGACCCCCCTATTGGGGCCGATACCTTAAAATCCACGGGCTGAGGCGTCACTGCCTCCCTCACGTAGCGGTCCCGGACGGAGTAGCGATCCCGAGGCTCCCGACGACCGGTTCCGATACGGTCGAGAGGGGTCCAGGGACCGTGACGATGGGCTTAAATGCGGCCCGCGCCCTTTTCCGGACGACTTCTCCGGGGTTGCTATCCATGTCGGACACCAATGCCACGAGCGAGGCGGGCGAGCTTCCAGGGACGCTACGGACGCCGATCGTCGCCGTGCTCGGCCACGTCGATCACGGCAAGACCACCCTCCTCGACCGGATCAGGGGCTCTGCGGTCACGGGCGAGGAGGCCGGCGCGATCACCCAACACATCGGCGCGACGGCCGTCCCCCTAGAGGTGATCTCCGAGCTCGCCGGTCGGCTCGTCGATCCCGAGGACTTCGATCTTCCAGGACTGCTGTTCATCGACACGCCGGGCCATCACTCCTTTACGACGCTTCGTTCTCGGGGTGGGGCGCTCGCCGACATCGCGATCCTCGTCGTCGACGTCTCCGATGGCTTCCAGCCCCAAACGATCGAATCGCTCGACGTACTCAGGCGTACTCAGACCCCCTTCGTCGTCGCGGCGAACAAGGTCGATACGATCCCGGGGTGGAATCCGAAAGCAGAAACGCCGATCCGCGAGTCGAGAGAGGCCCAAAGCGACCGGGCGAGTTCACGGCTCGACGAGCGACTGTACGAAATCATCGGCGATCTCTCCGAGCACGGCTTTTCGGCCGATATGTACTGGCGCGTCCAGGACTTCGGCGACAACATCGGCGTCGTCCCCCTCTCCGCGGAAACCGGCGAGGGCGTCCCCGATCTGCTCACCGTGCTCATGGGCCTCTCCCAGCGCTACCTGCGAGACGAGATGGCCGTCGACGTCTCGGGGCCGGGGGCCGGAACAGTACTGGAGGTGACCGACGAGAAGGGTTTCGGGAAGACCCTCGATGTCGTGCTCTACGACGGCACCGTAAGAGAAAGCGATACGATCGTCGTCGGTGGCTCCCGGGAACCGATCGTGACCGACGTCCGCGCGTTGCTTCAGCCGCGGCCGCTCGCGGAGATCCGAACCGAAAAGCGCTTCGAGCGCGTCGATTCGGTCCGGGCGGCCGCCGGGGTGAAGATCGCCGCGCCGGAGTTGGGGGAGGCGATGGCCGGTGCGCCCGTCCGGGTGGTCCGCGATCGCGAGCGCGACGCGGTGGTCGAAGCCGTCGAGAGCGAGCTCGCGGACATCGAGGTCAGTACCGAAGAGGAAGGCGTCGTCGTCAAGGCCGATACGTTGGGCAGTCTCGAAGCGGTCGCCGATGCCCTGGACGAAGCGGAGGTCCCGATCGTGCGCGCGGAGGTCGGCGCGGTCGCCCCACGGGACGTCCGGGTAGCCGAAACCGCGAACGCCCCCGACCACCGCGTGATTCTGGCCTTTACGACCGACGTTCTCGATGACGCCGCCGACCTCGCCGATCAGCAGGACGTGGAGATATTTTCGAACGACGTGATCTACCGGCTGGTCGAAGAGTACGAGGAGTTCGTCGCGGAACGCGCGAGCGCCCAGCAGGACACGATCCTCGAAAACATCGCTCGACCCGCGCGCTTTCGAATTCTGGAGGATCACGTCTTCCGCCAGTCGAATCCTGCAGTAGTTGGTGTCGAGGTGCTCACGGGCACGCTCAAGCGAAACGCTCGCGTCGTCGACTTCGCCGAGCGCGACCCCGATCGCGTCGGCCAGGTCAAAGGCCTCAAAGAACAGGGCGAGGACATCGAGCAGGCCCGAAGCGGCGAGCGCGTGAGCGTCGCGATCGACGGCCCCACGGTGGGGCGGCAGATCGACGAGGGCGATACGCTCTGGAGCGAACTCCCCGAGAAACACGCGAAGGTCTTAGAACAGGAACTCAGGGAGGACATCCCGGCCGACGAACGCGAAGCACTCAGCATGTATCTCGACAAACACCGCCAGCGCGATCCGTTCTGGGGGAAGTAACGTCGAAGGGTTCGTTCCTCCGATCGAGTTCTTAGTTTTTAGAGAGGCGATAACAGGGCGTGCTGGACGCCGGTGTAATAACATTTAATTAGAAGCGGCTCCCAGAGTCTATCGGTGAAGCATATGTCGGTGAACACGCGCTCCGAGGGCCGGACAGCAGAGCTCGCACGGGAGTTGAACGATCGCCGGCCGACGATCACGCCCGCGGACCTGCTGTTGTGCGTGATCCCGGCGTTGCTCGCGAGCGGGCTGTTCGTCGCGTGGATCTCGGGACTGTCGGTGCACGGCGCGCTACTGATAGCCTGTCTGCCGGCGCTCGTGACGACCGGCTATGCGCTGTTTTACGATCCGCCGGCGACGACCGATGACTGATCGCGAGAAGCGACTCGCCGATCGATCGCCGGGAGGTTTAGGTTCGGGGTTCGAGAGCGATGGAGCTACGATGCGGTCGTGTAACGAGACGACTCGTGTCGCGGTCGAAGACGCTTAGCGCGCGGTCGGGGTGAGAGCGTTACCGACGGCCTGTTTGACCTGGAGGACGGCCCGGGCGGCGAGGCCGGAGGCGACCTCGTCGCGTTCGTCGTCGGGGATATGGTCCGTTCCGTTCGGATCGGCGTACTCTTCGATGCCGAATCCCGCGGTCACTGCGGGTCCGACGGGTGGCTGGATCGCAACGAACGCCTGTGGCCCGTTCGCGCTCTCGGTGACGTTGCCGGTGACGTTGTACTCCGCGGGTAAGAGGTTCCTAACGTGGGTCGCGACGGTCTTGGCGTTCGAGCGAAGAACTCGGTTTTCGACGTCCGTACCGCCGCTCGGGTCCCTGTTCTCGTTCGTCGTGTTCGGTTCGTTGTAGGAGTCGTTCCAGCTCATCGAGAAACCAGTCTATATAACGGTTGACGTCGCGTACTTAAAAAGTCCGGCCCTATCCGGACATCGGATCGAGCGGTTGGGGTCGTTACCCTACAGGGTCGGGTCGCTGTCGCCATAGATAGCGAGGACGACCGCCGTCACGTACGGTTCGTCCTCCGGATCGCTATCGGTTCAGTCGGGAGCGTCGCCCCCCTCGCGGACGTGTTCCGAGGCGGCCGGCCGATCGGCATCCGTCGAGGCGAAGTCCTGATCGTCCGCGGAAGCGTCCGGCGCTCCGTCGGCGGTGCCGACTCGCTTGGTGTGTCCGTCGGTCGAGAGCACGATCCGGTCCGTGTCGGCGGACGAGAGATCGCGTAGTGTACACCCGGCCTGGAGCCCGGTTTCGATCGCTCGGTGAACGTCGTCGGACTCGGTACCGGTCGCCTCGTAGACGATCCCGCGGCTGTTCGGTGCCTGCGCCCACCCCAGACCGGCATGAACGACCGGCCCGTCGGTATCGCCGAGTGCGGCGTCGGCGCGCGGGTTGCCCTCGACGGACGCGTCGGTGTCGGTCGAGTCGGTATCGGTCGATGCCTCGGCGGGTGCGTCCGTATCCGCATCGGGGGGAGCGGCTGGCCTCCCCGTCTCGACGGCAGCCGTTTCCCGTGCTTCGACGACGGTGAGTCGCTCCCCTACCGGCCCGAGGTCCGGAGCCGTCCAACGGGTCGACGTTCGCCCCGGCCGGGAGCACCGATGAGACGTGTACTACGTTGTAGTCGTGGACGTTCGCGGCGGCGAGAGCGGCGTCATAGGCCGAAAGTGCCGTCGGTCCTCGCGAACTCCCCCAGACGATCCGGACGCGTCCCATTATTCGACCCCGGGCGACGAACAGTCAAACCACGTGTGGTTCGACTCGCTACCGATACCCGCGAGCGAACGCTTTTGACCGTTCCCTCGGAGCACGGACCTGTACCATGACCGATCCCGGGTACGAGAACTTCGAGACGACGTTCGACGACGGCGTGTTGCGCGCCGAAATTCACAGCACGTCGAGCATGAACGCGTTGAACCGGACGATGACGAACGAGCTGCTCGACCTCGCCGTTCGGCTCCACGAAGAGTCGATACGGTGTTTCGTGCTCACCGGTTCGGAGGGCGTGTTCTGTGCCGGCGGCGACGTAGGCAACTTCACCGAAGAGTCCGCTTCAGCCGGGATGCGCAAAGGCGCGTCGTTGCTTCACGACGCCGTTATCGGCTTTTACCAGGCCGAAGTGCCGGTCGTAGTAGGAGTAAACGGTCCCGCGGTCGGCGCGGGCTTTAGCCTCGGAATCTTCGGCGACTACGTGCTCGTAAGCGAGGAGGCGTACTTCCAGTTCGGCTACCCGGGGATCGGCGCGACCGGCGACGGTGCCTCGACGTACTTTCTGCCGCGGGTCGCCGGCCTCCGGGACGCCAAACGCATCGCCCTGCTCAACGAACGCATCGACCCTGAGGAAGCCGTCGAGGTGGGATTAGCTACCGAAGCGGCGAGCGAGGAAGAATTCGACGACCGACTTCGCGAGATCGCTACACGAGTCGCGGAGGGACCGACCGTCGCGCTCGGCCGAACGCAGAAACTGCTCACCCAGAGCACCTCGACGGGGATCGAAGCACAGCTCGCCGCCGAAACCGACGCCATCGCCCGTACCGCACGGACGGACGACTTCGAAGAGGGCGTCGCCGCCTTCGGCGAGAAACGCGAGCCGGAGTTCGAAGGACGCTGACCCTCCTCTCAGTTCTCGACCCTCGATCTCGGTTTCGATTTCGACTCCCGGCGACGGATACCAGCCAGTCGCCGACGTGACTCCGCTCGATCCCGTGCGGCCGGCCGAACAGTCAGCGCCCGGCGCTATCGGTCGGCTGTGACCCCCACGTCGAGTGGATCGTTGCGACTCCTCCGAACTCGCCGTGGTCCGTTACTCCGATCCGTGGCCGTCGGCTTCGAACATCCGCGCGGACGTGGGTGCCGGATCGCCCTCGGTGAGGTTGTACTCCGAGAAATCGGACACTCCTGCCTCGCGCAGTACGTCCTCGTCGTAAACAGCTTGGCCGGTGAAGTCCGCTGGATCGCGGTCCAGTAGTTCGAGGACGGCATCGGCAACGATCTCGGGGCTTCGCCAGTCGTCTTCGGTCCCCATTCCGAAGTAGCGCGTCGCGCGCGTCTCGATCGCAGTGACGGGCCAGAAGGCGTTGGCCGCGATCCCGTCGTCTTCGAGTTCGCCGGCCAGCGAGAGCGTCACGAACGTCATCCCCATCTTCGACCACGCGTAAGCGGCCTGGCCGGGCGAGCGATCCACCGACACCGGCGGCGCGTTCGTGAGAACGTGACCCCCGCCGATCTCCCTGAGATGGGGAATGAACGCCCGGGAGATGAGGTACGTGCCGCGGACGTTGACCTCGGTCAGGAGGTCGAAGCGATTTGCAGGGAGGTCCTCGACGCTCGCCAGCTGAATGGCACTGGCGTTGTTGATCACGATGTCCACCTCGTCGAAGACCTCGATGGCCTCCGCGACGGCGGCTTCGACGTTCTCGGCGTCGCGGACGTCGAGTTCGATCGCGTGAGCCTCGACGCCCCGGTCCTCGCAGGCCTCTACGGTCTTGTGAATCGTGCCTTCTAACTCCGAGTCGCTGTCGTCGACGGTTTTCCCTGTCGAAACGACGTTACAGCCGGCGTCGGCTAGCGATAACGCGATCCGCTTGCCGATGCCCCGCGTCGTCCCGGTGATGAAGGCGGTCCGTCCGGTCAGATCCGGTGGGGTGAGTCCCATGCGATCGTTCGGAGGGTATCCGTCATAATACTACGTGTCTCCGTGAGAGCGGTGTTTAGTTCGACGAACAAAAACCGACGAGAAGTCACAGGTGGGACTGGAAGGAGCCGATCGGTCGGCGAACTCCGACGACGTAAGCACCGTGGTTCGAGAGAGCGATAGTGATCGTCACAACCTTTGAAACAGGTTGTAAGAGCACCCAACAGACGGCTTGTTCCGTTGATTCAGGAGCGCTATTCCGACCTGACTGCACTTTAAGTGTGGGTGCTGCCAGTGGCCGTGTTCGGGCGGCATAGTACTAGTCGCAACTCTTGGGTTGTTTGAGGCGAAGTGTTGAGGAAATGAGCGAGGATCGGCAGCCACCGATCGAGCGACATCTCACCGAGGAGGAGCTAAGTGAAGCGATCGACGAGGCCGAGCAGACGGACGAGCCGCGGCTCG
>PXQR01000062.1:0-13739 GCA_003021235.1 Halobacteriales archaeon QH_6_64_20 | reverse complement strand
GGCCGGCCCCCGAAACTCTCCGATGCGGAGCGAACGCGGCTCAAACAGCTCCTGCAAGCAGATCAGCCGTGGACGACGCCCGAAGTCAAACTCCTTATCGAAGAGGAGTTTGACGTCTCCTATTCACAGCGTCATCTGGCACGGATGCTGAAATCGTTCGACATGAGCTACGCGATTCCGCGGCCGGAAAGCCCGAATCGGCCGGACGACGCCGACGACCAGCTCGAAGAGCGTGCAGACGACGAGGACGAATACGAGGAGAACGACGTGGCGACTGACGGCGGCACTGTCGTCGGTTTTCTGGACGAAGCATGGCCCCAACCGACGGCCAACAGCCAGCGAGTCTGGGCGTTCGGGACGCCCAGACTCGCGAAGCAGCTACCGTCGTCCGACGACGCCGTGCTTGGATTTTACGCAGTGATCGGCACCAGCGCCGTCGCGTGCAAGCCCGACGTGAGTCAGAGTTCTTTGGCCGAGTTTTTCGCACAGATCCGCGAGCAGAATCCGACCGGTCGGATTCTGCTCGTTTGCGACAACTTCTCGTCGCATTTCGCCGCGGAGGCCGACGACGCGGCCACCGAGTACAGCATCACGCGCGTGCGGTTGCCGCCGTACTCGCCGCATCTGAACCCGATCGAACAGCTCTGGAAGCGGCCGGCTTTCACATCTCCTGTCACCAGAAATCCGCCGGAACGCTTCGTCCCCAGTATCGCTTCAGTGGAAGCCATATTACGTTTGCGACGATCTTAGTTGCTTAAACGAAACATCAATCCGACGTTGCAGAGGTTGCGGCTAGTACTAAAACCGCCTCGCGAGGCCCGTAAGCAGATGACCAGAGACGCGAAACGTCTCTCGAACCACGATCAAAGGGACGAGCAGGGCCGTCTTCCGTAAGCCGAGCGCGTCGGGGGCTTTCGAACCGCTCAACGCGACTTGTTGGGGGCCCCCTTCAACTCCCTAACCTGACACCGCTGAGGCGATCCGCGAAAGGGTTTTCCCTTGCCGGCAGCCGGGTGGGAGTATGCAGTGGAAACTCTTTGCGAACCTCGCGGAAGCCGCCGGCAAGCGCCGTATCGACATCGATCTCTCGTCCGAAGCGACCGTCGGCGACGCGCTCGCAGCGTTGCTCGAACGCCATCCCGACCTCGAAGCCGAGGTCCTCGACGAGGAGGGCGATCTGCGCGATCACATTCAGTTGCTTCGAAACGGCCGTAACCCGTTCGTGACCGCGAACGGCCTCGATACCGATCTCGACGCGAGCGACGAACTCGCGCTCTTCCCGCCCGTGAGCGGCGGCTGATCGGGCCCGATCGACTCCGGTTCTACGCTCCATCAATCGATCCGGTTCGTGAGGTCCGCCTCGAAGACGAAATCCGGCTCCGCGCTCGTTTCCACCCGGCAGGCCGCCGCGTCGCTCACGTGTCGGGGTGTCTCGGGAACGAGCACCCGGGTGCGATCCGCGCCGATCACCGCGGCGTCGGCCGCGATCGCTTCGAACAGCGATCGAGCGCTCTCGACGTCGGCCCACGCTCCGACACCGTACTCCGCCCATCGTTCGGTCCCGTCGTCGGCCTCATGCTCGTCGTTCTCGTCCTCGGACGTGACCTCGCGCTCGTAGTCGCGCACGCGATAGGCGAGTCCCGTTGTTCCGCCGTCCCCTACGACGAAGACCCGCGTCTCATCGGCGGCGTTCCATAGATCCGCATGCGAGAGCGCCGAAACCGCCCAGGACTCGTCTCCATCGAGCGCGAGTCCGCGAAGGGCGTCGCGGGCATCGCTTCGCTGCCAGTAGCTCCAGGCGGCGTCGGGTTCCTCATGGACCGGCAGGTCGGGATCGACTTTCGCGTTCGGCTCAGGGTGTGCCCAGCGGAACTCCATACGAGGATCGAACCCGGCCGTGCGCGACATGCCGAGTCCCGCTTCGTTCCACGAGAAGACCATGTTGCGACACACCGACGCGCCGTTCGCGACCGCCCAGTCGAACAGTGCGTCGTTGAGTAGGATGCCGAGTCCCTCGCCCCGGAACTCGGGGTCGATCCGCATGCCCTGTGCCCACGCCTCGTACTCCGAGAGCAAGACGCCTTGACAGATGCCGGCGACCCGCTCTCCGTGCTCGGCAACGAACGTGCGCTGGTCGTCGCCGTCGCCGGCGATCCACTCGTGGTAGATCCGCGGGATGTAGTCGCTACCTCGCCCTGGCCAGGTGTCTTCGGTGAACGAGACCACCGCGTCGTAGTCCTCCGACCGAGCCTGCCTGACCCGCACGTCGCCGTCGACCCCCGTACGGTCGCCCGCTCCGTGGTCGCTCATCCGGCCGTCCTCCGGCGCACGCGACCACGACTGACCGAGAGAACCGAGCGAACGCTCACGCCCATGGTGTGGATCGTGTGGTACACTCGCCGGCGAGCGAGGTGCCCATTAGCGCTTTGGGCTCCTCGGCGTTCGCAAGCGCCCACATCAGTTTCACTTTCGCCGTCCCGGGGAGGGTGTCCTCGGCTTCGATCACGCCGGCATCCAAGAGATCCCGACCCGTGTCGTAGACCCGATCGCAGACCCGTCCGTCGATACACCCGCTCGTCATAGCGATCGTCGTCCCGCTATCGACGAGTTCCGCAATACGTGGAATCCAGTCGGTATGGACGTGGCCTAACCCGGTGCCTTCGAGGACGAGCCCCGCCTTCCCTGCACAGGCGTCGAGCAACGCACTATCGGTGCCGGGCGTGAACTTCAGTAGCTCGACGTCGGTCTCCAGTTCGGGGGCGATTTTGAGGTCGCATGCACCGCGTTCTGCATGCTCACGGTGAAAGTCGACGCTGATTCCCTCGTCATCGTAGGTGACGTGCCCCAGGGGTTTTCGCCCGACGGTTTCGAACGCATCCCGCCTGCTCGTGTGATTTTTCCTGACCCTGGTGCCCCGGTGGAGCGCACACTGGTCGTCGGACTCGCTGGCGTGCATACAAACGAGGGCCTCTGCACAAGCGGCTTTAGCGGCTTCGACCGCACAGACGGCGTTTATCACGTTATCCGACGACGGTCGATCGGCCGAGCGCTGGCTCCCGGTGAACACGACGGGAACCGGGAGGGAAAGGCAAAAGGCGAGCGCCGCCGCGGAGAACTGCATCGTATCGGTACCGTGCATGACGACGATGCCGTCGGTCCCCGCCTCGATCTCCTCGTAAACGGCACGAGCCAATTCCTGCCAGATCGCGGGCGTCATGTTCTCCGAGAGAACGTTCGCAACGACCCGCCCTCGGTAGTTCGCCCGGCCGGCCAGATCGGGCACGGCACGGAGGACATCCTCGGCGTCGAACCGGGCGGTCACGGCCCCAGTACGGTAGTCGATCGTCGAGGCGATCGTTCCACCGGTCGAGATGAGCGATACCGTAGGCAGGTCCGCATCGAAGGTGATCTCCGAACTCGCCGAGCCTTCGGAGACGTCCTGTGCGCTTTCGACGTCGTACGCCCCGCCTTCGAGAACGGCGACCGACGCGTTCGCGCGCGAGACGGCGACGTTGTACCCGCCGTCGAGCTTGAGAACGACCGATTCGGCCGTCGAAGAGGGAAGAAACACTCCCTCGTAGGTGTCCTCGTCGCGCTCGACCCGAACGCGGTCGCCCGGCTTCGGTCCGGAGTCTGCCCCCGATGCTGATTCCATATGCTCGTTATCCGGTCGCCGGACTTCAATCCGTCCGTCCGAACGACCGACCGTCCTCCCGGTTCGAGTCGCTACCGATGGCTTCCTCGTCGCCGTGTCGTCGATCCACGAGGCAGTCGTCCCGAGGGTCCGGACGACAGCGTTAATTCGCGTGATCGCCCGTCTGACAATCGCTACAGGCGGGACTGAAAGAGGTCGGCGCGTCGGCGTTCTCGTGAGCGAAACCGTTCGAGAGACGCTTCGCATCTTCTGTGATAACGAAGGCGCGGGTAGTCGTTCGAAACGGCGATAGTACTAGTCGCAACCTGTGGGTGCTGCTGAGAGTGGCTCAGACGTGAGACATACTGAGACGACAATCAGCAGCTGAGGGCCGTGCTCAAAGGTTGGGTCGATCACTAAAGCTCTCTCGTGATGACGAGACGGCTCCGCCGTCTCGAACCACGCACAACGAGCCATGGGAGCCGAGCGCGCCGGGGGCTTTCAAACCGTTTAATCCGATCCGTTGTCCTCTCTCAGGTCCCTAAATCAACACTGCCCGATCGACGATCCCTACTCGTCGATCCCACAGTTCTAAACCACCCGCCCGAGTATTGCGCGGCGCATGACGAACGACGAAGTGATCGACCTGCTCCGAGGGGCGTACAACGACGAGATCGAGACGGTGATGAACTACCTCACCAACTCCTACGTCCTCCAGGGGCTCCGCGCCGACGAGGTACGGGTGAGCCTCCGGGAGGACGCCAGGCAGGAGGAACTCGCCCACGCCGAACACCTCGCCGAACGGCTCGCCGAACTCGACGCCCGCGCACCGGCCTCGATGGAGTTCGAAGCCGGTCAGGAAGCGCTCCAGCCGCCCGAGGACGCCGCGGACGTGCTGTCGGTGATCGACGGCGTGATCGAGTACGAAGAACAAGCGATCGAGACCTACCGCTCGCTCATCCGCGCGGCCCAAGAGGCCGACGACCCCGTGACCGAGGACTTAGCGGTCGAGATCTTAGGCGACGAGGAAGCCCACCGCGCCGAGTTCAAGAGCTTCCGGCGGGACTTCGACTGAGACGACGACTTCCGTCAACACCGGGTTCTCGTGTCGACCCCCGAATTGAAGCCGACGGCGGACCCGACGGTCGGAGATGACAACGCGAACCCGCGCGAGTTCTCTCGATAGTCGAAAGCAAGTCTCCCGACGATGATCGGCCCTCTTACCGGACGCGCTCTCGACGTTTTCGCCGGCGGGATCGAACGGATCGCCCGCTTCCGGTTCGATCGGTTCCCGCTGTCCCGACATGTCGGTGGGGCCGTTCCCGCGATGATGACGACGGCGACCGACCCGTCTGACTCGTCCGACCCGTCCGACCCGTCTACGGGGAACCGAGGCTCCGACCTGTCGGCGTCGCTCGCCGCCGGTGTCCGTGCCGGCTTCGGCGCAGCCGTGGTGATGGACGTCCCGATGGTCGCTCAACGGGAGGGGTTCACTCCGGCATACATCGCCGCCGGTGCGCTCAGGGGTCGCGATCCCGAGGAGGTCTCCCGAACCGACGCGACCGTCGCCCATCACGGCGCGGGTACACTCGGCGGGGTACTCTTCGCGCTCACCTACGGCGCGATCGAGGGCATCTCGACTGGCGAGCCACGGAGAAACGACCTCTCGACGCCGGCCTCTCCGCTCGCCGTCGGGTTCGTCGTCGCGTTCGTCTACGGCTTCTTTTCACGCCTCGTGCTCCCGCGTTTCGGCGGCGACGCGCGCGATCGTGCCGGGGTCGTCCGCCGGGCCTGGCTCGTCTCCACGCTGGTCTACGGAGCCGCGCTCGCCGCGTTCGTTTCCCCGTCGCTCGCGAACGAGGACTGATCGAACCTCTCGGTGTTCGGTCGTTCGTCGTCGGCTTCAGCTGCGCTTCTTCTCGGCCACGGGGCGGAACACGAACTACCCGACCGGGCCGAACGCTTCGTCTTCCAGTGCGCGCTCGATCCGGTCGAACCCCTCTTCGAGCCGATCAAGGCCGTTCGCGAAGCTCAGTCGGAGAAAACCCTCGCCGGCGTCGCCGAACCCGCCGCCCGGCGCACAGACGACGCCGTAATCGGTGAGCAGGGATTCGGCGATCGCGAGGCTCGATCCCTCCCACTCGCGCACGTCGAGGAAGGCGTAAAACGCCCCTTCCGGTCGCGGCGCGGCCAGTCCCTCTATGGCGTCGATCCGGTCGATTACGTAATCCCGGCGCTCCTCGAACGCATCGTACATCCCGTCGATCGGCTCCTGCGGGCCGGTCAGCGCGGCGATCGCCCCGTGTTGGGAGATACTCGACGTGCTCGCCGTCGTCGACTCCCTGATTTCCGTTACCTCCCTTACTACTTCCGCCGGTCCCGAGAGCCAGCCGACCCGCCAGCCGGTCATCGCGTACGTCTTCGAACACGAGTGGACGGTGAGGACGTGTTCGGGGGCGTCGGTCAGTGCGGCGACCGATCGCCGGGACCCATCGTAAGTCAACCCGGCGTAGACCTCGTCGGCGATCACGTAGGTATCGTTCGCAACGGCCGCCTCGACCACCCGTTCGATGGCCGCGGCATCGTAGACCCGACCGGTGGGGTTCGAGGGCGTACAGAGCACGACTGCGGCGGTGTCCTCGCCCATCGTGTCGATCACCCGGTCGGGATCGAGCGCGAATCCCTCGTCGGGATCGAGGGGAACTTCGACCGGCGTCGCGCTGGCGAGACGGGCTTGTGTGAGGTAGTTCGGCCACGTCGGGGTCGGGCAGACGATCTCGGTGTCAGGGTCGGCGATCGTGAGCATCGCGAGGTGAAGCGCCTCCATCCCGCCGGTGGTGACCACGACCTCGGTCTCGGGGTCGGTTTCTAACCCGTACTCGCGCGAAAGGGTCTGTGAGATAGCCTCGCGGAGCGAGGGCAGGCCGGCGTTCGACGTGTAGTGGGTATGACCCGCCCGGGCCGCCTCGGTCGCGGCTTCGGTGACGTGCGCGGGAGTGTCGAAGTCCGGTTCGCCGATCTCCAGGCGCACGAGGTCGCGCCCCTCTCGGGCCTCCCGATCGGCCAGGTCGAACATGTGTCTGATCGACGATACTTCGCACGCGCGAACCCGGTCGGAGAGTGCCGGCGTCATGGCTTTCCCTGGGAACCATCCCAAAAGTACGTTCGCCTTCGCCGCGCGGTCGCGTGTAGTTCGTAGTAGTTCGAGCATGAGCCGCTGAGACCGCTCTGGCAGCCCCCGGCGCGCTCGGCGGCTGCGCCTCGCTGTCGTTCGAAGGAGCGAAGCTCTCCCGTGAGGTGGTAGAAATCCGTTACAGGCCGGGAACCTGCGATTTCCAGCAATGACGAAAGACCCAGAGGCTCTCTCGAACCACGGCGAGGCCGCCACGCGCCCGGCTTCTCCCAGTCCCAGTACCAGTCACACGAACGATCCGCAACGGCCTCGAACGCTCGACGACATTACCCGGTACTTGGAGACGGCGGATCGAGTTCGAACGTGCCGAGCATCGTTTTCCCGCGGCCGAGAAACCGAAGCGACCCACAGCTTTAGGTGAGGTCTTGGGTACCGATAGTATATGCCATACGACAGCGCGTACGACGCCGTCACGGAGCTGTACGATCCGGAGGTCGGCTGGGAGGAGTTCGTGACCGTCGGCGACCGGACGTGTCTCAACATCGGCGAGGAGGCGCTCGGTCGTCACGGCGATTCGGAGCGAACGGGACTGCGCATCCGGGACTTCGAATCGGGCGAGACCGAAACCTACAGTTTCGCGGACCTCGACGCGGCCGCGAATCGGGTTGCTAATTACCTGAGCGAACACACCGATCGAGGTGATCGCGTCGGGGCGATGTGTTCCGCGCGAGTGGAGCTGTACGCCGTCGTGTTCGGGGTGATAAAGGCCGGTCGCGTCTACGTCCCCCTCGCGCCCGTCTTCGGGCCCGACGCGCTCAACTACCGCCTCGACGACTCGGGAGCGACCGTCCTCTTTACCGGGGCCACCGGTCACGACGCGCTCGACCCGTCGGCGGTCCCGGACCTCGAACGGGTCGTTCTCGTCGACGACGAGGCGGATGGGGACGGGACCGGAGCCAGTGAGGACGGTCGAAGTCGGGACGAAAGCACGCTCGACGGCACGGCAGTCGATCCCTACAGCGTGATCGAGGATCACGACCGGGCTTTCGACGCGGTCGAGACCCACTCGACCGACCCGTTCACGATTACCTATACGAGCGGGACCACCGGCCAGCCGAAGGGGGCCGTCTCGACACACGGCGCGCCGGTTCGCCTGCACTCGTTCGTCCGTCACGTCGTGGACCTCCGGCCCGAGGACGTCTACTTCGTCGCCGCCTCGCCGGCGTGGTCCTACGGTCTCCAGATGGGGACGATCATGGCCGGACTGGTCGGGACCGCCATCGGCTGTTACCGCGGGCGCTTCACGCCGGCGGCGTTTTTCGGCACGCTCGACGACCTCGACGTCACGAACGCGATGGTCCCCCCGACGGCGCTCCGTCAGTCCCGGGCCGCCGGCGTCGACCTCGACGAGTTCGACATCGATCTGCGAGTGCTCGTCTCGGCCGGCGAGGCGTTGGACGCAGAAACCGTCACCTGGTGCGAGGAGGGCTTGGGCGCGCCCCCGATCGACGCCTACGGATCGACCGAGGCGGGGATGGTCGTCTGTAACTACGCCTTCGGGGACTGGGAGGTCCGGCCCGGTAGCATGGGCAAACCGCTTCCCGGGACGACGGTAGCGTTGCTCGACGACGACGGCGAGCGCGTCGCACAAGGCGAAATCGGGGAGGTCTGCGTCGAGCGCCAACCGGAGGACCGCGGACGCTATTGGGGGCGACCCGAAGCGAGCGCGCGAACGTTCAGCGGCCGTTGGCTCCGGACCGACGATCTCGCTTCCCGCGATGCCGAGGGCTACTTCTGGTACGCCTCGCGCAAGGACGACGTCATCCTCTCGGCGGGCTATCGGATCGGTCCCGAGGAAGTCGAAGCGACCTTACTGAACCACGAGGCAGTCGTCGAGGCCGCGGTCGTCGGCGTGCCCGACGAAACGCGGGGCGAGCGCGTCCGAGCCTATGTTACGCTTCGGGACGAAGCAAGCGGGGACGACGACCTCGCCAGTGAGATCGTTTCGTTCGCGCGACGCGAACTCTCGAAACACGAGTACCCCCGCGAGGTACGATTCCTCGACGAACTCCCGAAGACGGCGACGGGAAAGACTCGCCGCGGCGTGCTCGCCGATCGAGCGGCCGCCGAGGGAGGCTGATGATCCGGGTTCGAAGCGTCCCTTCGGACGGCCGCGACCGCCACCGCGAACTCGAAGGGAGGCGAACGGTCGGCCGGCGGGTGACGCGGACAGCGTTATGTGAATCGGCGCGTTCGGTACGCGAACGACGCCGGCGAACGGTTCGTCGGCGGGGATACCATGGACGTACGGATCGACGGCGACCACGACGACGACACGATTCGCGCGATAGTCACCGCCCTCTCCCAGCACCTCGGCAAACAGGTACGGGTCGTCGAGACCGACGGTGCCGGGACGGGCAACGCCGAGGAGGGCGCGATCCTCACCGACCGCGAACAGCGCCTCCGCGAGGAGATCGAGGACCTCCTGTCGGGCGGGCCCGGGCGGGGCCACGAGAAGATCGAAGCACTCGGGAAGCTGTTCGTCCGCGAGCGCATGGAGACGGTCTTCGACGAGATCGCCTACGAGGACGGCACCTTCGCCGGCTACGCGGCCGACGACCGCACGCCCGCCGACGGGCTGATCGCCGGGGTCGGCGAGATCGACGGCCGTGACGTTTTTTTCACCGCCAACGATTACACCGTCAAGGCGGGTTCGCTCGGCGCGCAGGGCATCGAAAAGGAGATCCGCCTCGCCGAACGCGCGGTCACGGCACGGGCACCCATCGTCAGGCTCATCGACTCGACTGGGGCCCGGCTTACGCCCGGCGAGCGCGACGAATCGGATAGCCACGCCGGCCGGTACGTCGGGGGACGCTCGTTCTTCAATCAGTGCATCCATTCGGGACAGATCCCCCAGATCGGCGTGCTCTACGGACCGAACATCGCCGGATCGGCGTATACGCCGGTCTTCTGTGACTTCCTGATCATGGTCGAGGGGATCTCGGGCATGGCGATCGCCTCCCCGCGTATCGTCCGGGAGATGACCGGCGAGGACGTCGACATGGAAGCACTGGGCGGGCCGGAGGTCCATGCCACCGAGTCCGGGAGCGCCGACCTCGTGGTACCCGACGAGGAGACCGCCGCCCGGAAAGTCAGGGACCTCCTCTCCTATCTCCCACAAGATTATCGCTCGCCGCTTCCGGAGGAACCGACGCGAGAGCCGGATCGCAATCCAGGGGGGCTCGACGCGGTGATCCCCGACGAGCCGAACGCGTCCTACGACGTTCACGCCGTCATCGACCGCCTCGCCGACGGCGACTCCTTTCTCGAACTCAAGCCCCGCTTCGCGCCCGAGATCGTCACCGGCTTCGCCCGCATCGACGGTCGTCCGGTGGGCATCGTCGCCAACCAACCCAGTCGCGTCTCGGGGGCGATCTTCCCCGATTCGGCGGAGAAGGCCGCCGGGTTCGTCTGGAAGTGTGACGCCTTCGGGATCCCCCTGGTCTATCTCTGTGATACGCCCGGCTTCATGATCGGCTCGCAGGTCGAAAAGGAAGGCGTGCTCCAGAAAGGGCGCAAGTTCATCTACGCGACCTCCAATGCCCAGGTCCCGAAGTTCTGTGTGGTCACGCGCAAGGCCTACGGCGCGGGCATCTACGCGATGTGCGGTCCCTCCTTCGATCCCGACGCCACGCTCGCGCTTCCCGCCGCCGAACTCGCCGTGATGGGCCCGGACGCCGCCGTCAGCGCGATGTTCTCCAGACAGATCGAAGACATCGACGACCCCGAAGAACGCGAGGCGTTCGTCGAGGCGAGAAAGGAGGAGTACCGCAAGGACATCCGCAAGCAGGCGTCGAGCATGCAAGTCGACGAACTCGTTCCCGCCGGTGACCTGCGCGACCAACTCGCCCGACGTATCGATTCGTACCGCGACAAGCGCCGCATCGACCGAGACCGCCACCACGGAACGGTGCTGTTCTGACCGACGTTCCCTTTCCCCGGCAACGGCAGTGAAGACGACCCCTCAGCGCGCCCGCCACTCGGGATCGCGGTCCTCGACGAACGCCCGGACGCCTTCGGCGTGATCCTCGCTTTCCATTAGAAGCGTGAGCATCTCCGTGAGGTACGCCGAGGAGCGCTCGACGCTCATGTCGCGCTGGGTGTAATAGGACTCCTTTCCCATTGCGATCATAGTGGGACTGTTACCGGCGAGTCGGTCGACGTACTCGTTGAGGTCGGCGTCGAAGGTCTCGGCGTCGAGTGCGTCCGTCACGAGCCCGATGTCCTCGGCCTCGGCGGCATCGACGTGCTCGCCGGTGAACAGGAGTTTCAATGCCTTCTTCTCGCCGACGGCGGGGGTGATGGTCGCCATTGCCTGCATGGGGAACATCCCGACGTCGACCTCCGGGGTGCCGAAGGTCGCGTCCTCGGCTGCGAGGACGAACTCACACCCCGCCGCGAGCCCCAAGCCGCCGGCGAGACAGTACCCCTCGACGGCCGCGACCGTCAGCGCATCGGCGTTTCGCATGTGTTCGAACAGGTTCGCGAGCCGCTTCGACTCCTCGCGGCGCTCCGTGACGGTGCGTTCCCCGCGTTCGTCCATCCCCTGGAGGTCGCCGCCCGAACAGAAGGTGCCCTCTGTTCCTCGGATGACCACGACCCGGGCCTCGCTCTCGTTCGTCGCGTCGAGCGTATCGGCGAGCCCCGCTAATACCGCGTCGTTCAACGCGTTACGGACGTCGGGGCGGTCGATGGTCGCTCGGACGACCGCGCCGTCGTCGCTCACCGTCACGTCGAGGTCCGCGTTGCTCAGAGCGTCGCCGTCGACTGGCATGGACCTACGGCGAACGGGCGGCCTGATAACTGTTGGCGCGAACCGAGAGGCAGTGTCAGCTTAGGGATTCGGAACCGGGCAGAGAGCAAGCTGACCGGTTTGAAATCCCCCGACACGCTCGACTCCCGCGGCTCGTTGTCGTTCGAAAGGCGCCGCGCCTTTCGTGATGACGAGAGACGCGAAGCGTCTCCCGAACCACGGTCCTCGGCCTTCGGCCTGCGGTCCTTACGTCACCGGGGTTCGCCGAGCGGTTGGCCCCTCCCAGCCCCACCCCCGGCGGTTGCTTGGCAAGCAATTGCGTGAGTTAACACTGCCGATCGAGATTGCATAAGCGAAACCGGCAGGTGCTCGGAAACCGGGACTGGAATCGGATCGAGGGTGACGGTGGGCCACCGACCGTCGATGGCATCCAGCTTCGCACAACTCGTATTTCACGCAAACCCGCATATCGGCGCATGTTAGTCGGTATTGCGGCTTGCAGTGACGTGTGGAAAACGCTTATTCCGGCACCCGACGACATGCGTATATGGCTACCACCGAGCAGAGCAGCGGGTTCGGCGAGGGTCCCGCGGAGGAGATGATCCGCCGAACTGCCCGGGAGATCGCCGCCGAGTACGACGACGAGTACTGGCGGGAGGTCAACCACGAGGGAACCGAGCCCGACGCGTTCTGGCAGGACTGTGCGGACGCGGGCTTTCTCGGCGCCGCCGTCCCCGAGGAGTACGGCGGCGAGGGAATGGGCATCGGGGCGATGACGACCATCGTCGAAACCTTAGAGGAACACGGCTGTATGGGCGCAGGGATGCTGTTCGTCGTCACGCCCGTCTTCGGCTCGATCACCCTCGCACGGAACGGCACCGACGCCCAACGCGAGCAGTACCTCGAACCGCTCGTCAAGGGCGACATGAAGTTCTGTATGGCACTCACCGAACCGGGGGCCGGACAGAACACGCGCAATCTCGCTACCGACGCCGAACCGACCGGCGACGGCTACGTCGTGAACGGGGCCAAACAGTGGATCTCCGGCGTCGGTCGCGCGGACAAGATGTTGCTCATCGCCCGGACGACGCCGCTCGAAGCGGTCGAGCGACCGACCGGGGGTATCTCGCTCTTTCTCGCCGATCCCGCCGACGACGGCGTCGAGTGTCGACCGCTCGACACCGGGGTTCCGGCTCCCGAAACCCAGTACGAGATCAGCTTCGACGACTACGAACTCGACGCGAGCGCGCTCATTGGCGAGGAGGGACAGGGCCTCTACCAGATGTTCGATACCATCAACCCCGAACGACTCGTCGGCGCGGCGAGCGCCGTCGGGGCGGGAAAATGTGCGCTCAGGCGGGCGGCTGACTACGCCAGAGAACGGGAGGTCTTCGACGCGCCGATCGCAACCCATCAAGCAATCCAGCACCCCCTGGCCGATCACTACTCGAAGCTCGAAGCGGCCGAAATGCTGGTCAAGAAAGGCGCTTGGGCCGTCGACAACGACGGCGACGCCGGCGCGGCGGCCAACATGGCCAAACTCCGGGCCAGCGAGGCGGGGTATGACGCCTGTGACTTCGCCGTCCAGGTCCACGGCGGGAACGGCCTCGCGACCGATTACTTCGTGGTCGACCTCTGGAAGGGCGCTCGCCTCGGCCGCATCGCGCCCGGTTCCAGCGAGATGATGCGCAACTACATCGCCGAACGCGTGCTCGATCTACCCCGGTCCTACTAACGCCCCTTTTTCCTGGCGTCCTCGCTCGCGCTCGTTTCACTCGCGCTCGCTGTGGGGCCAGCAAAAATCTGCGATGGTCGCGGCAGAGCCGCTCCCCGCTCTCGTTCGCTCGCAGTGCTCGCTCACGAGAATACCAAAAACGCTCGCTCACGTCTTTGGCGTTCGCTCGCGCGAGCTACAGAACAGTACCGCACCGCGGCCGGAGCAGGCCGATTCCTTGCGTTGAACTAAGCCTCGCTCGATTGTGGGCAAGCGAGGACCCCGGTTCGACGTAAGCACGGTTCAGTTTTCGAATTTCTCGTCGGCCTCGTCGACTTCGACGCGCAGAAGCATCGCGGCGAAAGTCTTGCCCTGAGTGTCGGTGCGAAGCGACTCGCCCGCGCCGCCGTCGAGCGCGTCGTGGAGAACGAAGTTCAGCCCACCC
>PXQR01000061.1:55436-76878 GCA_003021235.1 Halobacteriales archaeon QH_6_64_20 | reverse complement strand
GAGACGAGCGCACCCAGCGGAACTGCGGTCGTTAGCCCGATGCCACCTAGTACTAATAGCCCCGTGACGGCGACGAACGCAAGGGGAATAAGACCGAGAACGAGATCGTAGTATTCAGTCATTATCTGACCCACATTTTGAAGAGCGGTCATATAAGAGTTCCCCATAGCCACTGAGGAATCTTTGAATAACCGCTTGAAATTTCACTCATAACTTATGAACCGACAATGGATCGACCGGGGATCGACGGAGGAGTCGAGACCTCGTGACCGACGGCTTCTTGCGGTCGGTCGCCGGAGTACGCGAGCGTGAACCGCAACGACCGAGCGATCACTGGGTTAGTGATGTTGGCCCACTCGCTGGTCCACACCTACGAGCTCGCCCTCCCGGTGTTGATCCCGCTCTGGCTCGCGGCGTTCGATACGACCGCGGCGCTCGTCGGGATCGCCGTGACGATCGGGACGGCGCTGTTCGGTATCGGGTCGCTCCCGGCGGGCGTGCTCGCCGATCGACGCGGCTCCCAGCCGCTGATCATCGCCTGTCTCGTCGGCATGGGCGGGTCGTTCCTGCTGTTGGGCGTCGCCTCCGATCTCGTCGTGTTGACGCTCGCGCTTGCGCTGTGGGGCGTGGCCGCGAGCGTCTACCATCCCGCCGGACTGTCGCTCATCACCAAGGGCGTCGAGGAACGCGGGAACGCCTTTGCCTACCACGGTACCGCGGGCAACGTCGGGACGGCCGCTGGGCCGTTGCTCACCACGGTACTGCTGTTCGCGCTGGGCGGCGACTGGCGAATCGTCGTCGCCGTGCTCGCGGTGCCCGCCCTTCTCGGCGCGATCCTGGCCGTCCGGATCGACGTCGAGGAATCCGCCGCCGTCACCGCGAAGGCGGCCGATGGCGGGACACCCACTGACGGCGGTGGCGACAGGGAAGTCGACGGTATCGACGGTGACGACGATCGCGACGGAGCCGACGGTGAGGGCGACACAGACACCGAACCCACCAGCAAGGCCGAACCCGGCGTGGACTCGCTCGCGGAGTTCCTCTCGACCTCGAAGGTGTTGCTGGTGAGTGCGTTCGCGCTCGTCTTCGCCGTCGTGATGCTCTCGGGACTGTACTACCGGGGCGTGCTGACCTTCCTTCCGGCGCTCCTCTCGGGGTTCGACGCCATCGGATCGATCGACCTGTTCGGGCGCACGATCGCATCGAGCCGGCTGATCTTCACCGGCCTGCTGGCGGTCGGCGTTCTCGGCCAGTTCGTCGGCGGAAAGCTCACTGATGTAGTACCCTTGGAACTCGGATTGGGCGTCGGCTACGTCGCGCTGGCGCTCGTCGCGCTCGGCTTCGTCCCCGGCGCGAACGCCGGTCTCGTCTCCCTGTTAGCGCTCTCGGCGGTGCTTGGCTTCTTCCTGTTTTTCGTCCAGCCGTTCTACCAGGCGACCGTCGCCGAGTACACCCCGCCCGAAGCGCGGGGACTCTCGTACGGGTATACCTACCTGGGAGTGTTCGGCGTTGGCGCGCTCGGCGCGTCGATCGCCGGCGGGATACTCACGTACTTCTCCCGGATCGCCCTGTTCGGCGCGCTGACGGTGTTCGCGCTCGCGGCGAGTGCGATCGCGGTCTTTCTCCACGCTCGCGGGCGCTGAAACCGATGGTACCGACCGATCGATCACGACGACACACGACGCGGTTTCGGCACGAAGGAAAGGAAACGAAAGGAAAGAGGGAGACGGTACGATCGCGTTCGCTCGGGCGTTACCCGCCGCGGGCTACCCACGGTGAAGGGTGATGAGCGCGCGCCAGGGAACGAGCAAGCAGAGTCCGACGAGAACCGAGACCATCGTAAAGGCAAGCGTAAGCTCGCCGTGAAACAGCGCCGTCCCGCGCAATAGCTGTCCCAGCAGGGCGGCACCGATCCACGTCAGGCCCGCCACGCTCGCCGCCGACGCGACGCCTCGAAACGCCCGTAGCCTGTAGGCTCCGGCGAGCACCGACGCGACGAGCCAGCCGACAAGGAAGGGCGCGAAGGTATCGAGCACTCGAAGTGGGCTTCCGAGGGGACTGATCCCGTGGTTCAACTCGCCGACGACGACGAAGACGCCGATCAGCGCGATATCGACGAGCGCGATTCCTAAAGTATCCGACGAGAGGACGAGACGCGATCGGAGCGACGCGGCCGCGTTGCTCATACCCTCTCATGGGCCGGCGAGGACTTGGCTCTCCCGTTCGTCGGTCCGCTCGTGTTAGCCGCTTCGGTCGGCGTTAGTCACTTGACGCTACCCCGCAAAGCCCGCGTATGGACGTCGCGGTACTCGGCTGGGCGGACGTCGCCTTCCGTCTCGATCACCGCCGGTTCGCCTACGCCGGGAAGTTCGTCGTCCCGGGCGGGAAAGCCGTCGCGCTCGACCCCGGTACCTCGATCGACGGCGACTCCCTGCCCGACCCCCGCGAGGAGTACGCTCAGGGAATCGTCGCCGCCGTGGCCTTCAGCCCCGATCGCACCGACTCCTCGGTACTATGGCTCCGATACGTCACGGTGCGATCGGATCGACGCGGCGAGGGGGTCGGCCCGCGCCTCTTGGCCTTCGTCGCCGAACGCGCCGCGAGCCGCGAGTACGAGGCGGTGCGGATCGCGGTCAACAACCCCTTCGCCTACGAGGCCGCCTACAAGGCCGGCTTCACCTACACCGGTACCGACACCGGGATCGCCGAACTCGTCTGCGAGCGGCCGACCGGCGATCTCGCGTGCTTCGAGGAACGCGACGACGGCCGATCGGCCGAGCGGTATCGGTCGGGACTCGACGCCTACCGCGAGCGCGACCTCTCGCCCGCCGAACAAGGGTTCTGTGAGCGCGTCCGCAAGCGCGGCCCGCCCCCGGTCGTCGGTTCGCCGGCGTAGCGCTCTCCGTTCGCCGACCGGGACGAGCGTTCGGGAACGCGACGACGATGAACCTCGATGGTGAAAGCGAAACAGCGAGACGGCGGGAGATTGAAGCGCCCGCCGATTCTACATCGTTCAATGGGCAACGCGGACTTACGGGACCTCGCGGTTATCGAGCCGATCCCCCTTGCGGACCTTCGGGGCTCGGTCGTTGCGATCGACGCACACAACTGGCTCTATCGATACCTCACGACCACCGTCCGGTGGACCCGCGACGACGTCTACACCACCGCTGAGGGCGAAGAGATCCCCAATCTCATCGGCATCGTCCAGGGGCTCGCGAAACTGCTCGAAAGCGACCTGGTGCCCGTCTTCGTCTTCGACGGCGGCGTCACCGAACTCAAGGAAGCCGAGATCGAGCGCCGAAACGAACAGAAAGCGGCCGCCGAACGAAAGGAAGCCGAGGCGCGCGAAGCGGGCGACGCGATCGAAGCCGCACGGATGGCCGCACGCACCCAGCGCCTCACCGCGACGATCCTCGACACCTCTCGGGAACTGTGTTCGTTGCTCGGCGTTCCGGTCGTCGAAGCACCTGCCGAGGGTGAAGCCCAGGCCGCCCACATGGTCCGTTCGGGCACCGTCGAGTACGCCGGGAGCGAGGACTACGACACGAACACGAGTTGTCCTGGGAGGCGCTAGTCGATGTCGGGATCCTCTGTGGCACCGATTTCAACGAAGGTGTCGCGGGGATCGGGCCGAAGACGGCAGTTGATCTCGTCCGCGAACACGGCGACCTCTGGGCCGTGCTCGAAGCCGAGGACGTCTACGTCGAGAACGCCGATCTCGTCCGGGAACTGTTCCTCGATCCCGATGTGGCGAACGTCGAAGTCGATACCGAGATCGACCCCGACATCGAGGCGGCACGAACATACGTGATCGACGAGTGGGAGATCCCCGAAGAGGAGGTCGCACGCGGGTTCGAGCGGATCTCCGAGTCGGTCACTCAGACCGGTCTCGATCGCTGGACCTGACTCGCAGCCGCTCGTGGCGACATCGTCCGGGCTACCGACCACGCAACGCTCCGATCCGCGTTTCGATCGTCACGTTCGTCTCGACGGCCCCGCGCCACCGTTCGAACCGGTCGTCTTCGACGGTCTTTCGAAGAGAACCCCTCGTCTACTCTCTCGAACGATACCTCGTCGCCCGCGTGTAGCCCCATGCCCTCGCGGACCCCTTCGGTATCGTGACCTGACCTCCCTTCGTAATCGTGCTCGTGGTCTCCCTTGGGTATGGCTCGCCGTGTCTCTTTTCCAGTAGGCGCTGGGTCGTAGCGGTTTTGCTCCTCGGTGCGCTACCGGCGGGCATGGATCACGAGGACGTTGCACGACTCATCGAAGCCGAACTCCCCGAGGCCGACGTAACCGTTACGCAGCCCCGCGGCGTGGACGACGAGGACCATCTCGCCGCGACGGTCGTCTCGCCCGCGTTCGAGGGCGAATCCCTCGTCGCCCAACATCAACTCGTCTACGACGCGCTCGGCGAGCACATGACGACCGACATCCACGCGCTCGAGCTGAAGACTTACACCCCCGAGGAAGCCGCCGATCAGGCCTGAGCGCGCCGTATCGTTCATCGATCGCGCCGTATAGTCCATCGAGCCACGGCGGCGGAACCGACGATAACAGCGAAGCAACGGCGATAGCGATAGTAGCGACGACCCGGCGGCGACGACCGAGTCGGCCGGATCATCCGGACAGCGGCGAAGCGTGCCGCTTCAGGGAACGGTTTGACCCCCTCGGCGCGTGGGTAGCGCACATGACCGACGACTCGCTCGACGGGAAGACCGCAGTGATTACCGGGGCCTCGTCGGGGATCGGTGAGGCGACCGCAGGCGCGCTGGCCGGCGCTGGTATGAACGTCGCGCTCGCCGCCCGGCGGACCGAGGAGTTAGACGCCCTCGCGGACGCGGTCGAGGCCGAACACGACCGCGAGGCTCTGGTCGTGCCGACGGACGTCACCGACGAGGCACAGGTCGAGGCTCTGATCGACGAGACGGTCGAGACGTTCGGCGGCCTCGACGTCGTCGTCGCCAACGCCGGAATGGGTACCACCGAACCGGTCGCGGAGATACCCACCGAGAGCTACCGGCGGATGATGTCGGTCAACGTCGACGGCAGCTTCTTCACCGCCCGCGCGGCACTCCCCCATCTCGAAGAGTCGTCGGGTAACCTGATCTTCATGGGTAGTTTCGCCGGGCAGTACCCCCGGCCAGGGGCAGCGGTGTACGCCGCGACCAAGTGGTGGACCCGCGGGTTCGCGCTCAGTCTCGAAGGCTCGGTGGGGGGAGACGGCGTCGCGGTCACCGTGATCAACCCGACCGAGGTTCGAACCGAATTCGGCTCCGAGAGCGGCGACTCGCAGGCCGAACGCTTCGCCGAGGACGAGGTGACGAGTCCCGAGACGATCGCCAACGCCGTTCGGTTCGCCGCGAGCCAGCACCCGCCGAACACGACGAGCGAGATCGATCTCTACCGACGGGACAAGTTCGAACACTTCTGACCCGTCGCCGTTCTCACTCTCGCCCTCGTCTCCGATCGCCGTCGCGATCCCGTCGGTACCGTTGTGGCGCTACGAGCGCACCCACCAGTGCCGACGGGAACCCGCGATTCGATCGTCGGAGTACCCGTGTTCTCTTGGATTCGGCGGTGATACCTACGCCTATGACACGACTGGTCTCCCACGAGGAGCGCTCGCCGCTCAAAATCGACGCCGAGGACATAGACGAAGAGCACGGGGACGTCGCGATCTGTCGCTGTGGCCTCGCCGACAGCTATCCCTTCTGTGACGGCTCACACGGGGCCACCAGGGACGAGGACGACGGCGTTCGCTACCGCTACGTGAGCGGCGGTCGCGACGGCGAGAGCGATGACGACGACGGTGACGACGGCCGCTCCCGACGCGTCGTCGAGCGGATCGTCTACGCCGAGGAGTGACCGGCGTCGGCGGCCGTCCCGCGTGTTCCGTTTCCGACCCTCGTGTTCCGTTCCGTACCCCGTACTCGATAGGACTCGTTCCGATCGGTGCGGCGGCGAGACGCAAGCCGTTTTGGCCTACCCACCGTAGTCCGTCGTAGTGACCGACTCACCGGACGCCGACCTTGCAGGCGATACCGACGACACCGGCGCGGCGGACGATTCGGAGCAGGCGAACGTCTCCGACGTCGGCGACGACGACGGTAGCGACGCGGGTCGAGACGAGACGGCCGGCGATGCGAGCGACGACGGGGCGGACGGAACGGACGGATCGACCGCGATCGGTGTCGACGATCTCTACGACGCGCTCGAAGACCTCGGGCGGCCACTGACCACCGCGAGCGGCCTCGCCCGGGCGCTTTCGTGCACCCAGGAGGAAGCGAGCCGAGCGCTCGAAACGCTCGCTTCGGAGGGGGCCGTCGAACGCGCGGCCGTCGAGAACGATCCCGTAGTGTGGTATCCGACCGACTGGTCCCGGATACCTGATCGCGAGCGAGTAGTCATATTTCCCGACCGCCGGGAGATCGTCGTCGATAAGCCTACGCAGTTCACCCGCGCCCGGCTCTCGACCTTTGCTCACCTGGTTACCACCACCGGCTTCGAGAGCTATCTCTATCGGGTCCGCCGCGAGGACGTCTGGCACGCCCCGTACGAATCGCTGGAAGCCGTACTCGAAACCGTTCGGGGCGTCCTTCGGAAACGCTCGGAAGGACTCGAAGAATGGATTTCGACCCAGTACAAGCGCGCGAACCAGTTCGTGCTCCGTACGCACCCGGAGGGCTATACGGTCCTCGAAGCGAAGAGCGAGGACCTGATGGGAAACGTCGCCCGGCAGAAGCTCACTGACGGACAACTGCGCGCGACGCTTTCGGACACCGAGAGCTGGGCGGCCGAGGAGACCACCGCCGAGATCAAGCGCACCCTCTACGAGGCGGGCTACCCCGTTCGGGACGAACGCGACTTAGAGGAGGGCGACCCGCTCTCGATTTCGCTGAACGTCCCCCTGCGCGAGTACCAGGCCCACTGGGTCCGGGAGTTCGCGGAGAAAAAGGCGGGCGTGTTCGTCGGCCCGCCGGGAAGCGGCAAGACGATCGCCGCCTTGGGCGTGCTCGCCGACATCGAAGGCGAATCCCTGGTTTTGGTCCCGAGCCGCGAACTCGCCGCCCAGTGGCGCGAAGAGATCCTCACCCATACCTCGTTGTCGCCCGAGCAAGTAGGAGAATACCACGGCGGCGAGAAATCCGTCCGACCGGTCACGATCGCGACCTACCAGACGGCCGGGATGGACCGCCATCGCCAGCTGTTCGACGAGCGCCGATGGGGCTTGATCGTATACGACGAATGCCAACACATACCAAGTCGGGTCTACCGTCGGAGCGCGGACCTCCAGACGCGCCATCGTCTGGGATTGTCGGCGACGCCGATCCGGGAGGACGAGAAGGAAACGGAGATCTACACGCTGATCGGCCCACCGATCGGGGCCGACTGGGAGTCACTGTTCGAGGCGGGCTTCGTCGCCGAACCCGAGGTCGAGATCCGCTACGTACCCTGGGAGTCGCCCACCTCACGCAACGAACACGCGAGCGCCGACGCCGGTCACGAGAAACGAAAACTCGCCGCGATGAACCCCGCCAAACCCGACGAGGTGCGCCGACTTCGGAGGGCACATCCCGACGCGAAGGCGCTCGTCTTCTGTGAGTACCTCGATCACGGCGAGGCGCTCGCGGAGGCGCTTGCCGCGCCGTTCGTGAGCGGCCGGACCCCCCACCGCCGCCGACGAACCCTGTTCAGGGAGTTCAGAAGCGGGGACCGGAACACCCTCGTGATCTCCCGGGTCGGCGACGAGGGGATCGACCTGCCGAACGCCGAGTTGGCGATCGTCGCCTCCGGGCTCGGGGGGTCGCGCCGCCAAGGCACCCAGCGCGCGGGCCGGACGATGCGTCCCGCGGGCACCGCGACGATGTACGTGCTCGCGACGCGAGGCAC
This sequence comes from Halobacteriales archaeon QH_6_64_20, assembly GCA_003021235.1. Classification (GTDB taxonomy): domain Archaea; phylum Halobacteriota; class Halobacteria; order Halobacteriales; family Halococcaceae; genus PXQR01. Next base: position 68,982 of record PXQR01000061.1, on the reverse strand, counting down.
GAGCGAGGAGGAGTTCGCTCAGCGCCGGACTCGAACGAGTACGAGTAACCGACGCGCCGGAACGACTCGACCGCCGGGTGTCCGATTCGACGACGCTACTGGGCACCGTCGACTCGGCTATCGTCGAGTCGATAGCGTTCGACTCAAGGGGTCAATCCGAACACTGTCGAACCGGGTGGCTTCACACTCGATACCGTCGAACGTCCTCCTGCGTTGGCCTTCTATCGGCGACCAACGGATTCCGCCGACAGTAAAATTTATATACTTTATCGACGAATTTATATTGGATGAGGAGTTGGTACGGGTATGCCACGCTGTCACACTTGCGATGGATACGTCACGGACAACTACGTGCGAGTGTTCGCTCCGCTCGACGCCGACTTCGTGGGGGTGTGTCCGAACTGTGAGCACGACTCTGAGATGATCTGATGATCGTGCGATAGAATTAAACCATTTGATCGTGGACGAGTTTTATGAATACTTCGGCGACATCCGACGTACGGTACGTTGCGACGTGTGATTCCTGTGAGTGGTACGCGGGGTGTTTCTCGACGACCGACGCCGCCAGGGAAATAGTGGAGGTTCACCGGGAGGACCACACCGATCATCGGGTTGCGGCACGCGCGATCTCGGCCGGCGACCGCTGAACCGACCTTCCGTGACGGTAGCTCTCGACTCGTGGACTTTCAATAGAGTCACACAAGTCGTATAGTCCCGCTCGTCGTCCACCGGGGTATGTCCGACCAGCCTCGATTGGACACCTACCATTTCTATGAAGGAGAGTGGGACGGGTACGACGAACTCTTAGACGCCTTCGAGTGGGAGGTCCCGGAGTCGTTCAATATGGCATCGTACGTCTGTGATCGGTGGGCGGCCGACGACGGTGAACGGATCGCACTTCACGCCGACGACGGTACCGGAGAGCGAGAGACGTACACGTTCTCCGAGCTTCGCGATACGGCCGATGCCGTTGCGAACTCCCTCGCAGATCGGGGAATCGACCGTGGTGACCGCGTGGGGGTAAACACACGCCAGCGTCCCGAGACGGCCATCGCACACATCGCGTGCTGGAAGCTGGGTGCCGTCTCCGTCCCACTGAGTACGCTGTTCGGCACTGACGCCCTCCGATACCGACTCGACGACGCAGGGGCAGTCGCGTGTTTCGTCGACGCGTCCAACGTAGACACGCTCCGGGGGGTCGTCGATAACGCACCCTCGCTGGAGACGGTCGTGACCGTCGGCGACGTTACGCCCGAGGACGGTGAGGTCGCCTTCGAGAAGATGGTTGAGGCGAACCCATCGACGTTTGAGACGGCTCGGACGGATGCCGAGGACAACGCCATCGTCATCTACACCTCCGGCACGACCGGCGACCCGAAGGGCGTCCTGCACGCCCACCGTGTCCTGCTCGGGAACCTCCCGCTGTTCATTACGGGTTTTTGTAACTTGAGGCTTCACGACACCGACGTGTTCTGGACGCCCTCGGAGTGGGCGTGGGTCGCGACGCTGTTCGATATCGTCTTCCCAGGCCTGTTTTACGGCCGGCCCGTCGTCGCCCATACGGCCGACGAGGAGTTCGATCCCGAGACGGCGATGGACCTCATCGAACGGCACGACGTAACGAACTACTTCGCTCCGCCGACGGCACTACGGATGATGCAACGACTCGATTCCCCCGAGCGGTGGGACGTCTCTAGCGTCCGGTGTATTCCCAGCGGCGGTGAATCCCTCGATCGAAGCGTCGTCGACTGGGCCAGGGACGTCTTCGAGGGGGCCGTCGTCAACGAGGCATACGGGCAGACCGAAGCGAACATGATCGCTGGAGGATGCACCGAGCTCGTCGACTCCCGCGAAGGGAAGATCGGCAAGCGAGCGCCCGGCCACGAACTCGCCGTCGTCGATCCGACGACGGCCGAAGCGACCGTCGAACCGGGCGAGGTCGGCGAGATCGCCGTCCGCTACGAAGGGAACCCGGTGTGTTTCGAGGAATACTGGGGCAAGCCGGAGCGAACGGCCACGAAGGTAACGGACGGGTGGTTGCTCACCGAGGACCTCGGTACGATCGACGAGGAAGGGTACCTACGATTTCACAGTCGGAAGGACACCGTGATCATCTCCGCGGGATATCGTATCGGCCCGGTCGAGATCGAAGAGGCCCTAACCAGCCACGAGGCGGTGGCCGACGCAGGCGTCGTCGGCGTTCCCGACGACGAGCGCGGCGAGATACCGAAGGCCTTCGTCGTGCTCGCGGCACGAGCCGAGCCGAGCGGGGAGCTCGAAACGCGACTCAAGCGCGACGTCAGGGACCGCCTCGCCGAGTACGAGTACCCTCGCGAGATCGAGTTCGTCGCCGACCTCCCGAAGACCAGCTCCGGGAAGATCCGTCGGACGGCGCTCGCAGGGCGAAACGACACGGAAGAGTGATCCCGGGTACTCGGCGGAGCGAGTCCTCCGACCCGCAAGCGGTTGATCCGACGACGAGGTTCTCGACCGACGAGTCGCGGGCTCTCGACCCATCGCGTATCCTCAACTATAGGAAACGTTTATGATCGACACGTCAGTGGTATGGGTTATGCGACCGTCTCTCGAACCGGATGGTGACGTAGTGAAACGCGGGGTCCCTCCCGTCGAACCGCCCGTCGATCGGCGAACCTTCCTGAAGGGAGCCGGTGCCGCGACGGTTGCGGCGTCGTTGGCAGGCTGTAACAACCCTGCGGCCGGCGGCGGCGGGAACAACGCCAGCGACGGCGGTGGCGGCCAGATACCGAGCGAACCGCTCCGGATGGCCACTATCGCCTTTACTTCCGGACCGGCGTCCGTCTTCGGCGCGCCGATGATGCGGGCTGCTCGAATGATCGTCGAGCAGATCAACGACAACGGCGGGATCCTCGGCGAGCGGACGATCGAGATGGATGAGTTCGACGAGAACACCGAAGACGTCGCTCAGCAGTACCGTCGGCTGGCCACTCAGGAGAACTACGACATCATCCTCGGGTATGTCTCCAGTGCGAACGCTCTCACGGTGGGACCCATCGCCGAGGAGCTCGAACAGCCGACGATCATCTGGGACACGGGGACGACCGAGCTGTTCGACAACGCGATCACGGACCCACAGTACGTGTTCCGAACGTGTGCGAGCAGTTCGACCGATGCGGTCGGCGCGGCGCTGGTTCTGGACAACGCGCTTTCGGACGTCGGAACCGTCGCCGGTGTTAACCAGGACTACGCCTACGGGCGGAACAACTGGGACCTGTTCACGCGGGCCATCGAGGCGTTCGGCATCGACGTCGAGGTCGTCGCATCGCGGTTCACGCCGTTTCCTAACGAGGACTTCAGCTCGACGATCGCCGCCCTCAATGACAGCGCGCCGGATTTCATTTTCTCTAGCCTCTGGGGCGGTGATCTGGTGAACTTCATCACCCAGGCCAACGATCGGAACCTCTTCGCCAACACGCTCCCGTGCTTCAGCGGCGGCACACACGTCTTCGCCGACGTGCCGGATCAGGTTCCCGATGGCCTGCTTTTCGGGGCTCGTGGTCCCCACTTCCCGTACGGCATTCTAGGGTGGAACTCGCTTCACGAGGAGCTGTACGCGTACGTCCACGCCGTCGAGCGAGCGTACAATCTCAACGGCGAGTACCCCAACAGCGACGCCTGGGCCACGTCGATGGAGGGGCTCGGCTTCGATAGCGCGAGTGGCTTCGTCGACATCCCCGCGGGCAGTCACAACGCGGTCGAGCCGTCCTTTTGGGGGTTTTCGGACACCGGTGGCCAGAACATTTCGCTTCGAGACCCCGTCTGGATCGCCAAGGAGCAGGTCAACCCGCCGGTCGACAAGACCACCATCGAGTGGCTCGACAGCCTCTGACCGACGATGGTCGCGCAAGTACTCAGCCAGCAGGTGCCGATCGTCCTGAACGCGCTCTTTTTAGCGTCGGTGCTGTTCTTGCTCGGGACCGGGCTCTCGATAATCTACGGCATGTTGAATTTCCTGAACCTCGCTCACGCCGCGTTTTTGATTCTCGGTGCGTACGTCTCCGCGACGGTCATCACGGAGGTCGTCAGCGCCGTTGGCGGAACGGTCGGAGGGGGTGTATTGCTCGTGGTACTCCTCGTCGGATTGCTCGTCGTCGTTCCGGCGATCGTCTCGGTCGTCGGACTCACGATGGAACGGACGCTATTCAAGCCGATATACGGTCTCGAAGACGACTACCAACTGCTGGCGACGTTCGGTGTCATCCTGATGATGGAAGACGGGATGAAGTTCATCTGGGGTGGTCAGCCGGTGAGCGCGACGAGACCTTCTACCCTCCTCGGCGGGGTCGAGCTGTTCGGCTCCACGTTCCCGCTGTGGACGCTGTTCGCCACGGGCGTTACCGCCGTGATCGCCGCAACCCTCTATTACTTCTTCGAGGAGACACGTTTAGGCAAGATCACACTGGCGATGGCCGAAAACGACGAAATCGTCGGCGTTGCCGGTATCGACACGCGATCCGTTCACCTCAAGGTATACGTCATCGGCGTTGGGCTGGCGGGTCTGGGCGGAGCGTTGTACCTGCCGAACGCGTCGATGACGACCGGGCTCTCGCTCCAGTTCGTTATCCTCGCGTTTGCAGTGTTGGTCATCGGCGGACTCGGCAGCCTGAAGGGAGCGATCGCCGCCGCCTTGCTCATCGGCTTCGTGCGGTCGTTCGGCACCTACTACGTTCCCCAGTTGGCGCTGGCGATCGTGTTCTTACTGATGGCCGCCGTAATGCTGATTAAACCGACCGGTCTGTTCGGAGACATCAAAGCATGAGCCAGGACACCGATACCGGGAAGAGAACCGTCATCCAGGACAGTTTGACGACCCCTTCGGGTCTCGCGGCTGCCGGACTCGTCGTGCTCGGGTTGGGACTACCGTACCTCCCCGGTACCGGACAGTTCGAGGTCTTCCTGACGGCACAGATACTCGCCTTTGCGATCGCTGCGGTCGCGTTCAACGTGTTGCTCGGCTACACCGGCTTGCTGTCGTTCGGTCACGCTGCCTTTTTCGGCGGGTCGGCGTACGCGGTCGGGTTGGTCCTCCGGTACACGGAGATCCGCGAGTTGTTCGTGTTGCTTCCGATCGGTATCCTCGCAGCAGCCGTACTCGCAGTGATCATCGGGTACATCTCGGTTAGACACACCGAGGTGTACTACGCGCTGTTGATGCTCGCACTGAGCTTTCTGCTGTATGTCGTCACGGTGAAGCTGTACACGTTCACCGGCGGAACGGACGGGGTTCCGATCCCGTCACCGACCGTCGCCGGTGTCGACTACGTCGCGGCCTGGGGCTACAGCGGGTTCCTGCAAGGTGTGCTCTATTACGCTATCGTATTGGCGTTTCTCGTTTCGATAGCGCTGATGTGGGTGTTCATGAACTCCCCGTTCGGGCTGACGCTCAAGACGATCCGGGACAGCCCCGATAGGGCCCGTGCCATCGGGATTCCCGTCGTCCGATACCGTTGGTACGCGACGATCGTTTCGGGCGTCTTCACCGGGGTCGGCGGCGTGATGTACGCACTGCTCAACGGACACGTGACGCCCGGTACGGTGCTTCACTGGTCGCGGTCCGGTGAACTAGCGTTTATGGCCGTTCTCGGCGGCGTCGGATCGTTCTTCGGGCCGATCGCCGGCGCGGGGGCATTCATCCTCCTGCGTTCGGAGGCCCAACAACTCACCGAGTACTGGCACTTCGTGATGGGATTGGTCCTGTTCCTCGTCGTCGTGTTCGAACCGGCGGGCGTAGCGGGACTGGTCAAACGAGGGTACAGGAAGGCGAACGAACTGATAGACGAGAGGCGACGGGAATGACGGTTCTCGAAACGAGGGGGCTGACGAAGGAGTTCGGCGAACTCACGGCCGTCGATTCCATCGATTTCGTGATCGAAAGCGGCGAGATCGTCGGGGTTATCGGCCCGAACGGGGCCGGCAAGACGACGTTCGTGAACCTGCTTACCGGTGTTCTCGAAGCGACCGACGGCGAGGTCGTCTTCGCCGGCGAATCGCTCGACGGCGCGGCGGTTCACGACCGCGCAAAGCGCGGACTCGTCCGCTCGTTCCAGATCCCGCAGGTATGTAACGACTTGACGTTGCTCGAAAACGTCCGCTCGGCGGTGCTCTCACGCGAGCAACGGAACGGTTCGATGTTTTCCGTATTGCTCTGGGAGGACGATAGCCGCGCGGAGGCCATCGAACTGCTCGAAACGTTCGGGCTCGGCGAACGGCAGAACGTCGAAGCGGAGACGATCCCGCACGGCGATAAGAAGATCCTCGACGTCTGTATGAGTGTCGCGATGCGGCCGAAACTGCTCGTTCTCGACGAACCGACCAGCGGCGTCGCCACCGACAACAAACACGAGATCATGGATCGGCTACAGGAGTACTTCGAGACGACCGACTCGGCGGTCCTGTTCATCGAACACGACATGGAACTCATCGCCCAGTACGCAGAACGTGTGTTCGCGATGGATCAAGGACGAAAACTCGCCGACGGCACGCCGGAGGAAGTCCTCGAAGATTCCACGGTGAAGCGTCGCATCCGGGGTGAAGAGCAGTGATGCTCGAACTCGACGACATCGAGGCGACGATCGAGGGCGTCACCGTGCTTCGTGACAGCAACGTCGACGTCGGCGAAACCGAAAGCGTCGCCATCGTGGGACGGAACGGCGCGGGCAAGACGTCGACGTTCCGAACGGTGATGGGGCTCCGGGATCTCGACCACGGAACGGTCACGTTCCGCGGCGAGGACATCACTGACTACGAGACCTACAAGCGAAAGCGACTCGGTATCGGGTTCGCGCCCGAGGACCGACAACTGATCTCGAAGCTGACGGCTCGCGAGAACATCGAGATGTCGTTGTGGGGGTCGGACGACGAGTCCGACATCGACGCCGACGAGCGTCTCTCGATGGTGCTCGACGTCTTCCCCGCGATGGAGGAGTTCCTCGACCGGGCCGCCGGGAAGCTCTCGGGCGGCCAACAGCAGATGGTCGCGGTTTCGCGCGCGCTCGTCTCCCAGCCCGAACTGTTGCTCCTCGACGAGCCCTTCGAAGGACTCGCACCCGGTATCAAGAAGGACCTACGCGAGAGCATCGAGACCGTACGAAACGACCTCGGCACATCGGTGTTCATCGCCGAATCGCAGCTGAGTCACGTTCGCGGCGTCGTCGATCGGCTGTACGTCATCGAGCGGGGGGAGATAATCGCCGAGACGGACGACCCTGCCTCGATCGAGGAGGACGAGAAACTGATGGAGATCGTCGGCGGAGGGTGAGCAAGAGTGAAGCCGGTCGGTCCCTTCAGTAGTAAGGAGCAATGACGACGGCAGAGGGACCGGTTACGCTCCGACCCGAGACGGCGATCAGCTACCTCGAACGGCGCGGCGTGTTCGATCCGAGCGAGAAAGACGCCGTCAGTGCTAATGCGCTCGGCGGGGGCGTCTCGAACCGCGTGATCCGCGTCGACGGTCGAAGTCGGTGTCTCGTTTTGAAACAGCCACTGGGGAACCTCGCGGTCGCCGAGGACTGGCCGGCCGACGTGTCGAGAGTACACAACGAAGCCGCCGCCGCCAGAGCGTACGCCGCGGTCGCCCGCGAGACGAACGGGAGCGAGCGGAGAGACCAGGAGGGGTGGTCCGTTTCAGTGCCCGAGATCGTCTTCGAGGACGAGCGGCATCACGTCGTCGCCATGGAGTGTGCGCCGGACGGAGCCATGTCGTGGAAGTCGGAACTGCTCGACGGAAGCGTCGACGTCGAGGTCGCCCGGGCGCTCGGACGATTTCTCGGAGTCGCCCATCGCTCGGCCGCCGGCGACGCGGACCTCGAAGACCGGTTCGGGAACGTTAGACCCTTCGAGCAACTCCGGATCGAGCCCTATCACCGGACGACCGCCGCACGCCACCCCGATCTCGCCGACGCGATCCTCGCGGAGACGGAACGCGTTCTCGGGGTCCGGGAGACGCTCGTCCACGGCGATTACAGCCCGAAGAACGTGCTCGTCGATCGCGGAGGGATGGAATCCGGCGATGCGGACGATCCGACCCCGACGCTGTGGTTGCTCGACTTCGAGGTGGCTCACTGGGGTGATCCGGCGTTCGACACCGGGTTCATGCTCAATCACCTGTTCATCAAGTCCGTGCACAATCGAGCGCGAACGAACGAGTACCTCGATGCCGCGCGCGCGTTCTGGCGCGCGTACGACGAGGCGGTCGGGTGGGACACCGAGTGCGAGACGGTTCGTGAGTTAGCCGTGTTGATGCTCGCACGCGTTGACGGCAAATCGCCCGTCGAGTACATCGACGAGCCGACCGGCGAGGTCCTCCGAGAGATCGCCCGTCGAGCGCTCACCAGCGAGATCGCAACGATCGGGGAGTACGCCTCGCTTACTCGGGAGGTTTCGGAGTGACATCAAACGGCTCCGGTGGTTCCGGTGGCTCCGACGGTTCCGAGGACACCGGAAACGGTGGAGGTTCCGACCGACGAGCCCGGATCACGGCCGTCGACGCCTGGGAGGTGCTCGATTCCCGGGGCCATCCGACCGTTCGGGTCGCCGTCGAGACCGACGGTGCGCGGGGAGTCTTCACCGTGCCGGCGGGCGCGAGTACCGGCTCGCACGAAGCCGTCGAACGCCGGGACCGGGACGATCGATACGGCGGCCGTGGTGTCCGTGGTACAGTTGCCGACGTCTGCGAGGAACTCGCACCCGTAGTAACGGATCGGGACGCGACCGACCAAGCCGCGATCGACCGGGCGCTCGTCGAGTGCGACGGGACCGACGACCTCTCGCGGCTTGGCGCGAACGCCGTCCTCGGAGTGTCGGGCGCGGTCGTCCACGCCGCAGCCGCCGCGCTCGACGAGCCACTTCACGTACACTTAGCGTCGCTCGCCGACCGTGCCACGGACGCGACGGGATGCCTACCGATGCCGACGGTGAACGTTCTCAGCGGCGGCCTCCACGCCCGGGGCGGGATCGAGGTCCAGGACTTCCTGGTGGTGCCGATCGGCGCGGCGAGCTACCCCGAAGCGCTTCACGCGTGCTGGCAGGTCCGGGCTGCCGTCCGCGAGCGCATCGTCGCCGACGGGAATCGCCCGCTCGTCGCCGACGAGGGCGGGTTCGCACCCTCGCTCAGGACGATCGACGCGGCCTTTTCGTTACTCGCCAGCGCGACACGCGACGCCGGGTTCGAGGTAGGTGCCGATATCGGGTTCGCCGTCGACGTCGCGGCGACGCACTTTCACGACCGGGATACCGGAGAGTACGTGCTCGACAGCCTCGACCGATCGCTCGATCGCGAGGGGATGATCGACCTCGTGGTCGGGTGGGCTAGGGAGCACCCCCTCGTTTCGATCGAGGACCCGCTCGCCGAGGACGACTGGCGTGGCTGGGAACGCCTCGCCGAAGCGCTTCCCCCCGAGACGCTGTTGCTCGGCGACGACCTCATCGCGACGAACCCCGATCGCCTCGACCGCGCGATCGAGACCGGGGGAGCGAGTGCCGTGCTCGTAAAGCCGAACCAGGCCGGGACGATCACGCGGACGATCGAGGTGCTCGACACCGCGCGGGCGGCCGACCTTGCGACGGTCGTCTCCGCGCGCTCGGGCGAGACGGCCGATACGACGATCGCCGACCTCGCGGTCGGCTGTGGGGGCGACTTCATCAAGATCGGCTCGCTCGCGCGCTCCGAACGCCTCGCGAAGTACAATCGACTAACGGAGATCGATCGGGAGTCGCCCTCGCTGGAGTTCGTCGGGCCGCTCGGCGGCGGGATTTAATAGCCCGGGCGCGAGGATACCGGCGCATGACGGACGGACACGCGACCGACGAACATACGACTGATGGGCGCACACCCGACGAGTGCGCGGTCAACGAACGAGTGACCGACGGCGGAGCGACGGATGCCTACACGACTCTCGACGTCGGATCGGCTCCCCGGGAACCGTCCGCATCGTCGGGAACGATGCACGTCGACTTGATAGAGGAACTGGGCTGTACGGAGATGCGCCCGAAAGTGTGGCACCTATCGCCGGGCGATGCGATGAGTTATCACCGTCAGACCGAACAGGAGGAGTTCTACTACGTTCTTTCGGGGCCGGCCCGGATGAAGATCGAGGGCGAACTCATGGACGTCCCCGAGGGAACGGCGCTACGGATCCCACCGGAGACGTCCCGCCAGGTGCTGAACGACACCGCGGAGAACGGAGACGGGGACGGAAGCGAGGGTGAGCACGGCGAGGAACACGTCTGGCTGATAATCGGCGCGCCGCCGGTGCCCGACGACGGCCGGGCGGCCGCGGAGTAACTTCGATCCGGTCACGGTGGGTTCGACGTGCTGTTGAGTCGCTATGCTCGCCGCTCCCGCACGCCGCTCGCCACACCGCGACGACCGCACGCGTCACGAGCGGTAGTTCCTCGACGCGAATGCAGGAGGACCGGCGTCCGATAGAAACGGAAGAAACAGACACTACAACGCCGATACAGTCGGGATCGTCGCCGTAGTCTCGGTGTCACACTCGGTCGTTCGTTTTTAGACGAGAGCGTGCGTGCCGCCGAAGCCGTGAGTCGAGCTGTGATCGCTACCGTCGGTCGAGCGACGAGCGAGGGGATCATAGCAGTTGCTCACGGCGGGTCGGACTGTTGGGGGAGATCCGTGTCGCTCGATTCGACGGTATCCCACCAGAGCTGGAACACCGCGAGCGTGACGAGGGGAACCGTCTCGATGAGATGATTTTCCTAGAATAGTATTCGTTTCGTTCGGCCGCTTCGCCCTTCGGTTCTCGACTACAAGCCCGATGCTGGACGCGATCGATCGATTAGCACCGGCAACCGTCAGCTAGCGCAGGGACACATCGACAGAGCCACTACGCCGGCAGTCGGTTCCACAGGACATGACATACGACCATACTCCCGTCACCGTTGCGGGCAAACGTGCGGTCGTGATCGGCGGGACCAGCGGCATCGGCCGGGCGATCGCGCTCGGGTTCGCCGCGGAAGGAGCCGACGTGATCGCTACGAGCCGCGACGAAGAACGAGTCGCCGAAGTAACCGCCGCGATCGACGACCGGGGCGTCGAGACGACCGAGATCACCTGTGACGTCGCCGAGCGCGCGTCGGTCGAGACGCTGTGTAAGAAAGCCGTCGATACCTTCAGCGGCGTTGACGTGCTGGTGAACTCCTTCGGCGGGGCCGCCCGTCGTTCGGTGCTCGACGTCTCCGAGGACGAGTTCGAGCGGGTCATGAACGTCCAGCTCTCGGGAATCTACCGGGCGACACAGGTCTTCGCGCGGGAAATGGACGGCGGCAGTGGCGCGAGCATAATCGAAATCGGCTCCCTTTCGACCTCGCTGTCGATCCCCGAACTGGCCGCCTATACCACCGCGAAAGGGGGCTTAGAGGCGTTTACCCGCGTCGCCGCCCGGGACTGTGCGCCCACGCGAGTGAACGCGATTCGGCCGGGTTTCACCGAGACGCCCCTCACCGCGGAGACCTACGCCGAAGGCACCCACCGTCACGAACGCATCGCGGAACGAACGGCCGTCGGTCGATTGGCAGAGCCCGAGGAGATCGTCGGTGCGGCGATCTACCTCGCGAGCGACGCCGCCTCCTATACCACCGGCGAGTGTATCACGATCGACGGCGGGTTCGCCGCCGGCGCGTTCGAGGAGTGACGACCGGACAAACACGAGCAACGAAGAAACCGTCAGTGGCTTCCCCTCTTTTGTCCTTCGCCGGTCGTCTTCCTCCCTCGTAAACAAGCGACCCGGCGATGCCGAACGGGCCGAACCCGATGTCACACGCGAGCGGGCGCGAGGTCTCCCGGCGCTTCGCGTCGCGGTAGATATAGAGTCCGACTGTCGGCCAAACAGGAGTAAGTACAGTCCGAGCCGGAGAAGTGCGCCGTCGTCCGCAGAAGGTCCACGTCGGTGGTCACCCCATCTCCGTTCTTTCGGTTCAGCGATGTTTGTGATTACGGATCGAGAGTTCGATCGTACCGCCCCGAATGATCGTCCGATCGGCTGCGATCCGGCTCACGAGCGGCTCCGCGTTGCTTGCGCCGCGACCCGGACGGCGTCGATCATACTTCGGGGCGAGGCGACTCCCTCTCCGGCGATGTCGAAGGCGGTACCGTGATCGACGCTCGTGCGGATGATCGGCAGGCCGATGGTCACGTTGACGCCGCTTACCGTCCCGTCCTCGCCGAACCCTAAGGTTTTGATCGGGATGTGACCCTGGTCGTGGTACATCGAGACGACACAATCGAACTCGCCGCCCGCCGCCCGGACGTAGACCGTATCCGGCGAGATCGGTCCCTCGACGTCGATCCCCCCCTTTCGAGCGTTCTCGACGGCCGGGGCGATCTCGCCTGCGTCCTCGCTCCCCAGCAAGCCGTCCTCGCCCGCGTGGGGATTCAACCCGGCAACGGCAACCGTCGGGTTCTCGAGCCCGAGATCACGCAGTGCTCCGTCCGTGACGTCGATCGTCGAGGCCACGCGGTCGGTGGTGACGCGGTCGATCGCCTCCCGTAGCGGGACGTGCGTGCTGACGTGTGTGACCCGGAGCGGTCCCTCGATGAGCATCATCGAGTACTCGCTCACACCCGTTCGCTCGGCGAGCAGTCCCGTGTGACCGGCGTGTTCTGCCCCCGCCAGCCGGGTAGCGCCCTTGTTGATCGGTGCGGTCGCGATCGCGTCGATAGCACCCTCCTGAGCCAACTCGATCGCGCGTTCGACGTACTCCAGGCTCGCCCGTCCGTACTCCTCGCGTACTTCGCCGTGGACGAGTTCCGAGACGTTGTCCAGGTCCAGAAGTGCAATGGCCTCGGGATCGGCGCTCGCTGCCGCCGCCGACGCGACCGGCCGGATCTCGACGTCCGTTTCGCGCGACTCGACGGCTGTCGTCAGTACCTCGCTATCGCCGATAACGACGATCCGTGCGTGTTCGACGAGATCGGGGTAGGCAGCGACGATAACCTCCGCGCCGATCCCCCCTGGATCGCCCATCGTGATCCCGACGACCGGTCTCCGTGTGCTCCCTCCTTGCTCCTCCCTTCGGGCACGCTGTTCGTTACTCATGAGCACTGGTCTCCCTGTCGGAGGCACGCCAGGCAGTTAGCTATTGTCCGCTCGGTGCCGAACCCGCCGGCTTTCGTGATCGTTGCTGTATCATGTGCGTGCCCGCCCAGCACTGCTCCGACCGGGACGCCCCGTTCGATCGCCTCGCCGGTGGGGCGGACACCGGTCGCGTCGAGTTCGTCGAGAACTCCGATAGCGATCGCGCCGCCGGTCAGAAAGAGCCCTTCGGGCGTGTGCTCGGCGTATACCTCCCCTGCGACCGTAGCGAGCGCGCGTTCGAGCCGCTCGCCGACGTCTTCCACCCCGGCCGCCGCACCCGCCTCCCGTGCGCGCTCGATCGCTTCGCGGTCGGGCACCGACGTCACGACCGCCGTTTGCCCGTCGGATAGCGCTTCGATCGCCGGGGTACTCGCCGCGGTCGCCGCCGTGGCCGGATCGGTTACCGCTCGCGCGAC
>PXQR01000061.1:0-55357 GCA_003021235.1 Halobacteriales archaeon QH_6_64_20 | reverse complement strand
GGAGTCGGACGTGTCGCGCGAGACCGGCACTGCCGACGAAGAGCACGCGACGGTCGTTCTCGGCCACCGCCCGCGCGATCGCGTCGAGATGTTCCTCGCTGCTGGCGTCAGGGACGACGATCGCTGGCTCGCCTACGTCCGGAAACGACGCACGGATCGCCTCGGAGCCCCGCTCGACACACGCTATCGGGCACGTCGCGACCGGGTACGCCGAATCCGCGAGCAGTGTCGGCAGATGGGACGTCGGCGGCGTCCCGGCGTCGTCGAGCGCTTCGGTGACCGGGACGCCGTCTACCAGGTGCGCACCGTCGACCGTGGTGCGGCCGGTCGCCGGGAACGCCGGGGCGACGAGAGCGAGGTCCGCCTCCGCGGCCGCGATGGCCGTGTCGGTCTCGGCTATCGGATTCCCCCGGAGCGTCGAGTCGACCTTCTTGTAGACGAGTGCGGCGGGATAGATGTCGATGGCTTCCTCGACTGCCCGTTCGGCCGCCGACGCCGACGCCGACCGCGAGTCGGTGTCGACGACGAGCACGTCGCTATCGACTTGCTCCTCGACGAGCGTGACGACGGTATCGAACCCGCGGGCGGCGAACTCGTGGCCCGAATCCATCGCCCCGGTCAGGTCGTCGGCGACCACGAGCGCTCGGTAGGTCATGGTGTTCTCGAAGTCGCTCGCTTCGAGAGCGTCCAGTATCGCGGTCGGCCGTTCGTTCCAATGGCCGTCCGTTCCGACCGTTCCATCGGTACAGTCATACCAGTCGTCCTACCGCCCATAAGTAGATACTCCTTCGCCACGAAACGGGAAACGCCATGCTCACCGTACCCGACCGCGACGCGCTCGAAGCCGTCAACGACGTCTCGATGGAGGACTTCCCGCGGGTCGCGCCCGCTCGCCACGAGCGCGATCACCCCCAGGTCGAGGACATCGACGCCGCCACCGCCGAAGCGCTCGACGCGATCGACTTCGACGATCTCGATCCTGATGCACGGATCGCCATCACGGCAGGCAGTCGCGGTATCCACGACAAGCCCGCCGTGCTCCGGGCGGCCGTCGCCGAACTCGAAGACCGCGGATTCGCGCCCTTCCTGTTCCCCGCGATGGGCAGTCACGGTGGGGGAACGGCTGACGGTCAAGTCGAGACGCTCGCCTCGCTCGGAATCACCGAGGAATCGATCGGCTGTGAGATACGGTCGTCGATGGACGTCGAAGAGGTAGGCGAGGACGCGGAGGGCCGACCGGTCTACGCGTCGGTCGACGCGATAGAGGCCGACGCCATCGTAATCGTCAATCGAGTGAAAGCCCACACCGATTTTTCCGGCCGGATCGAGAGCGGACTGTGCAAGATGGCCGTTATCGGCATCGGCAAACAGCGCGGCGCGGAGGTCGCTCACAACGCCGCGATCGCGAAGGGCCACGAAGAGGTCTTCCCCGAACGCGCTTCGACCCTCTTTTCGAGTACTCCGGTTCTCGGCGGCGTCGCGATCATCGAGAACGCCGAGGACCGCGCCGCCTCGATCGAGGGCGTTCCGGTCGGCGAGATCGTCGAGCGGGAACCCGCTCTCTTGGAGCGATCGAAGGAACTCCTGCCTACCTTACCGGTCGACGACCTCGACCTGTTAGTGGTCGACGAACAGGGAAAGGACGTTTCGGGCACTGGTATGGACACGAACGTCCTCGGCCGCTTGCTCATGTACGGTCAGCCCGAACCCGACAGTCCGGATTTCACGCGAATCCACATCCGCTCGCTCACCGAGGGCTCACACGGCAACGGAATCGGCATCGGGCTCGCGGACTTCGCTCATCGGGAGGCCGTAGACGCCCTCGACCTCGCCGACACCTACCTGAACGCGATCACCGGTGGCGAACCGGCCCGCGCGCGCCTGCCGGTCGTCGTCCCGACCGACGTGACCGCGCTCTCGCTCGCGTACTCGACGACCGGCGTGCGAAGCGCGGAAGCGATGCGGTTCGTCAGGGTACCGAACACGCTCGACCTCGGCGAGTTCGTCGTGAGCGAGCCAGTAGGAAGGGAACTGGCCGATCACTCCGATATTACGATCGGCGAGTTCGAACCGCTCGCGCTCGACGGAGGCGATCTCCCCGAGCGATCGTACACCGAACTGCGATAATCCGATCGTTTGGTCCCAGTCACCCGGTCGCCCAGTCGTCTGGTCGTTCGATAGTCCGGTTGTTCGATCGTCCGCTTCCCTGCTCACCACTCGATGTCCGTCCGGGAGAGGAGCTCCGACCAGATCCGCTCGGCTCCGCCGTCGAAGGTCACCCAGGCGGCGACCGCGAAGCCGACGATAGCCGCGAGCGGCTCGACGACCCGCGCGGCGTTTTCGGCAGGGCCGACGACGAGACTCACGGTCGTCGTGAGGACGCCGATCCCGACCAGCGTCGAGAGGACGAAGACGACGAAGCGGACGGATGGTGACTTGCGTTGCCAGAGCGCCCACCGGCGGACGATCAGCAGATAGATCACGGGCGAGAAGACGAGCACGAAACCGACGATATGCCGGAGTTCGGCCGCTCCCGTCTCGGCCGGGACGACCGAGCCGGCGACCGAGCCCGCGAACAGCCCGAGCGCGATGGCCCAGGAGACCGCGGAGCCACGGTTTACCGACACCGCTCGCCACCGCCATGAGTGTCAGGATCGACCCTTTTCGCCGTCGGCTCCATCACGTCGAACGTACAGTCCGTCCAGGGGTAACCGTTTCGCGAACCGACCGAAACGAACGGACGGAGAGCGAGAATGCGATCGAGCGGGAACGTAACGAGCGAAGACGCGACCGGAACGGGTACGGAGCCGAACGAATCGAGAGGAGTGAGGTCGGGGTTAGCTCGGCAACGAGGACTGAATCACGTGTTGCCCTCGGCGAGTCCCCGGGCGAACTGCTCGGCGAACAGTACGTAGATGATCAGCGTCGGCATCGCGGCGACGAAGGCCCCGGCCATCCGGAAGCCGAAGTCGATACCCGAGAGGTCGACACCCATCCCCGAGAGGACGAGCGTGACCGTCGCCGCGGGACTCGAAGAACTTCCGATGAGAGTGAGCGAAAAGAGGAATTCGTTCCAGATGGCCGTGAACTGGTAGATGAAGACGACGCCGATCATCGGCTTCGATAGCGGGAGGATGATCCGCCGGTAGATGCGGGAGATCGTCGCGCCGTCGATCTTGGCCGCTTCGACCAGTTCGTCCGACAGCGTCAGGTAATACGACCGGAACAGCAACATACACAGCGGGATACCGTAGACGACATGGGTGATCGTCAACGAAAGCAAGCGTGCGTGATCGGGTTCCAGGAATGGCAGTTGCCATACCGGCGCGAGGATATCCACCAGCGGGACGAGGTTGATCCAGAAGTCCGACAGCGGGACCAATACTGCTTGGTAGGGGATGAAGATGCCGGCGATGAACAGGATCAGTATCCCGAACTGTAGCCGTTCGTTCCAGTCGACGAGCGTGAGGCCGTAGGCGGCCGT
This sequence comes from Halobacteriales archaeon QH_6_64_20, assembly GCA_003021235.1. Taxonomy (GTDB): domain Archaea; phylum Halobacteriota; class Halobacteria; order Halobacteriales; family Halococcaceae; genus PXQR01. The sequence continues at coordinate 51,873 of PXQR01000061.1, read as the reverse complement.
ACTCCCGAGAAAGACGCTTACGATCGTCGCGGGGATCGTCATGGCGAGGCTGTTGACGAAGCCCGTCGAGAGGTAGCCGATCGCCCGCGTCCACTTCGCGAGCGTGAACCCTTCGGTGCCCGGCAGGACCGGGACGAACGGCGTCGTCGCGGTCACGGCCCCGGTAGTCTTGAAGGCGGTAACTAATCCCGTCCAGATCGGGGAGACGAAGAAGGCGAAAAAGAGCATTACGACGAGCGAGAGGGCGATCTTCGAGTAGTCGAGTTCGGGCAGTACCCGAGCGATGCTTTCCTCCGTGGTTCGCGTCGGTCGACTCATCTCAGAGACTCCCTTGGCCGTACTGGTACCAGAGGTACGGCGCGACGACGGCCAGTGCCATCACCAGTAGTATCGTGCCGATAGCAGCCGCGTACGCCCAGTGTTGAAGCATAAACGCCTCCCGAACCATCAGCGTCGCGAGGATGTCCGTCGCCTTCGGGACGCGGTACTGGCCGAACATCGCATAGAGGAAGGTAAACGCCTTCAGCGCGAAGACCATGAGCACGACGGCCGCGCTGACCGACGACGACTTGAGCTGTGGGATGATGACGCGCCAGTAGGTCTTGAAGACGCCCGCGCCGTCGATGTGAGCGGCCTCGAACTGGTCGTCCGGGATCGCCTGGAGCCCGGCGAGGAAGACGACCATCGCGTAGCCGCTGTACTGCCAGATCAGCGCGAAGATCACTGCCCCCAAGACGAGATCCGGATTCCCGATCCAGTTGAACGGTCCGAGGCCGAAGACGCCGACGACGGCGTTCACCAATCCGTTGTTGACGTTGTACATCCAGAGCCAGAACTGTGCGGTCACGACGAACGACAGCGCCATCGGAAGCAGGTAGATCGTCTGGATCTTCTCCTTGTACCGGATTCCCCTATCGAGCAAAATCGAGAGCAGGAGGCCGAGCACCAGCGTGATCGTCGTAAACGCGATCAGGAGCACGAGCGTGTTCTTCGCGGTGAGGTACACCCACGGATCGCTTAGCGCCTGGGCGTACATCGAGAAGTCGAGGTTCGTGTAGTCCGGTCGGTCGAACCCCTCGTAGTCGGTGAGCGAGATGACGGTGTTCCAGCCGATGCCGCCGTAGACGCCCATTCCTACGAGCGAAAAGGGAACGAACCAGTAGGGAAAGGATCGGACGAAGTCGCTCTTCGAGAAGGTCTCTACACGTGTGCGCCAGTCGGTTTCGCCGCCGCCGATCGTTCGGGAGCCGGTAGCGGTGTCCTGTGAGCCTGCCATGAGTTTCGAGTGATGGGAGTCGTGAGAGTCGTAGTGAGTCCTGTCGGAGCTGTCGGAACTGTCGGAGCGTTAGAAGACCTGCATCAGGGCCTCGGCCGTCGCGTCGGGGTCGTACGGTCCCATGAAGTTAGAGGCAATAGCGTCCTCACACGCACTGAGGTTCTCGGGCGTGGCTGCGAGACCGTGTGCGAGGGTGGGCGGGAACTTGTTCATGCTGTTGAGGTCCTCGACGTTGAACTGGAGGAACTCCCACAGCCGCGACTCGTCGATGTCGGTCCGGAGCGGGATCGACCCTTTCAGGTTGTTGAACTCGACCTGGAGGTCCTTCGAGCCGATGAACTTCGCGAACGTCTTCGCCTTCTCCGGTGTGTTCGAGTCCCTGGTGAACAGGAACGAGTCGAGGTGCCAGACGTACATGTCCCCGGTCCCGGGGAACGCGACCCAGTCCCAGTCCTTTTTGTACTCGAAGTCATCGGCGTTGCGATACATGCCGGCGGCCCAGTTCCCCATCGTGAAGAAGGCCGCATTGCCGTTGATGAGCTTGTCGTTGGCCTCGGGGAAGTTGATCGAGGACTTGTCCTCGTTGGTGTAGTTCGTGATGACGTTCGCCGTCTTCTGTAGCGAGCGGACCAGGGCTTGCCGGTCGCCGTCACCGTCGAGCCACGCCTCGTACGCCTGCTGGCCTTCGGTCCCGAGCATGAATTCGACGAAGTACTGGAGGTTTGCCCACGACCCTTTCGTGGTCATAGTCATCGGGATCTTGTCGGTGTTGTTCTGCACCTTGTCGAGCGCCGAGATGAAGCCGTCGTACGAATCCAAATTGTCGGGGTTGACGCCAGCCTCCTCGATGACGGCGGTGTTGTAAAAGAGGTTGTTCAACCGGTGGGAGCCGATCGGGACGGCTCGAAACGCGTCGCCGAGCTTGTTCGCCGGCAACGACTTCGGGTGCATCGTCTCCGTGTAGTTGTTCTCCTCCCACACGCCGGTGATGTCCATCAGCCGACCTTCGTACTGCGTCATCGTCTTGCCCGGCCAGGAGGCAAAGGAATCCGGCGGGTTGCGGTTGGCGAGCCGGCGAGCGACCGTCGCGTTGAGATCGGCGTTCGCGTCGCCGCCGATGGCTTTGATATCGTGAGGGACGTCCGGATAGCGTTCCTCGAACATCGAGACGAGAACGTCGACGGCTTCCGCGCCGTCGCCGCCGGTCCAGCCGTGAAGCGCCTCCATCGGCGCGTCGCTCGACCCGCCGCCACCACTGCCGCCACTACCGTTGCCGCCGCCACCGCCGTTACCTCCGCCGCCGGTGCAACCGGCCATCATTATACCGACGCCGGCCGTTCCGGCCTGCATCATCCGTCGACGCGTCAGGGAATCCCTGCCATTATCACCATCTTCTGGCATGGACGATGACGTACTCGCGGACTCTTATGTGTTGTGATGAATGGCACCCAATGCCAGGAAGACGGCTTTCGTGGCTCGATAATCGATCGTTTCACCTGAGCGATGTCGGCTCCGAGCTGATAGGGCGTCGGAAGCGATCGCTCGTCAGCGGGCCGCGGAGGACGTTCCGAGCTGTTCGACCTGCTCGACTTCCTCGAAGACCCGGTTGCGGACCGTCTCGCCGGTCTCGGCGTCGAACAGGTGGATCGCGTTTTCGGGAAAGCGGACGCCGACGGTCTGTCCGCCGTCGAGACGTCGCATGCCGCCGATCGTGACGGTAAACGTCCGCCCGTCCCCCTCGGCGAAGTGGAGGTGAACCGCGTTCTCGTTGCCGTGTGGCTCGACGACGTCCACGACCGCACGGAACTGGTTTTCCTCGCCCGACTCGGCGGCGATCTCGACGTCCTCGGGCCGGATACCCAACACGAGATCCGTGCTCGCTTCGACCTCGGTCACCGTCTCCTCCGAGAGGGTGTACTCGAACTCCTCGCTCACGAGGGTACGACCGTCCAAAGAGACGTCGAAGAAGTTCATCGAGGGTTCGCCGATGAAGCCCGCAACGAAGAGGTTCGCCGGTTCGTGATAGCACTGCATCGGCGTCCCCACCTGCTGGAGTTTGCCGCCGTCGAGGATGGCGATCCGGTCGGACATCGTCATCGCCTCGGTCTGGTCGTGGGTGACGTAGACGGTCGTCACTCCCAGCTCCTCCTGGAGTCGCTGGAGCTCCGTTCGCATCTCCGCCCGGAGCTTGGCGTCGAGATTGGAGAGCGGTTCGTCGAGGAGGAAGACCTTCGGGTCGCGGACGATCGCCCGGCCGAGCGCGACGCGTTGTTGCTGGCCACCCGAGAGCGCTCCGGGCTTTCGATCGAGCAGTTCGCCGATGTCGAGGGTCTCTGCGACCTCGGTGACGCGCTCGTCGATTTCGTCTGCGGACTGGTCGGTCGATTCCTCGAGCCCGAACGCCATGTTCCTGCGGACGGTCATGTGTGGGTACAGCGCGTAGGACTGAAACACCATCGCGATGTCGCGTTCCTGTGGCGTCTGGTCGTGAATCACCTCCTCGTCGATGGCGATCTCGCCGCTCGTCGGCGATTCGAGGCCAGCGACCATCCGTAGCGTCGTCGACTTCCCACACCCCGACGGCCCGACGAGGACGAGGAACTCCCCGTCCTGGATATCTAAATCGAGGTGGTCGACGGCGACGATTCCCCCGCCGTCGCCGTCGAACTCCTTCGTCGCGTCGACCAGTGACAGACTCGCCATATCGTGTACAACTGCCACGATGCGATATATGCTTCGCCGTCGCACGGAGTTCGCGAATGCGGCTCGATACCCGTCGGCATACCTACCTCCGAACGAGTCCAGTATTGCCGGCTCATGAGGAAAAGCTGATAGCTCGACTCGGCCGACCCGAGCGAAGGCGGTAGCTACAGGAAACCGGGCCCTTCGACCGACTCGGTCTCGGCCTCGCGCCAGGAGTGTTCAGGTGCCCAGTCGAGGACTCCCCGGGCGCGCTCGTAGTCGATGGCCGACTCGTCGCCGCTCAGGTCACACTGGTCGGGGAGATCGCCGTAGACCGCCTCGACGGCTTCGGCCGTGTCGACGTCGAGGTAGTTGTCGGCGGCGACGGCCATAAAGCGATCGTGACCGTCCAGATCGGCTTCCATCGCGGTTTCGACGAGCGAGACCACGTCACGGATGTCCACGTATGAAAAGAAGTTGCCGGCCGCCTCGTGGCTCGTGATTCCGAAGTCGTCGCCGAGGTCGGCGGTCTCGGCGTCGAAGTGCTCGCGGATGACGCTCGTCTGGTACTCGCCGGGATAGTTGATCCAGGAGGGCCGAACCGAGGCGACGTCGACATCGTACCGCCGAGTGACCGTTTTCGCGACCTCCTCGCCCGAGACCTTCGACGTGGCGTACGGGTCCTCCGGGCGAAGCGGGTGGTCAACGTCGATCGGGAAGTAATCGGGGAGGAATGACGGCTCGGCGAAGACGGTCCCATAGACCGTCTCGCTCGACGCCCAGACGGCGTCCGCCCCGGTACTGCCGGCCGCGGTGAGGACGTTATAGGTGGCCACTGTGTTGTTCTCGTAGACCTGCCCGCCCGCGTGGCCGAGCGGGTTCGGAAAGGCCGCGAAGTGGACGACGTGATCGGGGTCGAACTCGTCTATTAGTTCCCGGGTCGATCCCCGATCGGTGAGGTCCGCCGCCCGGAAATCGACGTTCGGCGGGCCGGCCTCCGGATCCGGCCTGTCGAAGTCGATGCAGCGCACGTCCCATCCCTGTTCCGCGAGCGAGGCAACGATCCAACTCGCCGATCCGCCGAGACCGCCGGTGACGACTGCTCGTGGCATTCGCCGCGTCGTACCCCTCTCTCGTGTATATACTTTCGTATCATCCTCCGGGCGTCAACGAGGGAATCAGTAGGGCAGGAGAACGGTTATTCGTCTCCGATCGCTTGTCGGTGGGCCCCCTCCGCGGCGCGATGCAAGATCGGGAGATCGACCGACAGCGCGACGTACTCGACGCCGACGTCCGTCCAGCGACGGGCCATCTCGGGGTCGTCCGCGAACGTACCGACGGCGCGTCCGGCGTCGGCGGCCCGATCACAGACGTCGGTCATCAGTGACTCGACGCGTTCGTCACGGACCTGGCCCGGGATACCGAGCGATTGGGAGAGGTCATAGGGTCCGAGGAAGATCACGTCGATCCCCTCGACCGAGAGGACGTCGTCGATGTTCTCGACGCCGCGTTCACCTTCGACGTGGACGACGACGCTCGTGCGCTCGTTTTCCTCGGCGGCATAGGAGTCCGAACCGACGTACTCGCCGGCGCGCACGTACTTCGAGAGTCCACGTTCGCCGACCGGCGAGAACTTGGCGGCGTCGACCGCCGCCCGTGCGTCCTCGAGCGTCTCTATCTGTGGGATCTGGACGGCGTCCGCGCCGATATCGAGCGCGCGCTGGATCTCCGGCGGCGAGTTCTCCCGCACTCGGACGACGCTGGTACAGCCGGTGTCGTCGAGCGCCATCGCCAGCGAAAGGGTCGTTTCGGCGGTCAGCGGCCCGTGTTCCTGATCGAAGATCACGAAGTCCATGCCCGCCTCGCCGAGGGTTTCCGCGACCATCGGCGACGCACAGATCTGGAAGGTGCCGATCAGTGTCTCGTTGTTCGACAGTCGTTCGCGTAGGTTCGTTGTCATCGTTCGCACGTCCGCCGAGAGGGCCATATAGCTTCGCCAAGGAGGGCCGAGGAACGATTCGGCGCGATTTCGAGACTGGCCCGAACTCGTTCTTGGGGATTCCGAGCATGCCGGCTCGATCGAGCGACTCGAGATCGATCGCGTCCCGCGAGCTTCCGTCGGAACGGGTCGGTCGAAACACCGCTACTCGGATATCAACTGCTTTAGCGATAGCGGACAATGTTACTAGCGACTATGGCTCTTCCATCATCTGTCCACGCACTACCGCTCGACGTCGAACTCGACGGGCGAGAGCTGCGATTGCACCCGAGCGCGATCGAGACCGACCGGGGGCTCCTGTTGTTAGACGTGGGCCTGCCGGACACGGTAGGTCAGCTCGAAGCGCGCCTCAACGAGACCGGTTTCGGTTTCGACGACGTCGCGACGGTCCTGATAACCCACCAGGACGGCGACCACGCCGGTGGCCTGGCGTCCGTCGTCGACCGATCCGGAGCGCCCGTCGTCGCTCACGAGCGCGCCGGTCCCGTCGTCAACGGCCGCGAGGACCCGCGCGGCCCGAACGACGGTGAGCGGTATCCGCCCGCGCGGGTCAACCTCGAATTCGGCGGCGAGGCCACCTTCCACACGCCGGTGGCCCTGCACACGTAATCGAGACCCCTGGACACACACCGGGTTACGTATCGGTGTACCTACCCGACGAGCGGTTGCTCGTCGCGGCGGACGCACTAACCGTCGACGAGGACGGACTCGTCGGGCCGCGACCCGATATGAGCGAGAACATGGACGAAGCACTGACTTCCGTCGAGCGCTTGGCAGGCCTCGATGTCGCTCGGACGCTCTGTTATCACGGTGGCTTCGTCGAGGCGGGAAGCGATCGCATCGCGGAGATCGGTAGCGGATCGAGTTGAGGTCCCGCACGGTCGTGAGGTGGCGAACAGGTGACGATTCTCGAATCCGGGGTTAGTCCGGCAGCGTAAGCGAAACCGAACTCGATTCGATCATACCGAGCGCAAGAGCCGTTCGGCGCGGTCAGCGATCGGTAGTTCGAACGAGTTGTCGAGCTTCGTCCTCATCCAGCGGTTCGCCTCTCTCCGTGGCGGCTTCCTCGATGGCGCTCAGCGTCTCGGTGATCGCTTCATCGGTCGGCTCCCGTCCGGCCGCCGCGAGCAGGCTTCGAACCGCACCACGGCCGGTCTCCTCGCCGAAGAGCAGTTCCCGCCGGCCGCCGTAGTCGACCGGATCGAACGGTTCGTACGTGCTCGGTTCGCGTAACATCGCCGCCGTGTGCATGCCGCTCTCGTGGCGGTACGCCCGCTCGCCGACGACCGGCGTGCCCGGCGGCACGTCGATACCGAGGTGCTCGTGGACACGTCGACAGACCGGAGCGAGGCTGTCGAGAGCGAGCGCCGGGTCGTCGCCCCGCTCGGCCAACAGTACGGCGAGCGCTTCGAGCGGTGCGTTGCCCGCCCGTTCCCCGACGCCACCGACCGTGACGTCGACGCTCGTCGCCCCCGCCGTCACGCCGGCCGCGGCGTTCGCGGTCGCGACGTCCATGTCGTCGTGGGTGTGGATCGCAACCGCCGCCTCTCCACCTATCTCCGCCGCGACTGCGCCGACGGTCTCGCGAACCGCCGCGGGGGTACCGACACCCGTCGTGTCGGCGAGCGTGACGTGCTTTGCGCCCGCGCCGACGGCGGCGCGAGCGGTCGCGACGAGAAAGTCGTCGTCGGCGCGGATCGCGTCCATCAACGCGACACCGGCATCGACGCCGCCGTCGAGCGCCCGCGTCAGGTTCGAGACGAGGGCGTCGCGGGCTTGTTCACGCCGCTTTCCGAGCGCGTGTTCGAGCTGGATATCCGAACTGGTCATAGCGACCTCGATCTCGTCGGGGGCGACGGTGAGCGCCGCGTCCACGTCCTCGGCCGTCGCCCGGGCGAGCGCCGCCGTCCGGAGGCCCAGCTCGTCGGCGTGTCGGTACCAGGACTCGCGCGGGCGGGCACGAGGGAATGACACCTCGACGCGATCGACGTCGAGCGTCGCGAGGTCGTCCAGTACTCGTATGCCCGTCTCCTCGGAGATACGCAGTCCCGGGACCTGTGACCCCTCACGGAGGGTTAGGTCCTTGAACTCGATCATAGGCCGGCTACCGGACACCGAGAGTTAACACCGGCGACCCCTACACGTGGTTCCCGTCCCGTTTCCGGTCCGAGTTCCGTAAGGTCCCCCTGTATCGTAGTCGTACCCCGTAGCGAACTCATACGATCCCCTCCGCGCGGAGCCGCTCGTACTCCGATTCGTCGAGACCGACTTCTCCGAGATAGACCTCCTCGTTGTGCTGGCCGTGTCGCGGTCCGACGTGATCGACCTCCCCGGGCGTCCGCGAGAACTTCGGAACGGGCGCGGCCGTCCGCAGTTCGCCGAACTCGGGGTCTTCGATCGCGACCAGGGCCTCCCTCGCTCGGTACTGGTCGTCCTCGAAGGCGTCCGCCACGTCGTAGACCGGCCCGACGATGGCGTCGTGGTCTCCCATCGTTGCGACGACCGCTTCGGTCGGGCGCTCGCTCGTCCACGCCTCGATAGCGGCGTCGAGTGCCGCGGCGTTCTCGACGCGATCGTCGTTGGTCGCAAAGCGCTCGTCGTCGAGGAGGTCGGGACGATCGATGGCCGCGGCGACGTTCTCGAAGACGGCCTGAGAGGACGCCGAAAGCGTGACGTACCCGTCGGCGGTCGCGTGGACGTTCCGGGGCGCGGCGCTCGGGTGGCGATTACCGGTCCGACCTCGGACCCGGCCGTTACGATCGTAGGCCTCGATATCGCCGGGGAACGGACCGAAGAGCGGCTCGTAGAGGCTCACGTCGATGGCCTGTCACTCGTCGCTTCCCCCGCGGCCGACGTCGCGCTCGAGGATCGCGAACAGCGCCGGCTGGACGGCGAACGCCGCGGCGGTGAGGTCGGCGAGGCTGATCGGCGGGAGGAGCGGCTCGCGGTCGGGAAAGCAGTTGACGTGTGCCCACCCCGAGATCTCCTCGGCGGTCGAGCCGAAACCGGGTTTTCGTGAACGAGGACCGGCCTGTCCGTACTCGACATCCGGACGTAGGTCAGCGCCTCGTTCACCTCGCGGAGCGACTCGGGCCCGAGCCCCCACCGCTCCACGGTTCCGGGCCGGAAGTTCTCGAAGAACAGATCGGCTTCGGCGACGTTCCGTGAGGAGCGCTGCGCTCGCCTCGTCGCTCAGGTCGAGCGTGACACAGCGTTTGTTACGTCCGATCGACTTCTACCATAGCGAGGTCTCGGTCGCTTCGTCGTCGAAGAGCGGCCACTCGCGAATGGGATCACCCTGTTGGGGGTGTTCTACCATCACGACGCTCGCGCCGAAGTCGGCGAGCTGTGCCGTTGCGAACCGCCGCCGATCATCCTGGAGCAATCGATGACCCGGAGCCCGTCGAGCGGCCCGTTTCGTTGCCGTGCAGTCATATCGATATCCGATTGATCGATCGAACGTATAGCGATAAAAAGACGGTATCGCATCGTGAAATAGGGCGCGGCGTCCGCGGGAGCGGTCGTGTCACCGTGGTCGGCGCGAGAGGAAAACTCGGGCCGGCACCGATTTCGTCCCCAGAGGGAGCTCATGTCGCGCTCGCGTTACCAGTCGAAGACGTCGAGACGTTCGGCATCCCGGAGGATGAACGGGCCGGTCGTCCCGGTACGCTTCGAGACCGTGGCGATGCGGAACATATACGAGACGAAGACGAGAAACGGGAGTACAGTAAACGTGGCGGCCGCGCTGACGACCCACGTCATGTGATCGATGCCGAGGGTCCCTCCGGGAAACACCCCCGGGTCCACGTAGATGAGCATCGCGATCGCGACCGTCAGCGCGGGGATCGCGACGTACATGATCGCCCGCGAGAGGTTCACGAACTCCCACTGGATGTAATGGGTCTTGAAGTACTCCTGTGCCGGGCCGAACAGTTGTAGTACGTCGGTCATTTCGTCGAACGCGTCGCTCTCCTCGTCCGAAAGCGAGTCTTCGTGATCGATCCGGAGTCGCCGCGCCGCGTATATCTTCCAGGAGTAATTATAATTGAGCGCCGCCCGAACCATCTCGAACTCGCCGAACCGCGCGTCCGTGAGGTCCGCTTCGATGGCGTCTGCGTTCTCGATGACCCGATCGGCAAACCGATCGACCCGATCGCGCAACGTCGCGTCGTCGTTGTCGGCGACCGCCTCTTCGAGCGTCCTCGCTTGCTGTCGGCTCGCCGCACAGAGGAGGCCTAAGTACGTCGACGGACTGGGACCGCCGATCGAATCGGCCGCGTCCTCGATGTCCTCCTGGAGGGTCAAGGAAGCGGTCATCCGCTCGCGCTGATTGCTGGCCGGTCCTAACTCCTGGGAGACCGACAGCTGAGCGATCGAGATGATGAGCGTCACGCCGGTGATGACGCCGCCGACGAGCGCCTGGAACACCGTGTCGGTCGGGTCCGTGCCCCGCATGACTACCCTGAGCGGGGTCGGATCGAGCGCGCCGAGTACGACCAGCGCGACGAAGACGCCGAGTGCCATCCCGCTCGCGAGTACCACTCGGTGTGCGTCGAGCAGAACCCACAGTCGCAGACGATTCTCGCCGGTTCGTGCCTGTCGGTTCGAGGCTTCCGGACTGCTCACATCCGTTCGTCCCGGACTCCCGTATAAAACTCCATCAGAGTCGTCTCGGGCGCTCGCGAAGGAGGGACCCCCGGAAGTAACGCTAATACGTACTGTCCGCACCTCTCGGGCGTGCCTCGCGTTCGATCGAGCCATCGTCCCAGCGGGCGCTTCGACGGGAGAGCATGGAGTACGCTTTTGTTCGTACTCGGCGGTGTGTCGTCATGGCCCTCGAAGGGTATCCCTCGCTTGCGACGGAACGGGACTGGCAAACGGTCGAGGACGGCACCGTCCGGTTCGCATTGGTTGGACTGGGCTGGTGGACACAGGAGTTCGTCGTACCGGCGCTCGAATCGGCCTCGCTCGCTTCGGCGACCGTCGCGGTGAGCAGCAGTCGCGAGAAGGCCGACCGACTGAGTAGTGAGGTATCGTCGATCGAGACGGCACTGACCTACGAGGAGTTTCAGGAGGGCGAAGCGCTCGACGCCTACGACGCGGTTTACGTCTGTACGCCGAACGCGACCCATCTGGAGTACGTCATCGCGGCGGCCGACCACGGCAAGGACGTGCTCTGTGAGAAACCGATGGAAGCGACCGTCGAGCGCGCCGAGCGGATGACGGAGCGATGCAAAGGCGATGACGTGACGCTCATGATCGCCTACCGGATGCACACCGAGCCGGTCGTCAGGCTCGCACGGACGGTTATCGAACGCGGGCTGATCGGCACGCCGGTACTCGTCCGCGGGCAGAACGCCCAACCCCTCCTCGAGATGATCGACGATCCCGACCAGTGGCGTCTCGATCCCGAGCTGAGCGGCTACGGGACGTCCGTGATGGATCTGGGGATCTACCCGCTCAACACCGCCAGGTATCTCCTCGACGCGGACCCGATCGCGGTCGACGCGATGATGCGCTCGCCTGACGAAGCGTTCGAGGCCGTTCCGGACGAACACGCCGCCTTTTCGATCGAGTTCGACGACGGTACCTACGCCGCGTGTACGGCCAGTCAGAACGCCTACGACACGACCAGTTTGGAGATCGTCGGCACGGAGGGAAAGCTAACGCTCGATCCCGCCTTCCACATGGAAACGACGTTGGGAGTCACACACGAGGGCGGCGAGTTCGAGCATACGGTCGACGCCGACCAGATGGAAGAGGAGTTCGAGTACTTCTCGAATCAACTGTTAGCCGACGAACCCGTCCACGCAGACGGCGAGCACGGCCTTCTCGACATGCGGGCGATCGAGGCGATCCACGAGGCCGCAGAGCGCGGAACGAGAGTCGAACTGGAGTGAGACGATACGCGGGCTCACGAGTCGAGTCCGGCGAACTCGATCGGCTCTCGGCCCGGTGAGAGGGCGAGTCACCGAGGCGAGGTATCGCCGTCGCGCTTAATTCGCTGGCCGTCGAGGGGAGGACGATGCCGACACAGACCTTCCGCGACCCATGGGCGCTCCGCCAGCAGGTCCGCAACGTCCTCTCGTTTCAGTACCCCGAGTGTATCGACCACCGGTATGGAGGGTATCGCCTCGACCGCGACGAACGCGACGGTCACGTCTACGACGACGCCGCAAAACATCTCGTCGGTACCTGTCGGCTGGTGTATAACTTCTGCGTCGGCGTGCAGGTCGGCGGACCCGACTGGTGTCGATCGGCGGCGACACACGGGTTTTCCTTCCTGTTCGACGCCTTTGCCGACGCCGACCGCAGGGGGTTCGACTGGATGCTCGACGGCAACGATACCGTCGATCCCTCGCGGCACTGCTACGGCCACGCCTTCTGCCTGCTCGCGTGTGCCGCCGCGGCCGAGATCGGACTGCCGGGTGCGGAAGGTCGCTTGGAGCAGGTCGCCTCGCTGCTCGATGAGCGCTTCTTCGAACCGGAGTACGGCCTCCATCGAGCCGAGGCCGACGCCGATTGGAATGTCACCGAGTACCGCGGACAGAACGCGAACATGCACGCCTGTGAGGCCTACATCGCTGCCTTCGACGCGACGGGCGATGAGAGCTATCTCGATCGGGCGTACACGGTCGCCGACGCGCTCGTCCGCGACCCACCTACCGAACGCGGCCTCCTCGTCGAGCACTACACCGCCGACTGGGAACCCGATTTCGAGTACAATCGCGACGAACCACGCCACCAGCTCCGCCCGCCGGGCTTTCAACCCGGCCATCACGCGGAGTGGGCCAAACTATTACAGTTGCTCGCCGACCGCCGCGAGGAGTCCTGGCTCGGGGGACGCGCCCGTGAGCTGTTCGACGTCGCGTTCGAGATCGGCTGGGACGAGGAGTTCGGCGGCTTTTACTACACCGTCGAGGCCGACGGTACGCCGATCGTCCCCGACAAATACGGCTGGGAAGTAGCGGAGGGAATCGGCGCGGCGGCGCTCCTCGGCCGGGACGATGAGGGATACATAGAGCACTACGACCGCTTTTGGCAGTACGCCCGCGAGCACCTGATCAACCCGAAATACGGCACCTGGTGCGAGAAGGTCTCCCGCGAAGGGGAGCCTATCGCACCGGCGAACGACGGGCCTCGCGTCGAGCCGGGCTATCACCCGGTGACGAACGCTCTCGTCGCGATGGACGCGTTCGCGGACGACTAACCGGATCAGACCGATCGACAGGCGCTGTCACAAGCGGGACGCTGGTCGTAGTCGGAGCGGGAAGAGGACGGAGCCGAGAGTCGGACGAACGTACTACACTCTCCGCTGATGGTAGCACACATCCGGATCGACGCGCTTGAGCGAGATCCTATCGAGGTCGTGTTGCTCCGAATCGAACTCCGCGAACGAACGATCGGTCGTAAAGACGGTTGGGCTATCGTCGTAGTGGTCCCACGCTAGAAGTACTATCCGGACGTCTTTGGCCTGAATCGAAAGGATTCGCGTCATAAACTTCGTCTCGGCGCTACTGCGTACCGTGTCGAGATCCGTTCGTTCGACGCGTTCCTGTGTGGGACCATCGATGGACGGAGAGTCAGCGACGATCGCGGCGAACGCCGTCTGGTACGCGTCGATCCTTTCCCCTAAATCGAGTTCGCGAGCGAACGCTTCGAGCACCTCGACGAAGACGTACGCCGATACGGCGACCCGCCGATCGTCTCCGAGGACTTCGTCGAGCAGGGTTTCGGCCTCGGCCGAGGACTCGGTGAGTGCGAGGATCCACACGTTGCTGTCGAACACGTCGGTACCCTCCATTGTCGTCGCGCTCACGATATCGAGTCGGTATGGCAGGTATGACTACTCGGATTCGGCCTTCGACATCCGTCGGTCATCGTCTCCGCTTTTCTCGTCCGGCCCGTCGGCTGTATCCGGAAGCAAGCTCGTGAGATCCCACTCGATTTCTTCGTTGAGGTCTCGAAGCCGCTGGCGGGCCTCGTGCGCTGTCGTGTCGCCATCTCGTGCCCGTCGAAGGATTCGGGCGTGTTCGCGGCCCATATGACTCGCTTAGGGTGTGTAGTCGAGAACTGGTAATAATCGTTCGGTCAGCGCGGGAAAATCGACCGGGACGCTACGTCGACCACAGTAGAAGCTCGACGTTGCTGAGATGTCATGCGGGACGAGCGATCGGAGACGGACGATAGAGGAAACGCTGGTCGGTCGGACGAGAACCGACCCGAACCGCATTGGACTACTGGCAGTAGGTTTTAGGCCGGCCCCAGGGGAAGGCACGTATGAGCGACGAGAGCGGAGACGAAGTCCGTATCGAGGCCGACAGCTTGGGCGAGATCGAGGTCCCGGCCGACGCCTATTGGGGCGCTCAGACTCAGCGCGCGATCGAGAACTTCCCGATCAGCGAAACGACGTTCGGCCGGGGGTTCGTCCGCGCACTCGGGACCGTCAAGAAGTCGGCCGCGCTCGCAAACCGCGACCTCGAACTCGTAGACGAGGAGGTTGCCGAGGCGATCGTCACAGCCGCGGACGAAGTCATCGCCGGCGAGCACGACGCCCAGTTCCCGGTCGACGTCTTCCAGACCGGTTCGGGCACGTCCTCCAATATGAACGCCAACGAGGTGATCGCGAATCGCGCCTCGGAGATCGTCGGCAGCGAGGTCGGCTCGAAGGAGATCCCCCCGAACGATCACGTCAACTTCGGCCAGTCGTCGAACGACGTGATCCCGACGGCGATGCACGTCGCCTGTGCCGGCGCGATCGAGCGCGACCTCATCCCCGCGCTAGAAGAGCTCGCCGAGGCTCTGGAGGAAAAAGAAGGCGAGTTCGCGGGCGTGGTCAAGACCGGGCGCACGCATCTGCAGGACGCGACCCCGGTAACGCTCGGCCAGGAGTTCGGCGGAACTCGCGCTCGGCGGGACGGCGGTCGGCACGGGATTGAATACTCATCCCGACTTTCCCGAACTCGGGATCGAGTACATCTCCCAAGAGACGGGCTTGCAGTTCGAGGAGACGATCGATCACTTCGAGGCCCAGGCAGCCCACGACGCGATGGGCCAGGCCCATGGCTCGCTTCGCACCGTCTCGGGATCGCTCAACAAGATCGCGAACGACCTTCGACTACTGGCTTCCGGCCCTCGAAACGGCCTCGGCGAACTCTCCCAACCGGAAAACCAGCCGGGGAGTTCGATCATGCCGGGCAAAGTAAATCCTGTGGTGGCTGAATCGGTGAACCAGGTCCACAAGCAGGTCGTCGGCAACGACGCGACGATCGGCTACGGCGCGGCCGAAGGCCAGATCGACCTCAACCTCTACAAACCGGTCCTCGCACAGAACTTCCTCGAGTCGGCTACCCTGCTCACGAACGTTTCGGATACCTTCGCCGAGAAGTTCGTCCGGAACTTGGAGGCGAACCGCGAGACCTGCGAGACGCAGGTCGAACGTAGCATGGCGCTCGCGACGGCGCTCAACCCCGCGATCGGCTACGACGAGGCCGCCGAAGTCGCGAAAACCGCGATGAAAGAAG
Source organism: Halobacteriales archaeon QH_6_64_20 (assembly GCA_003021235.1). Lineage (GTDB taxonomy): Archaea > Halobacteriota > Halobacteria > Halobacteriales > Halococcaceae > PXQR01. The sequence goes on along the minus strand of PXQR01000061.1, from coordinate 36,392 downwards.
GAAGAACGGTCAGGGAGGTCGCCGTCGGGGAAGGTTACCTCACCGAGGAGGAAGCCGATGAGGTGCTCGATCCGATGACGATGACCGAACGGGGGATCTTGGGCAACGGCGGCGACTGAGCCCGAGTCGTTCGGATACGGCAGTCACGACGGTCACGACGGACACGACGACCGCGGTGCCCGCGGTGACTCACGAGCGATCCCCGACCGCGGCTGCGGCGTCGTCGGCGACGACCTCCACGGCGACCTCGTTTCGCCGCATGAACGGCGGCGTGTACGGGTCGTTGTACTGAAGCAGGGTCGGCTCGTCGATCGCCTCGATTCCCTCTTCGGCGAGCGTTTCGAGCAGTTTCGACTCTATTTCTTTCGCCTTCCGGTCCCGCGCGGAGCCCGAAAACCCGAGGACTGCGATCGTTCGCGACGGCCGGATCACGAGTTCGACCCGCGGATCGGTCGGCCGCGGGGCGGTCTCGGGGGTGTACTCGGCGGGGAGGACGAACTCCATGCGAACGCCCTCACCGTCGCAGTCGGTACGCACCGGCGCGGTCATCGAGACGTCCTCGCTTTCGGTCTCACTGTTCGTTTCACCGTTCGCCTCGCCGGCCGCCTCGTCGCTCGTCGCGTCGCCGACGTTGATCCGCTCGCCGTCGGTGGCGACGGGCGCAGTCATCGATACCTGCTTACTGTTTCGGTTCGCGCCGCCGAGGTACTCGAACAGGCGTCTGAACGCCACGCTCTCGTTTTCCGCGCGTGTCGCGACGACGATCGTCTCGGGGTACTCGCGGAACTCGACGTCTCCGACCCCGCCGATTTCGGTGTAGGGAACGCGTTCGGTCGTCCGGTTCACGTACGCGCCCCATCCGGTCCAGGCGACGAGGGAGAGACCCGCGAGCGCCGCGGTCGCCCCGATGGCTCGTCTGTTCACGGCCTCCGCTAATCGGGGGCCGAACATAACCCTGTCACCGACCGTTCGATACCAAAACAGCGAGTCGGATCGCCGTCGTCGAACGCTCTCTTCGCTACACTCGTCCGGCATGGGCTCGATCGATCGCGTCGGCGAGCACCGTTCGTTCCGCGGCGTACGCGAGGTGTGACTCACAGTCACAGTCCGACGCGCCGAACCCAGGTACCGGGTCGCCGGGCAACGCTCGTGCGACCGCACACTCGACGTCGGCACCGACGCTCGTTGCGACCGACTCGATCCGTGTGGCGGCGTGCCCTAAGAGGCGATCGATGTGCCAGTGCCGGACGTCGTGAGTGCCCGACGCGACCCGGCGATGGCGGTCGATCCGCGAGAAGCCCCCGGAACCGAAGGCGCTACCCGTATAGGCGTACCACCCCCTCGGGAACTCCCGAACGCCCAGCGCCCCGACCCTGATCTCGACTTCCTCGGCGAGTTCGATCAGTAGCGTATAGGTTCCTCTCGCTCGGCCGTCGGTCATCGTCCGATCACGTCCGCCGGTCGACCCGCCAGGGGAATACCACTGGTGACTCCGATCCACGCCTTTCCGACAGCAGTGCCGTGCTACCGCGGAACTCGGTACTCGGTGCTCGGCGATCGAAGTCGAAGTCCTGCCGTCCGCGAGAGTCGGTCAGCCGATCGGTCGACTGGTCGGTCAGTCGAGCCGTGCGAGGCGGTTCAGCGCGTCGACGATCGTGAGCACCGAGGCGGCGTCGCCGCGGTCGAAGACGAGTTCGTCGGTGCGGATGACGTGATCGAGTACGTCGATCGAGGCGTGTTCGGGCGCGCCGGAAATCCCCATGTCGTTCTCGGCGACCCACTCCATCACCCGGAGGTCGCTCTTCGAGTCGCCGAGCACGAGCGCGAACGGGTCGCTCAGTCCCAAGACGTCGAACGCCGCTTCGACCCCGACCACCTTGTTCAGTTCGTAACTGGCGACCTCGGCGGCGTCGCCCTCGTAGTACGCGACGCCGATCCGCTCGAAAAAGGCTTCGAGGTCTCGGGGGACGTCCCCGGCGGCGCGTGTCGGGAGGCTCCCGTCGGCGTCGAGGACCGACCTGATCTCCGGGTCGGCGTCGGCGTAAAACGCCCGCGCCCAGGCGGCGGCCTCGGCGGGTGTGGTGTCCACGTCGTCGGCCTCGCTCACCGCCTCGCCGACCAGCCCCGTCTGGTAGACCAGCGCCGCATCGATGACCTCGATCGCCCGCTCGCTTCCGGTCTCGAAGTTCGGTTTCAGAGTGACGTTGAACTCGTTACCCTGGAGGTGACACTCCCGGCGGACGCGCTCGGGCGCGTCGGGAAGGGTTCGTGAGCGGAGTCGGTAGAAGACGTCCCGGATGGACTCGTCCAAGTCCTCGTAGAGCAGGCGTTTGGTTTCCGGACCGTGGCCCGGGGTAAACGCTCCCGTCCCGGCCTCGTAGACGACGCTCAGGTCGCCGGAATGGAAGAGTTCACTGCCCAGTCCCTGGACGAGAAAGCCCTTGACGTTCTCCAGGGTTTGGCCCGTACAGATCACGATCGGTGTTCCCTGTTCGTGCAGATCGGTGAGTATCGAGAGGGTCTCGCGCGGGATCTCGTTGTCGGTCCCGCCGGCCGATCGGAGCGTCTCGTCGACATCGAGTACCAACACGTTCGCCGTACGGCCGTACTTCCCGTGGAGATCGAGCGCCCTGAAAGCCTCCTCTTTGGAGGCTCGCGCGCCGATCTCACAGAGGATCTCCCCGTCGTCGAAGGCCTCTCTGATTTCGTCTTTGGCTTCCGTGAGCGCGTCGTTCGCCTCCTGCCAGAAGTCGAGCGCCACCTGCGAGTCGACCGGCGGGAACACGTCGACGAACGTCTGATACTGGCGCAACGTCCGGGTGTCGAACCCGTCGTACAGGTCGTATAGGGGGTCGTAGCGCTCGTCGTCCGCGGTGGACGGGTCGCCGTCGCTCACGCGCGCTCGCCCTCCCGACTCGCCCTGCGCGTTCGCTTCCGGTGTCCGTACCGTGTCCGGTGCATACCCCACGTACGCGACGCGGACGACATAAACCCGAACCCGGACCTAGACTCACACCGTCCGCCGCCGTTTCCGACGGCGTGTCCGAGCTATCGTCGCCGGCTTCTCGTGGCGTCTCGGTCCTGGCCGACGATACACCTATACGAACTCACGAGTAACCGCTCGGTATGAAGAACGTCGACGACCTGATCGAGAGCGCCTCGGAGCTCGCCGCACAGGGCTTCTCGAAGGGCGAGATCGCCGACGAACTCAACGTCTCCCGGGAGACCGCGAGCTGGCTCGTCGAACGCGGCGGTTCCGCGACCGCGGGCGGCCGGAACGACGCGAGCGCGGCGGTCGATGGAGACGTCGCTACCGGTCCCGCCGACGTCCACGTCGACTGGAGCGCGGTCGGCCGGGACAGCAATCGCCTCTCGCACGTCGGGAGCGCGCTCGCGGACCTGCTACACAGCGGCGATCCGGAGCGAAAGGAACGGGACGTCGACCTGGTGATCGGGATCGAGAAGGCCGGCACGCCGCTCGCGACCACCGTCGCGCTCGAAATCGACGCCGATCTCGCGACCTACGCGCCGCGGAAACACCAGTGGGAGGAAGGCGACATCGACCAACAGGAAGGCGGCGGCTTCTCGCGCAACTTCGCGGACATCCGCGGGCGCGAATGCTACGTGATCGACGATACGATCACCAGCGGCACCACCATGACCGAGACGATAGAAGCCATCGAAAGCGAGGGCGGCATACCGATCGGATGTGCGATCCTCGTCGACAAACACGGCGTCGACGAACTAGAGGGCGTTCCGGTTCACTCGTTGTTACAGGTCATCCGCGTGAGCCGCGAGAACGCCTGAGAACGCCCGCTATCCTGCCGCCCGCTACCGACCCGACGAAGAGACGAGCGGCGGTATCGGTTCGGTTCCGAGGGGGTCCACAGGGCGGATCGTACCCCGAATCACTCCGTACTCGTCGAGGAGTTATGTAGGTCGCGCTCGTATAGCGGGCGTGTCGCGAGATTCGCGCGGGCCTCGACGCTCGGAGATGGACTGGCGTCCGCCCGGCTGGAAGTACCTCCCGAAGGAGGGGCTCGAAGGCTGGACCGAGAAGGTCTTTTATGCCCTCCTGGAGGTGTCGGTGCTCGCGTTGCCCGCACTGCTCGCGACGACGGCGTTCGGTCCGGACATCGTCGGACAGTCCCTCGGTGCGAGCGTCTCGTTACTGTCGCTGGTGCTCGGTGTCGGCACGGCCAAAAGCGGGTTCTCGCCCCTCGACGCCGAGTGGCCCCGCTTCTCCCCGACGACGGTACTCGCGCGAACGCTCTGGTACAACGGCGCGATCCTCGCCGCCGGGTTCGGCGGGCGGGCGATCGACGTTCTCCTCTTCGAACGGCTCGGTACGCTCGTCTTCGCCGTCGCCGTCTCGCTGGTCGCCGTCGCCACTCTACCCCGTTTCGCCGCCTCGGTGCGTCGCCTGTTCGCCTGGTGGACCTGGGGCCGGCCGTTTCCCTGAGAGGAGTCGTTTCTACCGTTCGTCCCCGAGCACAACCACCCGCTCGCCTCAGAGCACGTCGAGTTCGCACAATCGGGCTTCGAGTTCTCCCTCTTGTTCGTCCGACATCCGGCGCAACGGCGCACGGAGCCCCCCGGCGTCGAAGCCTCGAAGCGACAGGGCGCTTTTCACGCCGGCCATGTACGATCCGCTCTTGAACGCCCGGCGGACCGCGTACAGCCGTTCTTGAATTTCGCGCGCCCGCTCGTGATCGCCCGCGTCGAACGCGTCGTGCAATTCGGTGACGAGTTCGGGAAAGGCGTTCGCGACCGCGCTCACGCCGCCGGTACAGCCGAGCGCCCGGCCGACGAACTGGAGCGAATCCGACCCGGCGAGGAAGGAAAGCTCGGGGTTCGCCGCGATCGCCTGCCCGAGCCACGGGACGTCCTTGCTCGAGTCCTTGACCCCGGCGATCCTCTCGATAGCCGCTAGCTCGGCGAGCGTATCGAGCGAAAGGGCGTTTCCCGTCCGCCCGGGGATGTGATAGATATAGACCGGCACGTCGACGGCTTCCGTCACCCGACGGTAATGCGAGCGAGCACCCGCCTCGTCGAGCGGGTAGTAATAGGGCGTGACCGCGACCACGCCGTCGGCACCCGCCTCCGTCGCTCGACGGGCGTTTTCGGCCGTCCGGTAGGTGCTCGGTGCGCCGACGCCGGCGATCACGGGGACCTCCCCGCCGACCTCTTCGACGACGCTTTCGACGACGCCGGCGCGCTCCTCGTCGGTCAGCAGGGCGAACTCGCCGTTGGTCCCCAAGGAAAAGACGGCGTCGACGCCCCGATCGACGACGAACCGGGCGTGGCTTGCGGTGGTCTCGAAATCGACCGACTCGTCCTCGGTGAAGGCGGTTACCGTCGGGGGAACGACACCACCCAACGAGAGCGGGTCCGCACTGTCTGCCGTGTCGTCGTGGCTCATGTACATGCTCACAGTCCTTCGAGTCATATAATCCGGTCGACCGGCGAACGATCGGTTCGAATCGTCGTCATCGGTTTCCGGATCCTTGCAGCGCCGGTTCGTGTCACCCGAAACCGGCTCTCGTTCCGTGCCCGATGGCGTGTTCGTCCGGGTTCGTCCGGGTTCGTCCGTCCCGAAACGCCTACGACGACCGGCCATCGACCCACAGGAGATGCCACCGGACGCTCTCACCCTCGGCGAGACGATGGTACTGATGAACCCAACCGAGTCAGGGCCGATGAAGTACCTCACCGACTTCAAAAAGCAACTCGGCGGCGCGGAAAGCAACGTTGCGATCGGGCTCTCGCGACTCGGCCACGACGCCGCTTGGGTGTCGGCGCTCGGCGACGACCCCCACGGCAGGTATATAGAGTCGTTCGTCCGCGGCGAGGGCGTCGACGTCTCGGCCGTACGTTTCGATCCCGAGCGCCCGACGGGGCTGATGTTCAAGGAACGCGCCGCCTTCGGGGAGACGTCGGTGTACTACTACCGCCACGGGTCGGCGGCAAGCGCCATGCGCCCGGCGGATCTCCCGCGCGGAGCTATCGCCGACGCCGAATACCTCCACCTGACGGGGATCACGCCCGCGCTGAGCGAATCGTGTCGCGAGACGGTCACGGCGGCGATCGAGGTCGCCACCGAAGCGGAGGTACCCGTCACGTTCGACCCGAACCTCAGACGGAAGCTCTGGAACTCGACCGACGAAATGCGTTCCGTACTCTTCGACCTGATCGCCGAAAGCGAGGTCGTCTTTCCGGGTATCGACGAGGGCGACGACCTGTTCGGCACTGCTGACCCCGCCGAGATCGCCGCCGAGTGTCTCGATCTCGGTGCCGAGATAGCGGTGGTAACCCGGGGCGAGGAGGGCGCGTACGTCGCCGACGCTGCGGGAACGGTGCGCCGAGAGGTGCCGCCGTACGGAATCGAGCGGGTCGTCGATCCGATCGGCGCGGGCGACGGGTTCGTCGCGGGCTTTCTCGCCGGCCGGTTGGACGGACTCGACCTCGTCGAATCGGCGCGACGGGCGTGTGCGGTCGGGGCCTTCGTGACGACCGTGCCCGGCGACGTCGAGGCGTTGCCGACGCCCGAGGACCTCGACGTGTTCGCCGGCACCGAGGACGCGGTCACGCGATGATGTCGGTCCGCGCTAACGGGAGGTAAGCGAACGGTGGCCGACCGTTTCCTTACATATCCGGCCAGGACCGAATCACCCGCCCCGGACCCGAGATCTTCGCGAACCAGCGCGCGGAGACGGCTTTTTTGATCGTTCGGGCGGCCGATCCGCTGAAGGTATTGACCGGGACCCCGAGAACGCCGTGGGCGACTGCGTCGTCGCCGATCGACACCAGAGTGCCCTTGTCAGTATAGGTCCAGTTGATCAACTCCTCGCCCTTGAGTTTCCGGGTGACGTTCTGGCCGACGATCTCGCCGGCTTCCATCGCGGCTTCGGCAGTGGGAGGAGCCTGATTGCTAGCGTCGGGTCGGACGATCGCCTCCCAGATGGCCTGCTCGGAGAGCGGGCTGTCCTCCTCGTTCTGACCCATGAGCGCCCCGTCCCCGAGCGCGAACACCCGATCCTCGTCGGTCTCGAGCGTCGCGCCGGTGTAGATCCGGTTGTGGTCCTTCGGCAGATCGGCCGATTCGAGGGCTCTCTGGCCGCTCACCCCACCTGCCCAGATCAGCACGTCGAAGTCCATCTCGTCGCCGCCCTCGGTGTGAACCGTCGACTCTTCGACGTCGGATATGGTGGTACTCGTCCGGATCTCGACGTCGTGGTCCTCCAGTTTGTTCCGGATCGATCCCTGGAACTCGTGGTCGTGGCCGGGGAAGATCCCATCAGCCTGTTCGACGAGATGGACGTCCATCGGGATCTCCTGTTCGGTTCGGTGGGCGGCGATCTCCCCGGCGGTTTGAATACCGGTCAAGCCGCTGCCGCCGACGATGGCCTGCGCCGGCTCGTTCTCGGACGCTTCGTCGGCGGCCGCCCGGACTTCCTCGTTGATCGCCATCGCGTCATCCAAACTCTTGAGCGTGAGCGCATGCTCCTCCAGCCCGTCGATGCCGAAAAACGCCGTTCGCGAGCCGAGACACACCACGACGACATCGTAGTCGATCTCCGAGCCGTCGGCGAGCGAAACGGTTCGAGCGTCGACGTCGAGGCCGGTTATCTCTCCCTGAACGAACTCGGTACCCGAAGATCGGATCTCCTCGACCGGCACCGTGACCTCCGCTTCGACGCTCGCATCGCGGATCAGGCGATGGGATTCGTGGAGCACGAAGTGATAGTCCTCCTTCGACACCCACGTGAGCGAGACGTCTTCTCGACTACCCAGTTCGCTCTGTAAGCTACGGATCGCGGCCGTGCCACCGTATCCGGCTCCGAGCACGACGATGTCTACAGTCATACACTTCGTTTCCGAAGCCGCCGACACAAAGGTTCGGCTTGCCTATGTGGCTCGTCACAGGACCCCTGCCGGCCGAGACGATCGCCGGCGCGGTCGCCCACGAGGCCGCTCGCCGACCGGCCATCGACCCCGATGTCGCCCGTAGTCGGTCGCAGTCGGTTGCGCTCGGTCGCCGGTCGCGATCGGTGGTAGTCGGTAACAGTCGGCCGTGAGCGATACCGCCGGTCGAACCGGTGTGCCCTCGCGCCGTCCCTCGATCAGCTTTAATGTGAGCCTGCTATCGCATGGACGAAGCGTATGCCGTGTTATACCGTACTACGGATCGGGATGGGGACCACTCCACGGGGGAACGATGGCGTTCCGGAGCCGACCGTGTGTCCGGTGTACGTCTCGGATCACGTCGAGCGAGCGCGAGCGATGAACGCCGACTACCGGTGTCCGGACTGTAGCGCGCTGTTCGACGCTACCGGGCGAATCGTCGCCGACCCGCGCCGTGGCAGACTCGACGACCGCGGCCCCGAACAGCCGGAGGGATGAACCTCTCGTCACCCGGTCGCCGGTAGCACACCTCAAGGCGATCGTTTATGAACCTCGCCCGAGCCGGTGGTAGCATGGTCCACTCGACGTGGGGCGACTGGTTCGTCGCCGACGAGATCGAAGCGAGTTCTCCCGACGGATTGGCGCTGTGGTATCTGGGCTGTAACGGGTTCGTGCTCCGGACGCCCAGTACTACAGTGTACATCGATCCGTACTTCGGCGACGGCGACCCGCCGAACACGATCCGGAACATCCCGGTGCCGATGAACCCCGCCGACGCGACCGCCTGTGACGCCGTGCTCGTCACCCACGAACACGTCGATCACGTCCATCCACCCTCCTACGGCCCGCTGGTCGAGGACCTGGGTGCCGACATCTACGCACCGGAAGCCGCCTACGAGAGCCCACAGTACGACGGCGAGGTGGACCCACCCGAGGACCGCAAACGAGTGATCGACGTCGGCGAGGAGTTCGAGATCGGCGACCTGACGATCTACGTCCGCGGTGCGAACGACCCAGACGCGATCGAGCCGGTTTCGTACGTGGTCGAACACGAGTCGGGGTCCTTCTTCCATCCCGGCGACTCCCGTCCGGCCGACGCGTTCGACGAGGTCGGGAGGGAGTTCGATCTCGACGTCGGTGCGTTCGCGTTCGGGACCGTCGGCCGGATCTACAAACCCGCCGACGACGTCGCCGAACCGACCGACTGGTACAACAACGGCGACCAGATACTCGACGCGACGAATCGATTAGGGCTCGACCGCCTGATGCCCACGCACTGGGACATGTGGGCGGGCGTCGGTGCCGACCCCAAGGCCATCGTCGAACACGCCCGGTCGTACCCCTATCCCCGACAGGTCGACCTCGTCTCGATCGGCGATCGTATCGACCTCGACAAGCCGGGAATCGTCCCGCCACAGGCGCTCCGGAACGGGTAGCTACCGGTCCGGGAAACCGATAACTCCGAACCGTCTCGTTCCGCTCCCATCCCATCTGTTCGCTCCGTCAGCGATACGCGGCGGTCGAGCCGGGTTTCGTTCGGGAGTGTTTGTATACTTCAAGGAAGGGATTTATCGACATCTCGCTCGCAAACCGACCCGTCATGGGACGCGTGACCTACGACTTCGACGACGAGACGGTGATCGTCACGGGCGGTAGTGCCGGCATCGGGCGGGCGGTCGCCCGCCGGTTCGGCGAGGCCGGCGCACACGTCATCAACGCCGACCAGCGCGAGGAGCCGAAATCGGACGACGAAGACCTCCCTACCCACGAGCAGGTCGAAGAAGAGGGCGGCACGGCCGAGTACGTCGAAACGGACGTCTCCGATCGCGAGGAGCTACGATCGGTGGTCGAAGGCGCTCGAGAGTACGGCGGCGTTGACGTCATGGTGAACAACGCCGGGATGCAGAGTTCAGGACCGTTTCTCGACGTCGACCCGGATACCTTCGAAGCGCTTCACATGGTGAACGCCAAAGGGGTCTTCTTCGGCACGCAGGTCGCCGCCGAGGACATGATCGACCGCGACGAGCCGGGGAGCATCGTCAATACCGCCTCGATCAGTTCCGAGGACGCCCAGTACGGTCAGGTCCAGTACGACTCGACGAAGGGTGCGATCGAGATGATCACTCGCGGCTCGGCGCTCGAACTCTCCGACCACGGGATCAGAGTGAACGCCGTCGCGCCGGGCCAGATCGCCACCGAGTTCACCGAAGGCTGGTCCGAAGAGGCCCAAGAGGCCGCCGGCGAGGGCGGCGAGGGATTTCTCAAACCCGTTCCGCTGGACCGGGCCGGTTTTCCCGATGATCTCGACGGGTCCTATCTCTTCCTCGCGAGCGAGGAGGCCGATTACATCACCGGACAGTTGCTCTACGTCGACGGCGGCTGGACGGCGATCTAACACCGACTGAACGAGTTGTTCCGACTCCAGTCTTGGTATCGATACATGACTATCGTTCCCTCTCGCGAATCGACCGTCGCTCACGCTCGGTCGGTCCTCGGCGACGCCGACGTTCGCGTTACGCGCGCTTCCCTTCGGGAGCGTCGCCCGCGGCGAGCACGACGAGACGAGCGACACCGACGTGCTCGTCGTCTCGCCCGACGTCGAGGGTGTTCCTGGCGCACGACGCGGCCGTCCATTCCGGGATCGCTGGAACTACGAACGATACGGCTCGGTCGATTTCGTCGCGTACACGCCGGCCGAGTACGACGACTGCCGTCGCCGGGCGGACGGTCTCGCCGGTGCCGTAGAACGCGAGGGTATCCCGTTGGTAAACCCGAACGGACGTCGGCCGATGCGAGGAGTTACTGTGAGGGAATGATATCGTCCGGTCTCAGACGTTCGCGGCCCGTTCGCCGTATCCGGATTCGGGCATGCCTGCAACCATTCGCGTGACGATGTCGTCCCGGTCGACCCCCTCGCCGTCGAGGACGCCGGCGCTTCGGCCCTGGTGGAGGACGTGAACCCGGTCGGCCGCCCGCCGGACGTGATCGAGGTTGTGTGAGATGAGAACGATGGAAATCCCCTGATCCTGCATCCGGTCGATGAGTTCGAGCACGCGGTCGGCCCCCTCGACCGAAAGGGCGCTCGTCGGCTCGTCCATGATGACGATCTCGGGGTCAGATAGTAAGGTCCGAGAGATGCTGACGAGCTGGCGCTCCCCGCCCGAGAGGTTCGCTACCTTCTCGTCGACGTCGACGTTGATCTTCAGGTCGTCGAGGAGTTCCCCGGCGCGCTCGCGCATCGCACCCTTGTCGAGTACCCCGAGGAGGGTGTTCGGACCCTGGACTTCCTCGCGCCCGAGGAAGACATTCTGTGTTACGGTGAGGTTGCCCGCGACGGCCAGATCCTGAAACGTCGTCTCGATGCCGAGTCGTTTCGCCTTCCGGGGACTGTCGATGTCGACCGTCTCGCCGTCGATGCGGATGACGCCCGCGTCCGGTCGATGGGCCCCGGCGAGGCACTTGATGAGCGTCGATTTCCCTGCGCCATTGTCACCTGCTATAGCCAGTACCTCGTTCCGACGGAGCCTGAGCGTTACGTCCTCTAGAGCGACTACCTCACCGAACCTCTTTTCGATCCCTTCCATCTCGACGACGTAGTCTTCGTCGTCCTGCTCAGCGTCGGCCATACGCGGTCGATACCGACCTGAAAGCAAAAGCGTTCGCACCGCCACCCGTGTCGACGCGAACGGTGTCATAGCCCCGAAATCGTAATGTCCTACCGGGGAGAGTGCTTCGTCGTGTCGCCCTCAACAGTCGATACGAACGCGATCCGAAACCGGCTATCGGTCGCTAGCATCGGTCGCTACGGACCGATCGTCGGGCTCGTCGGGTTGTACGTCGCCTTTACGCTGCTGAACGAGCAGTTCCTCACCGTCCAGAACCAGCTGAACGTCCTCCAGCAGGTATCGATCGTCGGCATCATGGCTATCGGCGTCACGTTTCCGATCCTCTGTGCCGAGATCGATCTGAGCATCGCACAGGTCCTGGAAGTAGTTGGGGTGACGATCGCGACGATCGCGGTAGGCGCTCGTTTCTTCGAGGGTCAGTCCGTTCCGGTGGCGCTTGCCGTCCTGGTGGGACTAGGACTCGGGGCCGCGTTCGGGGCGGTCTCGGGATACGTCACCGCTCGCTTCGGGGTCCCTTCCTTTATGACGACGTTAGCGATGTTGTTCCTCGCCGACGGGCTCGGGCTCATCGTCTCGGGGAACCGACCGATCATCGGACTCCCGTCGTCGCTGACGGCCGTCGGCGGCGCTACCGTCTTCGGACTGCCGAGCCTCGTCCTCGTTTTCCTCTCATTACTGATCCTCTCGCAGGTGATCCTCTCGTATACGAAGTTCGGGCTGTACATCTACGCGATCGGCGGGGATCGCCAGTCCGCAGAACGGATGGGTATCAACGTTATGGCAGTTCGCCTCGGTACGCTCGTCATCTCCGCCGTGTTCGCCGGGATCGCGGGGTTGGTGACGCTCGGGCGTCTCGGGAGCGCCGTGCCGACGATGGGCGCTGGATTGTTGCTTCCGCCCATCGCGGCGGTCATCCTCGGCGGCGCGAACCTCTTCGGCGGATCGGGGAACATGATCGGGACCCTCGTCGGCGTCCTCATTCTCGGCGTGCTTCAGAACGGCCTCAATCTCATCGGCGTCGGCCCGTCGGGCCAGTTGGTCGCTCAGGGCATCGTCCTCATGCTCGCGGTTCTCGCGAACGTCGTCGGGCAGAACTAACCGCGGAACAGTCAGGGGCGTTCGATGCATACGGTTTTTACGCTCGGCGTCGGAGCACGGTGACACATGTCGCGAGACCTTCGGAGACGACAGTTCATCCGCAGTGGCACGATCGCAGGCGCGGCCGTACTCGCCGGCTGTACCGGTGGGGGTAGCGACGGCGGTGGCAACGGTAGCAGCGGTGGGAATAACGCTTCCGAGAGCGGGAACGGGGACGATAGTAGCGCCAGCAACGGCAGTAGCGCCAACGAAAGCGGCGGCAGTAGCAGTAACAGCGAGTCCCCGCCGACCGTCGCGCTCTCGATCCCGTCGCTCGAGTTCACCTTCTTCGCGCGAATGCAAGAGGTGTTCGAACAGGCGAAGAATCAAGGGACGATCGCCTCCGATTCGTCGTTTTACGACGCGGGCGACTCACAGAGCACGCAGATTTCCAATGTGGAGACCGCCATCTCGAACGACGTGGCCTTTCTCATGATATCGGCCATTACGGCCGAGGGCGTCGTCAACGCCATCAACGAGGCCAATCAGAACGACATCCCCGTGATCGCCATCGATCGCAACGTCGCGGAGGGCGAGACGGTCACGTACATCGCCTCGGACAACGTCCAACTGGGACAGCGATCGACCGAACTCTGCCTGAACTTCATGCAGGAAAGCGCCGACATGGATACCTATAGCGTCGTCCAGTTGAGCGGGACGCCCGGCGCCAGCGTCACGAACGAGCGGGGACAGGGCTTTAGAAACGTCGTCAGCAACAACTCCAATCTGGAAGCGCTCGCCAGCCAGACCGGCGAGTTCACGACCCAGGACGCACTGAGCACGATGGAGGACTTCATCACCCAGTACGGCGACGAGATAGACGGCGTGTTCTGCCAGAACGACCTGATGGCGCTCGGCGCTCGTCAAGCGCTACAGAGCTCCAATATGTCGGTTCCGATCACCGGCATCGACGGTACCAGAGCGTGGGTCGAACTGTTCGCGGACAACCAGTACTACGGCACCCTCGCACAACTCCCCGAAGAGATGGTCACGACGGCGATCGAGCGGGGAAAGGCCTACCTCGCCGGCGAGGAGGTCGAGGACGTCATCCCTATCGACGGGTTGGAGGTCACACAGGAAAACGCCGCTGATTACATCGACCAGTACTTCGGCTGAGGGGAACCGACGCCACGCGGGATCGCGAGCCGGGTCGTTCCGGATCGCACCGACGGAAAGTCGTCGAACCCGGTTCGTCGACGGGATCGAAGCCGTGCGCGTCGATTCGTCGTCTCGTCGCCTCGTCGCCCCGTCGAGGTCGATCACACCGAAATCGACCGCCTCGGCGCAACGATTCGCTTCCGTGAGATCCCGCCGGGTCAAGGGTTTTGTACTTCGCCCGCACACTCGGTGCTATGCGTTACTATCGCCTCCCCGCCGAGCGCGGTTCGGGAACGAGACTCGTCGCTCGCGACGGACGGAAAGCCTACGACCTCTCGGTGACCGACGCCGGACTCCGTTCCTTCGACGAGCTCGCGGCGGCCGCGGCGGTCGTCGGCGAGAGCGTCGATACGATCGCGTCCGATCTAACGGCCGAGGCGGCGCTGATCGACGTCGAGACCGTCGAAGCGGAGGCGGGGATGCCCGTCCTCGCCGAGGAGGTCTGGGCGGCGGGCGTCACCTACGAGGTATCGGGCGACGCCCGCGAGGAAGAGAGCGATCAGGGCGACCTCTACGACGACGTCTACCGGAACGAGCGCCCCGAGCTGTTCTTCAAGTCGACGCCGTCTCGTACCGTCGGCCCCCGCGGGGCGATCGGCGTGCGCGGCGATTCCGAATGGGACGTCCCCGAACCCGAACTCGCGGTCGTCTGCTATCGCGGGGAGATCGTCGGGTATACGGTCGGCAACGACGTGAGCAGCCGCTCGATCGAAGGGACCAATCCCCTCTATCTCCCCCAGGCGAAGGTCTACGCGAACGCCTGTGCGATCGGTCCCTGTGTCGCCTCGCCCGCGACGGTCGAGGACCCCCACGACCTCGAGATCGCGATGACGATCGAGCGTAACGGCGACGTCGAGTTCGACGGCACGACCTCGACGGCGAAGATGGCCCGGACCTGCGAGGAACTCCTCGACTGGCTCACCCGTCACAACGCAGTCCCCGACCTGTCGGTACTGCTCACGGGGACGTCGCTGGTTCCGAGCGAGGAGTTCACGCTTCGAGAGGGTGATCAAGTGACGATCGACATCGAATCCATCGGCACGCTCGAAAACGTCGTCGAAGAGGTGTGAGTCGGTCGACGGCGTTTCGCGCGAATCGTCGGCGACGCGCCGACGCAGCGATCGAACCCGCGTTCGTCCTCAAAAGGAGATCGTCTCGACGCCGTCGTCGGCCCCGATGTAGATCTCGTCGACCATATCGACGAACAGGCCGTGTTCCTGTGAGGCGGGGATCGCGGACAGCTCCGCCGCGAGGCCCTCGATGTCGTCCATCGCGCCGAAGTCACAGTCGAACACTAAGTTCGCGTTCGCGGTAAACAGCGGACCGTCCTTCGCCTGGCCGTAGCGAAGTTGGGGCTCGCCGCCCAACTCGCGCACCCACTCGGCAGCGACTTCGCGGGAAGCCGGCATCACCGACAGCGGGACCGGATAGGAAAGGGGGGTTTGGGCCTTCTCGTCGTCGGTCGCGATCACCAATCGCTCGCTCATCGCGTCGATGACCTTCTCGCGAGCGTGTGAAGCGCCGCCGCCCTTCACGACGTGAGGGGCCTCCGGATCGTAGCGATCCGCGCCGTCGATCGCCACGTCGACTTCCTCTAACTGATCGAGATCGACGAGGGGGATATCGGCTTCCTTCGCGAGTTCGTGCGATTGAAGCGACGTCGCCACGCCGCGGACGTCCTCTAGTTCGCCCTCGCGCACTCGGCGGCCGACCTCCGCGATCGCCCACGCGGTCGTACTGCCCGTCCCCAATCCGACCGTCATCCCGCTGTCGACGACGTCCGCGGCCTCCCGACCGCCCCGTCGCCGCCGTTCGTCCATGACTCCCTGTTCGCCGGACTTGATCCGCCGCGGCGAGGGGATTACCTGTACGTGCTCGCGGATCTCCGCTTCGCCGAGGGAGACGCCCTGTGAGTCGAGTTCCTCCTGTGCTCGCTCTACGACCTCCGTTTCGCTCTCGGCCCAGACGCTGATCGCCGTGCCGTTCTCGGTGTATCTGAACTCTTTCGCCATGATCTTGATGTATCGTTCTCTCGGTGTTCGTCTACCGTCGTGGTTCCGTTCGGTTTCGAGGGTCCTCGTCTCAGTCCTCGCCGGCGTTGTCGTCGGTCGGGTTGAGGGGATCCATGCTCTCCTCGTCGCGCAGGTCGTGGCGTGCTTCTTCGTCGACGCGGCCTTCGTAGCGTTCCTGGCGGATGGCCTCGTCCTCGCCGAAGGGGTGATTGCCGAACCCATGGCGCATCAGCGCGACCGCCCGGTAGGCGTGGCGCTGGTTGCCCCGGGACTTGAGCAGTTCGATCACCGACTGGGTGATTACCGGCACCGGGGTCTCGCCTTTGATCGCCTCGTCGACGAGCCAGTTCACCTCGCCGGTGTCCTCGACGTAATTGGGAATGTCGTAGAAATCCGGCGTGTCGGTCTCGGCGAACTGGTCTTCTTTCTTGAGGCCCTTCGCCATGAGTTCGACGAGCCAGCTCTCGACGACCGCACCGTTCGACCAGTTCGTAAAGACGTCGCCGAGATCGATGTCGAACTGGCCGGCCTCTAAGAGTTCGACCCCCTCGGCGATCGACTGGAGCATCCCGAACTCGACGCCATTATGAACGAGTTTCACGAAGTGGCCGCTCCCCGGCGGGCCGGTGTGGAGAAGTCCCCCGTCGACCGACAGTTCGTCGAGCAGGGGCCGAGCGATCTCGAAGCCTTCCTCCTCGCCGCCGACCATGAAACAAGCCCCCTCCCGCGCGCGGAACGGCCCGCCGCTCGACCCACAATCGAGGTAGTAGATGCCCTCCTCGCCGGCGCGTTCCGCGCGGCGCATCGAGTCGCGCCAGAAGGAATTGCCACCGTCCATGATCACGTCGCCCGCCTCGAAGACGCCTAACATCTCGTCGAGTTCGTTGTCGATCAACTCGCCGGCGGGCAAGGACATGTAGACCACTCGCGGGGTATCGAGTTCCTCGGCGAGTCGGTCGTACGAGCCCTCCTCTAAGATGATTGCACCCTTTTCCTCCAGTTCGGGGTGATCCTGTAAGTCCGCGCCGACGACCTCGATGTCCCTGTCGAGCGCCTGTTTGGCGAGGTTCGATCCCATCTGTCCCAGTCCGATCATCCCGAGTTGCATGTCTGCTGTCATCAGTAGCCTCCCACGGTTTCGGAGCGTTGGAATCGACGCTTGCACCCGTGGCGTGTTCGAGCGACGACGGCGACTGCTAAAAATACATGCCTTCACATAGTCGGTCAGTACGGTGTCGGGGCCATACGCGAACCGTCCCGTCCGAATGGACCCGTCTCGGAGTCGGACGTCCACTAACGCTTTGTGCTGGCGGTAGTATGATCGCTCGTGTTCCGAGAGCGCTCGATCGAAACGACCCGATCCCATTTCGTCCATGGCCGAGGGTAACTACGAGCCGATCGCCGAGTACGGCCTGATCGGCAACACCGAAACCTGTGCGCTGGTCGGCCGGAACGGCTCGATCGACTGGGCCTGCTTCCCGACGATGAACGCATCGAGCGTCTTCGCTGCGATCCTCGACGACAAGGGGGGCGGTCGCTTTGCGATCCGGCCGACCGAGTCGTACGACGCCGACCAGCAGTACCTCGATCGGACGAACGTCCTGCAAACGACGTTTCGAACCGAGTCGGGCGTCGTGACGGTCACCGACTTCATGCCACTGCTCGAAGACACCGGGGGAGACCCGCCGGCCTACCGGGCGATCTACCGGGAGGTCGAATGCATCGAGGGATCGGTCGATCTCGACGTCGAGTTCTCGCCGCGCTTCGACTACGCCCGTGCGACGACGCGGGTCGAACCGGTCGCCGACGGCGCGCTCGCCAGCAGCGACGAGGAACGCGTGTTGCTCTCCGTGCCCGAATCGGTCGCGCTCGATGTCGATAGCAAGGAAGACAGTGGCGTCGAGGACGACGGTAATGGCGAGGGTGACAGCGGTGTCGGGGGCGAGAACGGTGCCGGCACGACGTACACCGTGAACGCCGGCGAGACCGGCTGGTACGTTTGTCAGTACGGAATGCGTGCGCCGACCGAACCGACCGGCTGTCGGGACCTGCTCGATCGGACGGTTTCGTTCTGGCGCGACTGGGCGCACTCCTGTGACCGGAAGGTGTGTCCGTTCGCCGGGCCCGGTCACGATCTGGCCGTCCGGTCCGGGCTCGTCCTGAAGTTGCTCGCGTACAAGAGCACGGGCGCGATCGCCGCCGCGCCCACCACTTCCTTGCCCGAAGTGATCGGCGGCGTGCGAAACTGGGATTATCGCTACAGCTGGATCCGCGACGGTGCGCTTACCGCCAGAGCCTTCGACAACCTCGGACACGAGCGAGAAGCCGAGCGATACCTGAATCGATTCCTGCACCTGAGCCGATCGATCGACCCCGCCGAGATGGGCCCGCTGTACGGCCTCGAACACAGCGCCGAGTTCGACGAGCGGGAACTCGATCACCTCGCAGGCTACGAGGACTCCCGGCCGGTGCGGATCGGCAACGGAGCCTCCTCACAGCTCCAACTCGGCATGTACGGCGAGATGGTAAACGCGATTTCCCACCTCGCACGATCCGACGGAGAGATCGTCGGCGAGGACTGGACCGCGGTTCGCCAGATCGTCGAATACGTCCGCGAGAACTGGGATCAGAGGGGTGCCGGCATCTGGGAGCAACGCGGCGACCCTAAACATTGGGTCCACTCGAAGATGATGTGTTGGGTCGCGATCGATCGCGGGCTCGAGTTAGCCGAGGACGGGGGCTTCGACGCCCCAGTTGAAGGGTGGCGCGCGACCCGCGCGGAGATCCGCGAGACGACCCTCGAAGAGGGATTCGACGAGGACCTGAACGGCTTTACCCAATCGTTCAGGAACGAGCAGATGGACGCGAGCGTTCTCATGGGCCTGTTGACGGGCTTTCTGCCCTTCGACGACGAGCGCGTTCGCGGAACCATCGACGCCGTCGAAGACCGTCTGACGACCGACGACGGACTGGTCTATCGGTACGAAGAGGACGGCCTGCCGGGCGACGAAGGCGCGTTCGTGGTGTGTTCGTTCTGGTTGATCGGCTGTCTCGCCCGTTCCGGTCGCGTCGAGCGCGCTCGTGAGGTCTTCGAAGCGATACAGGGGTACACCTCCACGCTCGGCCTCGTCTCCGAGGAGATCGATCCCGAGAGCGGCCGACTGCTCGGGAACTTCCCCCAGGCGTTCAGTCACATTGGCTTCGTCAACGGCGCACTGTTCCTCGCAGAAGCCGGGGAGAACGGGTCGATCGAGCCGCTCGGCGAGCGTTCCTCGCAGTAGCTGACAGGGAACTCCTCGGAGACGAGTTCGGCGGCGTCACCCGGAGCGAAGGCGTGTGTTCCGTCCTCGAAGCCGAACGGCTGTGACGCCTCGTCGAAACCGCTACCGGACCCGGATCGAGAACGGATCGGGAACGAATCGAGAACGAAACGAGGCAATCACTTTATTATGCGAGAGCGTGCCGAGTCGATAGACACATGTCCGGGAACCGACCGACCGCTCGATCGACCGACGCGAACGCCCCGAACACGTTCGTTTCACTCGGTGTCGTACCGTGACACGAGGATACAAACCCCTCGCCGAGTACGGCGTGATCGGGAACTTGGAGACCTGCGCGCTGGTCGGGACGGACGGCTCGATCGACTGGTGTCCGCTGGCGACGCTCGAATCGTCGAGCGTCTTCGCGGCGATCCTCGACGCGGAAAAAGGGGGACGCTTTTCGATCACCCCTGCCGCGTCCTACGAGGGGACCCAGGAGTACCTGAAACGGACGAACGTGCTCCGGACGACCTTCGAGACCGAATCGGGAACAGTACGAGTGACCGACTTCATGCCGGTGTTCAACGAGGGAACGACCGAGGAACCGGAGGTGCGCGCGCTCTACCGGCAGGTGAGCTGTACCGATGGGACCGTGGAACTCGACGTCGAGTACGCCCCGCGCTTCGGGTACGCCCGCGCGGAGACGACGATCGATTCGGTCGCCGAGGGACTGTTCGCCAGCGGCGAGATCGAGAAGGTGTTCCTCTCGACGCCGGCCGGAGCCGACTTCGAGGTCGACGGTGCCGACGCGCGAACGACCTTGACCCTAGAGGCCGGCGACGCCGAGTGGTTCTGTCTGCAGTACGGCATGAAAGCCCCGATCGACCCCGAGGGCTGTGAGAAGATGTTAGAACGGACGGTCGAATACTGGCGCGACTGGGTACACGTCTGTGACGGCTCCGAGTCTACGTGTCCGTTCGGTGGGTACGCCCACGAGTTGGTGGTGCGTTCCGAACTCGTCCTGAAGTTGCTCGCCTACCGCGATACGGGCGCGATCGCCGCCGCGCCCACCACCTCGTTGCCCGAGGATATCGGCGGGGTACGCAACTGGGATTATCGGTATAGCTGGATCCGCGACGGAGCCTTTACCGTACAGGCGCTGACCAACCTCGGGCACACCCACGAGGCGATGGCCTATCTCAATCGCTTCCTCCGGTTCACTCGCTCGACCGATCCCGCCGAGATCAAGCCGATGTACACCCTCGAACACGACGCCACCCTCGAAGAGGAGGAGCTCGATCATCTGGAGGGGTACAAGAACTCGCGGCCGGTGCGGATCGGTAACGGTGCCGCCGGCCAGATCCAACTCGACGTCTACGGCGAACTCGTCCTCGCGATCTACCAGCTCGCGAAGTCCGACCGGGAGATCGCAGAGGAGGACTGGGAGGCGGTTCGCGGGCTCGTCGAGCACGCCGCCGAGCACTGGGACGACCGCGACGCCGGAATCTGGGAGCTCAGGGGCGAACCCAGACATTTAGTTCACTCGAAGGTGATGTGTTGGGTTGCGATCGATCGCGGGCTCGACCTCGCTCGACAGGAAGGCTTCGACGCTCCCGAAGAACGCTGGCGGGCGGTCCGCGAGGAGATCCGCGAGACGACCCTCGAAAGAGGGTTCGACGAGACGATCGGCGAGTACGGGAGTTTCACCCAGGCGTTCGACGGCGACGCGCTCGACGCGACCGGACTACTGATTCCGCTTGCCGGCTTCGTCGAGTGGGACGATCCGCGCACACAGGGGACGATCGAGGCGATCCGGACCCATTTAGCGACCGACGACGGCCTGGTCCATCGGTACAAGGTCGACGACGGCCTGCCCGGCGAGGAAGGAGCCTTCGTGCTCTGTTCGTTCTGGCTGGTCGACGCCCTCGCGCTGTCGGGCCGCCTCGAAGAAGCCCGCGAACTGTTCGATTCGCTCGTGGAGTACGTCGGTCCACTCGGATTGCTGTCCGAGGAGATCGACCCGGAAACGGGCCTGTCGCTCGGGAACTTCCCCCAGGCGTTCAGTCACATCGGCCTGGTCAACTCGGCGCTATACCTCAAACAAGCCGAGGAAGGCATCGAGGTTCAGCCCTTTAGCCCGCCCGATGCCGAGTAACGGCCGTCGTCTACTATCGGTGGTCGTCGTCGACTATCGACCGTCGTCGCTCATCGGTCGTTCGCCGGTCGGGATCCGTCGATGGGAGGGCTCTCCCCGTTCGTCGAGCGCCGGCGGAAACGATGGGGGGTTAGTGCGAACGCGTGTCGCCCGAGAACCGGCTACAGGACCTCCGCCGAGTTGTCCCGCGGCCGGTAGCCGAGCGTCCGGCAGGTACTCGTCAGCGAGAGGTACCGTTCGTCGTTTCGTGACACCGCGTGTGCCACCAACGGCGAGTCGGGTACGTCGCTCGTGGCCGCGGCGCGGAGGATATCGCGACAGTCCCGCGGGCTAAGCCACATCGCCCGGGCGAACCGGGCTGCGGCCTCCGGGTAGGGGGTATCCGGTTCCTCTTGGGTTTCTTTCAGCTCCGCTTCGGTCATGAGCCAGCCGATCCGGACGTTGATCACTTCGAGGCCGTGCCGGCGCGCGTAGTACCCGCCCATCGCCTCGCCGGCGACCTTGGTAATCCCGTAGTACGAGTCGGGTCCCGGCGGGGTATGTGGATAGACCGTCGGCGCGCCTTCGGTCATGGTTTCGGGTTCGGCAGGGTCTTCGAGGTCGTCCTCGTTGACCGCGTGATTCGAACTCGCGTAGACGACCCGGGAGACGTCGCCCGCGACGGCCGCCTCGTAGGCGTTATAAACGCCGTCGAGGTTCGGTTCCGTAAGCGCGTCCCATTCGGCATAGGCCGAGGAGTTCGCCGCGAGGTGGATCAGCACGTCGACGTCCCGCGCCGCTAACGCCTCGCGGAAGGCCTCGCGGTCGGTGATGTCGAGGACGACGCTGTCCATGTCGTCCTGTTCGACCTCGGTGAAGCGGGTCAGTTCGTGATCGGTGAACGCGTCCGTGAGGGCTCGCCCGACGTTGCCGGCAGCGCCGGTGATCGCGACGTGAACCATGCCCTCCCGTTCTCGCGTCTCCAGTATAAACGATTAGCCGGCACTGTCGAGCGTTCACTCTGACCATCCCGCCACCGGAGACCGAGCGACCGGGCACTCGCCGACTCGAACCCCATATGGTCCGAATCGCTAACGAACATGCCGAACCGCCGAAGCGTCCGCCGGACCATCGAGACGACTCGTCCACGTCTAGAGCGAAACGAACGACGATTCATCGAAGCGGGCCCTTCGAATTGTGTATAAATTATCTGAGAAGACGGCCAGGTCGGTGACGGGTCGTGATGCCGACTGTTACCGCAAATTATCGCTCTCGAACCTCGAAACGATCGGGAATCGATCCCGTACGACGCGTGAAGAACCCTTACGTTCGTTTCAGCAAATCGAAGTATTCAAGTCCGAGTAAATCCTTTAGCTAAATATGGGATGGCAACATCGCAACGATCGGTCGAAAGCACAGCATAAAAACGAAGACTCGCGCTCGGGCACCCGCTGGTGGTTCGTCGCCGGCGTAGTCCCGGGTGCCTGAGGGGCCCGTCCGCTCGACGGTTTCCTCGTGTTTCTACCGACATCCGTCACGGCGAGCGACGCGTCCGTTGGCGGGATATCGGGAACCGTCGGCGAGTTCTCGATGGTTTCAGACGTCGCCGATCGCGCGCGACCAGACCGGCTCCGTGGGGGCTTCGAGGCGTTCGATCTCCTCGTCGGTAAGCGAGACACCGAGCGCACCGACCGTTCCGTCGAGCTGGTCGATCGTCCGCGGGCCGACGATCGGCGCGTCGACGCCTGGTTTGTGGAGTAACCACGCGATCGACAGCTCCACCGGTGACACGCTTTTCTCCTCTGCGAGTTCGCGAACGACGTCGAGCACCGCCCAGTTCTCCTCGGTGAACCGGTTTCTGGTGTGTTCGTCGGTCGTCGCCCGTCCGTCCTCGGGCTTCTCGTCGGGATCGTACTTGTCGGCGAGAAAGCCGCCGGCGAGCGGGCTCCAGGGAATCACGCCTACGTCCTGGTCGCGACAGAGCGGGAGGACGTTCTGTTCCTCGTGGCGATCGACGAGGTTGTACTCACACTGCATCGAGACGAACCGCTCGCGGTTGTCGATATCGGCGGTGTAGAGCGCCTTCGCGAACTTCCAGGCGGCCATCGAACTCGCGCCGATATAGCGTACTTTCCCCTCGCTCACGAGCGTATCGAGCGCGTGCAGGGTTTCTGCGATCGGCGTTCCGTCGTCCCAGCGGTGGATCTGATAGAGGTCGATATACTCGGTTCCCAGACGATCGAGGCTCGCTTCTGCCTGCTCCAAGACGTGTCGCCGGGAGAGGCCCTGGCCGTTCGGTCCCTCGCGCATCCGGCCGTAGACCTTCGTCGCGATCACGAACTCCTCGCGCCGATCATCAAGGGCTTCCCCGAGGATCTCCTCGCTCTCCCCTCGTGAGTAGACGTTCGCGGTGTCGAAGAACGTGATCCCGTGATCTATCGCCCGTTCGATCACCTCCTTGCTCTCCTCGCGGTCGTTGAGCATCCACTCCGCGCCGCTGCCGAAGTTCATACAGCCCAAACACAGCCGCGAGACCTCGAGTCCGGTCGAACCCAGCGTCGTATATTCCATCTCGACCATACCCGCTCGCTCGACGGCACTCGTTAAAAACCCACGGCATTTGGCTCACGGCACTCGCTTGCCGCCTGCCGGTACGTCGTGACCGCTCGACTGCGATCCGACCCCGTCAGTTGCCGTCGGCCGGCTGCTCGGCTATCGATCCGAACTCACTCGAGATAGCCCAGATCGGCGAGTCGTTCCTTGACGGCCTCCTCGTCGGCCGTCGCCTCCGATTCGGACTCCTCGTACTCGGGGTACGTCGTCGCTTCGCCCTCGTGATCGAAGATCGGGAGTACCTTTCCGTCCATCCGGTCGCTGTAGGGAACGCCCATCGCCGTCATCACCGTCGGTGCGACGTCGAAGAGGTGGGCGTCGTCGAGGTCCGTCGCGTCGACCCCGTCGCCGGCGGCCGCGAAGATCCCGTGCAAGCGGTGGTTCCAGAGCCCGTCGGCGTCGACGAACACGCTTCCGGGAAGCGTCGTCGAGACGTGGTGATCGAACTCGTTGGGGACGGTCACGACGTCGACGGCGTGTTCGCGTTCCGGCCCGTGGAAGTACTCCTCGCTCGGGGCGACCCGCTCGAACACCGGGTCGCCGTCGGGCGCGGTGAAGTGCTTTAAATCGTCGATGAGCGCCTCGCGAACGGCGTCGTATTCCTCGCGAGGAACGACGCCCTCGGGTTCTCTGCCTTCGAGGTTGAGACGGACGCCGAACTCCGAACGGTGGCGCATGTACGCGCTCGACGCGGCGACGTCGACCTCCCGACGCTCGGCCCCACCGTTCTCGTTGGGAGCCAAGTTGTGGCCCTTCCTCTCCTCGCCCTTCCGGAGGTCGTCCCGGATCGGGCTCCAGGAGGGGAGCGCTCGCTCCGCGCTCGTCGTCTCGACGTAGCCCTGCTCGCAGAGGTACTCGTTCAAGAAGACCTCCTGGCCGCCGTACTTGCCGATCCCGTGATCGCTGGCGATGAATACCTGTTCGGGGTCACGTTCCTCCAGGATCTCGCCGACCGCCTCGTCCAGCGCGCCGTAGACCGACTGCACCTTCCCCCAGTCGTCGCCGCCGAACTCGTGAAAGAGCTTGTCGGTGTGCTGGAACTCGACGAATCCGAAGTCCGGCTCGAACCGCTCAGCTAAGTACCGATAGGCTGCCCCGCGCATCCGGATCTTGTTACAGTAGTCCTCGATCTTCCCCTCGTCGGTGATCTCGTCGTCGCCGACCTCATACGAGCGATACACGCCGTACTCGCCGAGTTCCTCTCGAATTTCGTCTAAGAGACCGGGCGGGTGACAGTCCGGATCCTCCGGACCCATGAACCCCGGGACGAGCGCGCCGTCGATTTCGTCCGGCGGATGGGTCACGGGGACGTTGACGACGACGCTCGACAGGTCCCGTTCGTCGAGCAGTTTCCAGAGGGCGTGTTCGTGGACGTGAGTCGCGTTGAGGATCTGCCAGTCGTACCCGTCGTAGTCGGCGAAGCCGAACGCGCCGTGTTTGCCCGAGTTCACTCCCGTGTACATCGAGGGCCACGCGCTCGGCGTCCAGGGTGGGATCTGGGATTCGAGGGGCGCAACGACGCCGTCGGTACAGAGTCCCTCGATGACCGGCGTACAGCCCTCCTCGAACAGGCGCTCGAAGATCGACAGGCTCCCGGCGTCGATACCGATCAGAAGCGTCTCGGACGAATCCGCGCCGTTGTCGCTCATGATCGGACCTCGCTGACGACGAACGCATCGAACTCGACGACGTCGGTACGTTCCGTGGCTAAGGCAGAGGAATCTCGCCACGGCGTATACGAACACGTCATCAATTTTTTACGAACGACGATCGGTAATTTTCCTTCGAAAGCGTGTCTGTCGCTTTCTGCGCCAAAGCCGTTTCGAGAACGTGTAAGCACTCCATCGTATTTCACACAAGCTGAATCGGTATAACCGTTCGCATTGAACTAGCAGTTTCGAACGACCCGGGAGCACCGATGGAGGATGGCCGGTGATCGATCGGCCGGCTCAGGTCGGTTCGCTCTTCCGATCGACTGCTCGATCCCGTGATCGGCGTCGGCGATCGATGCTGTCGGTGACGTCGTCCATCGGGTCTTCGAGTTCGCCCATCACTTCCTCGAAGGCGTCGGTCGCGGTGAGCAAGCCGACCACTTCGCCGTTTTCGTCCTCGACGAACGCGAGTTCCTGCTGTTCGGCCTGGAACCGATCGATCGCGTCCGCGACTTCCTCGTCGGCCGGGAGCGTCATCGGTTCGGTCGCCAACTCCTCGATGTCGATCTCGCCCGTGGTGAGGTCCTCGAACCGGTCAAGGACCGACGGGAGGTAGACGACTCCGCGGAAGTCCTCTAACTCCTCGCCGATCAGCGGGAACCGCGAGTGGGGACCGTCCCCGATCGTTTCGCGTATCTCCTCGATCGAGTCCGAGGTCGACAGCGTGGCTATCTCCTCGCGCGGGATCATGATCCCCCGGACCGGGACGTCGCCGATGACCAGCGCGTTCAGGACCTCCTGCTGGCGCTCTTCGGACAGTCCCCCCTCGTCGAGCACCGAATCGAGTTCCTTGTGTAGGTCGCCGCGGGTCTCGATGACGTCGGCTTCGGCTTCCTGCCACGCGCCGGTCATCTCGACGCCGAAGAGGCCGAGCGTCCACTTCGCGACCCCGTCGCCGAGTTGGATCAGCGGCGAGATCGACTTCGCGAAGTAATACAGCGGCGTCGCGCCGTACCGACAGACCTGTTTCGATCGCTCGACGCCGAGGTACGTCGGGGTCTGTTCGCCGTGCGTGAGATGAAGCAGGTTGATGATCAGGAAGGCGAGGATCGCGCCCGCGCCGACCGACGCCAGTACCGTGCCGCCGAAGACCGGGGCGAACAGCGCCGCCAGCGCCGGTTCGGCGACGATGCCGACGGCGATACTCGACGCGGTGATCCCGACCTGACAGCTCGTCAGGTAGATCTCGAGCTGGTCGGTCATGTTCCACGCGCGTTCGAGGCCCGCTTCCATGAACTCCTCTTCGGAGTACTGGCGCGCACGGGTCAGCGCGAACTCGATCGCGACGAAGAAACCGTTCGCGAGGATCAACCCGACGCCGGCGACGAGCCTGGCGGTGATCTCGATCGACCCCATCGACGCATGGGCTTGAGCGGAGAGCATCCTTCTAAAACATCTGCTCCGTCCGAAGGTTTGAGTCTTCGGCCCTCGGGTCACAAACTTGGGCTTTCGCTCTACCGCCTCATCGCCACGGCGTCGGCCCGATCGAACGAGGACGAACCGGCACGAACCGAACGACTCTCCCCCAACCCTCGTCGCTACCTGCCGTCGGTTGTTGTGGTTTCAGTAGAGCTGGCGTTCTCGTTCCTCGCGTTCTTCTTCTTCCTCTTTTTCCTTCTTGAGCCGACGACGACCTCGGAGGTACTGGCGACCGAGCGGAACGAACTTGTTCTTGATGTCGAGCAGAAAGGAGACGATCCCGTACGCCCAAAAGAAAAAGAGTACCAAGCTACCCCCGATGTACAGCCAGCCCAACTCCGTGACCATCCTGATCGTCACTCGTCGACGAACGTATTAAAAACCACCGGGTAGGTCGAGTAGTCGATTCGATCGTCGGAGGTCGTTCAGTCGTCGGTTTCGGCTTCCGCACTGGTCGTACTGTCGCCACTTACTGGGGTGGGTTCGACGAGGCCGTGCTGGATCGCGTCGCTCGTCTCGGTGTCGAAGAGGTTGATCTTCCGGCGGTCGAGTACCACTTCGATGTCCTCGTCGCTTTCGAGGTCGGCGGAGGGATCGACGCTCATCAGCAACTGGCTGCCCGATCCCGGCTCCTCTAAGTCGATGTCCGCTTCGTCCGCCAACAGCAAGTAGACGAAGATCTCGTTGCCCATCGGTTCGAGCACGTCGGTCGTCGCCTCGATTCGGTCGGTTGGGTGCGACAGCGACGACCCCTCGTCGGCGAGGTAGACGTCCTCGGGGCGGACCCCCAGGGTGACCTCGTCGCCTTCGTTGACGCCCATCGACGCCGGATCGAACTCGATGTCGAAGTGTTCGGACTCGAAGCCACTGCCGGCCACAGTGCCCTCGAAGAAGTTCATCCCTGGCGAGCCGATGAAGCCCGCGACGAAGAGGTTGCCCGGTTCGTTGTAACAGGTCAGCGGTGGGTCCATCTGCTGGAGTTCGCCGCCGTCGATGACCGTGATCCGATCGGACATCGTCATCGCTTCCTCCTGGTCGTGGGTCACGTAGATGATCGTCGTGCCCAACTGGTCGTGTAGCCGCTGGAGTTCCGTTCGCATGTGGACCTTGAGCTTCGCGTCCAAGTTCGCGAGCGGCTCGTCCATGAGGAAGACATCCGGCTGCCGGACGATCGCTCGGGCGATCGCAACGCGCTGGCGCTGGCCGCCCGACATCTCGTCGGGCATCCGCTCCAACATCCCTTCTAATTGGACGATGTCCGATGCCTCATTGACCCGGCGGTCGATCTCCTCTTTGTCCATATTTCGGAGGCGGAGGCCGAAGGAGATGTTGTCGTAGACGTCCATGTGGGGGAACAACGCGATGTTCTGGAAGACCATCGCGATCCCTCTGTCTTTCGGTGGGAGATTGGTAACGTCGCGTTCGCCGATGTAGACGGTGCCCTCGGTGGGCATTGTGAGCCCGGCAACCATCTCCATCGTCGTCGACTTCCCACACCCCGAGGGACCGACGAGTGTGATGAACTCGCCGTCGGTAATCTCGAAGTTCATGTCGTCGACGGCCGTGACGTCGTCGTATCGTTTCGTGACGTTTTCGAGTGTAACGCTTGCCATAATTGTGAAGGTCCGTTTGTCGGGTTACTCCTTCAATGCACCGGCGGTGAGCCCACTGACGATCTTCTCCTGGGCGATCACCACGAGGATCGCAATCGGCAATACGCCGAAGATGCTCGCGGCAGCCATCAGGTTGTACGAGGTGGTGTACTGGGTCTGATAGCTCAGGATGCCGTAGACGATCGTCGCCCAGTTGTTGTACTCGCTCGACGTGATCATCAAAAAGGAAAAGAAGAACTCGTTGTAGACGTTGATGAAGGTCAACACCGCCGCTGTCGCCACACCCGGTGCCGACAGCGGGATGATCACCCGGAAGAGCGCGCCGAGCCTGGTGGTGCCTTCGACTCGGGCGGCGTCTTCTAACCCTTGGGGGATCTGCTGGTAGAAGGTCGTGAGAATGAAGATCGACAGCGGCATGAACAGTGCCGTGTATGGCGGCACGAGCGCCCCGGGTGTGTTGAGTAGGTTGACTCCTTGGATGATTTCTCCCGAAAAGAGCCTGAATAGCGGCACGAAGAAGGCTGCCGGCGGGAAATAGGACACTGCCAACACCAACAACATCAGCGGCTGGCGGCCGGGGAACTCGAGCCGTCCGAAGACGTACCCCGCCAGACTCGCGATTAGGAGAACGATCGCCGTCGTTCCGACCGCGAGGATGAAGCTGTTCAGCATGTAGAAGTGAAAGGGCACCTGCTGGAAGACTTGGATGAACGACTCCCAGTGAAAGCCCTTCGGGACGAGTCCCATCTGGAAGATCGCCTCCGTCGGCGTCAGCGCGAGGACGAGCAGGTAGTACAGCGGGAACAACGTCGTGACGACGAAGAAGATCGTCGCAACGTAGAACATCGCACGGTAGGCCTTCCCCGGGTTCTGGATCGAACTGCTGACCCACCGGCTGAACGGTCCCTCGTTGCTCTCGGTCGACTGGCCGGTTTCGGCTGCCATATCAGACCCCCTCCCGTGCGTACTGGACGATGTAGACCATCACGAAGATGCCGATCAACAGCGCTGTGACGAAGGCGATCGTTGCGGCCATCGCGTACTGGCCCGACGAGAACAGCGTCTCGACCACGAGACACGACAGCGACGGTACCGTCGAACAACTCGATACCGTCTCGATCAGCCCGTAGATCCGCGCGGCGTCGATGGTGCGGAACAACATCGCGACTAACACGGTCGGCAGGATAATCGGGAACGTGATCATCTTGAACTGCTGCAACTTAGAGGCCCCTGCAACCCTCGCGACGTCGTACAGGCTCCGATCGACGCTCTGGAGGCCGGCGAGGATGAGCAGTGCCATAAACGCCGACGTCTTCCAGATGTCGGCAATGATAATTACGAACGTCGAACTCGGACTGTCGATCAGTGGCTGGGCCGGGAAGAGGCCGGCGTTCTGCAGCGGTGCGGAGGCAAAGCCCACCGACGGTAGGAACATGAGGTAAAAGATCATCCCCTGGATGACGATCGGCACCGCCCAGGGTAGGATGATCGTGACCCGCGCCCATCGTCGGCCCCGGAAGTCCTGATCGAGCACGAGCGCCTGCCCGAGCCCGATCAGCGTCTCGAAGAAGACGCTCACGACCGTGAAGATGAGCGTCACCGTCAGCGCGCTCTGGAAGGGCTGGCTCAGGTCAAAGAAGGGCCGGATGAGGCTCCCCTCGCCGGAGAGTAACTCGACGTAGTTCGTGAAGCCGACGAACTCCCCGAGCCGCGAAGCCCCGGTCAGCGAGTCCGCGAGCAGCGACATCCGGAAGGTACTCAAAAGCGGCCAGAAGGCGATCACCGCGAAGATGACGAACACCGGCGTCAACAGGAAGTACGCGAACTGCGCCTCGCTCAGGTTCTCCATCCAGCGGGTGATCGCGCCGAGCGGTCCCGAACTCCTCGTCTCGGTCCCCGTGGCTTGCTCAGTTCCCATCGCCGCGTCGCCTCCCTTGTCCCGCCGTTTCGAATCGATGCCGTCGATGTCGTTGATGTCGTTGCATACGTGATTTCCTGTGATCTCCGGGCAATCCCGTTCGTTTCGCGGTCATTCGTTGTTCGTTTACGAACTGCCGATCTCGCTTTCGATGTCGTTGAGCGTTCCTTTGAGGCTGTTCATCGCCTGCTGGGGCGGTCGGTTCTGTGAGGCGACGGCGTTTACGGTCTGTGCGATCTGGCCGGACTGGTCGGGCCAGGCCACCGTGACCGGTCGCGGCATCGCCGTCTCGCCGGCGACCCTGAGCGTATTGAGATACTGGCCGGTCGGATCGACGCTCGTCGCCGCTTCCGCGTCGAACAGGTCGGGCTTGGGCGGGAGCCACGCCGCGAGCTCCCACAACCCAAGCGAGACCTCGTCCTTCATCGCGGTCTGGATTACCTGGAGCGCTGCCTCCTGGTTCTGCGTGTTCGGGTTCACGGTCATGTGCCAGCCGCCGAGCGCGGCTGTCGAGCCGCCGACACCTTGTGCGTTCTGTTCGCTGACCTTGTATGGCAGCGGCATCACGCCGTAGCTGTCAGGGCTCGCCCAGTCCGCGTTCGAGATCGTCAGCGGGATCGCGTACGGCCAGTTGCGATGGGCGAACGCTCGTCCGGCCTCGAACGGCGCGCGCGAGGTCTCTTCGGTCCAGGAGAGCACGCCGGTCGGCGAAATCTGCTGGTAGCCGTCGAGGGACTCGGGGTCATCTGAACCGTAGATGAACGACCGGATCATCCGCAGCGCGTCGACGGCCGGCTTCTGATCGACCGTCACGGGCCGGTCGCCGATCGGCCCGAAGAGGTTCTCGCGGCCGCCGAAGTACGCCCCGCCCCACGAGGACATGAACTCGTTGTAGTCACAACACGACGTCCCCTCGTAGACGTCGAACTGGAACGTAAATCCCATGTCTAGGTCGTTCTGCTGGCTGACGTCGGCGGCGATCTCCGAGAAGCGCTGCCAGGTCATCGGTTCGGTTGCCCAGTTGCTCGTGTCGTAGCCGGCCTGGTTCGCCAAGTCCTTTCGGTAATGCATCGCCGGGAAGTCAGGGAACAGCGGCACCCCATACAGCGCGTCGCCGTCGGGTCGTTTCGCGGTCTCGACGGCGGACTGGAAGTAGTCGTTATTGATCATCTCAATCGCGCTCTGGGGAAGCGCCTCGGTTAAATTCAACAGCTGTTCGCGCTGGATGAACGGGATCGTCCACCCGCTGTCCATCATGAACATGTCCGGCTGGGATTGGCCGGCGTTCAGCAACTGGTTGTATTTCTGTTGACGTTGGTCCGTATCCTCGGCACCGGGAGTAAGCTGGAGGTCGATGTCTTCGGAGAGCCCGTTGTCGTAAAACAGCTGCGTGATCGCGTCGCCGTTCTCCTGGGCCTGTGTCGGGTCGAAGCCCCACTGGACCGTCCCGCTCGCACCGCCGCCCCCGCCGCTTCCATTGCCGCCACCGCCACCGCCGCCTCCGCCGTAGAGACAGCCCGAAAGGCCGACCACGACTCCTGACGCGCCCGCTGCCTGTACGAACCGTCGTCGGGAAACGCTTCGATGGGTGTCGCCCTGCGGATCGTTCGAGTCCATCACTAATATTAGCACAGTGTAGGGCTATTTATACCTAGCGCTTGTACAACCGGTGTAGTAAAAAAGGAGTGTCGGTGCGAGCGGAGCGCGACCGACGAGTTCCGTCGGGGCGCGACGGACGTAGTCGTATCGTGTGTTTCGGAACCCGTATCGAGGACGATCGTCGCTCGGCCAGCGAGTCGAACCAGCGGCGTGGCCCCGCTTTCGACCGGTTCGCCCGCATAGCGGACGTCAGCGATCCGGCCCGCGAGGGAGACGGGTTCATCGGTCGCGGTATAGCGGCCCTCGATTCGTGCGTCGATCGTCGCCCCGTCGTTCACCGAGGGTTCCATATCCCTGATACACTGGCGTACGTCGACGTATTCGACGGGAAGGTCCTCGCTCCGTGCGTCGTACACCGGCTCGAAGGCCTCCCAGAGACACGAGAGGAAATACCAGTGGAACACGTACGCGTGGGTACGGTCATCGACGAGCACTCCGTACCGATCGGTCGCCATCGGGTGGGGCGCGAAACACGCCGTCGTCCGGTCGACGATCGCGAGAAAGGGGGCGGGCAGACGGCGGTGGCGTGCCTCCGTACAGGTCGCTTCGAGCACATCGGTCGCCGGGAGCCCCTCCCGATCGCGGGGATCGGTGTTCACCACTACCCGGACGTTGACGCCGCTCTCCCGAGCGGCTTCGAGGCTCACCCGGAGGTTCTCGAACTGCGCCGGGCTGACCGATAGCTGGACCTGATCGGTCGCGTCGCGGACACCGCGTCGTGCGCCTTCGAGGACCGTCTCGAACCGGGAGACGATGCTCGCGTCGTGGCTCTCGATCGCCGACGGGGATTGCTCCCAGCGCGCTTCGATCTCGCCGGCGGCCGCCTCGAAGCGCTCGGCTCGCTCGTGCAGGTCGGCGAGCACCTCGGCCGGGTCGTGTGCGCGAGCGCGGAGCGTTCCTTGTTGATAAGTCTCGACGTAGCCCTCGCGTTCGAGGTCGTCGAGCACGTCGTAGATCCGGGGAGCCGGCACCTCGCTCGCCGCGGCGATCTCCGTGGCGGCGGCCGAACCGCGTTCGAGCAGTGTCAGATACGCCGCGACTCGATACGGCGAGAGCCCGGCGTCGGCGAGCACGTCTTCGAGCTCGTCGGAATCCATCCGTTCGGGTTGTGCTCGCGCGACCGATATAAACGATTGCGACGATCACGGTGATTGCGACGATCGCGGGGACGAATCGAAGCCGCGACGGAACCGACCGGCCGCGGTCGGTGGTCGCTCGCTCCGACGACGCGGCCGGTTCCGGCTCGTTGGCGGGTTCGAGAGCGACGTGCTTATTCGCCGGCGAGTACCTTTCCCAACACTATGATTACGGCCGACGACCTGGACGACTTTGCCCATCGAGACTGGCAACACGTTGAGGCGGGCGAGGGTCCGGTTCGGATCGCGGTAGTCGGACTGGGCTGGTGGACGCGCGACCGGGCGATCCCTGCGATCGATTCCTCGGAGCTGTGCGAGACGACGGTCGCCGTTAGCAGTTCGACCGAAAAGGCCGAAGACGCCGCCGACGGGCACCCGACGATCGAACACGGGCTCACTTACGAGGACTTTCACGATGGGACCGGCGCGGACGCGTACGATGGGGTGTACATCGCGACGCCGAACGCCGTTCATCCTCAGTACGCCGAAACCGCCGCTACACTCGACAAAGCGATCCTCTGTGAGAAGCCGATGGCCGACAGTGTAGAGCGCGCCGAGGGGATGGTCGAAGCGACGCGGGAGACGACGCTCATGATCGCCTACCGGATGCACACCGAACCCGCCGTCCGGCGGATGCGCGAACTCGTACAGGAGGGGTTCGTCGGGGAGGTCGTCGAGATCCGCGGCCGGATGAGCCAGCGCCTCCTCGAGATGTTCTCCGATCCCGACCAGTGGCGTCTCGATCCCGATCTGTCGGGCTACGGCACGAGCGTCATGGATCTGGGGATCTATCCGCTCAACACCGCCCGGTTCGTCCTCGATAGCGATCCCGTCCGCGCGCAGGCGTCGATGAGTTCGGTGAGCGAGGAGTTCAACGAGGTCCCCGACGAGCGCGCGAGTTTTCTGGTGGAGTTCCCCGAGAACGTCGTCGCTTCGTGTGCGGCGAGTCAGAACGCCCACAAGGGCGATCGTTTCACCGTGATCGGCACCGAGGGCGAGCTGAGCATGCGGGACGGCTTTCATTCGAGCGACCGCCGCAAGCTCGAACTCGCACGCGGGGGAATCCGCACGGCGATCGACGTCGAACCGGTCGATCAGATGACCGAGGAGTTCGATTACTTCGCCGACCGCGTGTTACGCGGCGAGCGACCCCATCCCGACGGCGAACACGGGCTGGTCGATATGCGTGCCCTGCGCGCGATCTACGAGGCCGCCGAACGCGACGAACCCGTCGCGATCGAAGCCTGAACGCCTGAGGTATCGCTTCGGTTCCCGCCGTTCGATCCGCGTGGCTCGTATCTCACCTCGTTGCCCGGACGATTCCGATGGCCGGCCTTATGTTCGCGCCCGCTCTTTTTAGGGGTATGGAGTCGCTCGATTCCCGGGTCCAGGTCGTCTGGCTCGTCGGGTCGCTCGTCACCGCCTCGGTGCTCGGCGGCGGCGTGGTGATCGTCGGTACCTTCCTGTTCGACGTCGGCTTCTGGCCCGGTATCGGCGTGTTCGTGGCCCTGCTCGTCATCGGCGTGATCGGTGCCGTGTTGCGGTATCGACGCTGGCGCTACGAGATCGCGGACGACGCCGTCTACCTCGAACGGGGCGTGCTCACCGAGGTTACCTCCGTCGTGCCGTTCGTCCGCGTCCAGCACGTCGATTCGCAACGTGGTCCGCTCGAACGGACGGTCGGACTCGCGAGCGTCGTCGTCTACACCGCCGGTTCCCGGGGCGCGGACGTCACGATCCCCGGGCTCTCGCCCGAGCGCGCCGACGCGCTCCGCGAACGGCTCCGTCGGCTCGCCATCGAGAGCGAAACCGACGACGCCGTTTGATGTATACATGATCTTACTCATGCCGCGATAGCGCCACGACCTGAGTCGTTGCTGTAAGCACGCTCACTGCGAGCGAACGGAGGTGAGCGAGCAGGCCGACGAGCGACCACCGCACGAGCGAAGCGAGTGCGACGGGAGTGAGGAGTGCTTTTGGCCGAGATTTTGCCGAGGGAGCGCGCCTGCGGCGCGCGACCGCAGAGCAAAATGTCGATGGGCCCTGCCGGATTCGAACCAGCGACCACCCGGTGACCCATGGCACCCGGAAACGGAGTCCGGTCGTTGCGATGCCAATATGAGCCGAGCGCTCTAACCAGACTGAGCTAAGGGCCCTTACTGTTCTCCGCGGTTGCGCTCTTCTTCAGTCTACCGGACATAGGCAGTCGGTCGCTCAAAGCGCCTAAGCTACTGAGTCATCTTTAGATTAGACATAGTACGACAGTTTGAGTCAGGTATTAAAAACTATCCACTGATTTCGACACTTTTCGAAATGTCAGAAGTTCTAAATACATTGCAGTGGTTTGCAGTTCTATGAGTCATGAGGAGAGCATCAAGAACACAATCAAAAACGTCTGCGATGAGCCAGAGAACAGTGGAATTGATCAGAACATATCAATAAAATCATTGATGAATGTATCTCTGTAAGCGAGCCTCGCGAAATTCAACAGGTAATGTCCGCGGAGCACACTGCACACTCAAGAAAACCTAGCAATATTATTGTCGAATTTGATATTGGAACTAGCTTTGAAAATCTCGCTCAAGCAGGTTTGTTGTCGAATGACCCTCTTGCTACCTTTGCTTCTATTAGTGCTCTCTGTGCTTTGGTGAGTAGAAGAACACAAATTGAGCTGGACCCTGAGACAGGCTTCGTTTATTGGGTTGCTTACGACAATCGGCATGATGGATGGGAGATTCATAAAAGAGAATTGACTGGGTTGGCCTCTAAAGAGTCTAAGTCGGGGGACGTGCCTTTCGAGCTTACCG
This sequence comes from Halobacteriales archaeon QH_6_64_20, assembly GCA_003021235.1. GTDB lineage: Archaea > Halobacteriota > Halobacteria > Halobacteriales > Halococcaceae > PXQR01. The sequence continues at coordinate 283 of PXQR01000061.1, read as the reverse complement.
AAGATGATGTTGAAGGCCATATTCGTCAGTTGTATCGGTATAATAGTATTGACATAGAGTATACCGATGGAGCAGAGTGTGTAATCCTTCGGGAGCTATGCTCTGCCGACTGGTTAAACTGATCTACTATAATTTACTCTAGATTTAATGGGTCGGGGCGGATTTGAACCGCCGACTTCCTCCGTGTGAAGGAGGTATCATAACCGGACTAGATCACCGACCCAATAACCGAGATTCCCGGTGACTCGACTTAACGGTTTCCTTCACTTGTCTCACTAACGCC
>PXQR01000060.1:27715-44725 GCA_003021235.1 Halobacteriales archaeon QH_6_64_20 | reverse complement strand
AGCGCGCTTCTCGTCGGAGACGTCATCGACATCGATCGGATTCTCGTGATTGCGACGGTCGTCGTTTGGAGAGGCGTCTGTATCGGTTGAGACAGGATCGATGCAGTGCGCACGGGCCTTCGCCTCGGTGGTGACGATCGTCTCGCAATTGAGGCATTCGTACCCGAGGACATGCCCTTCGTCGTCGGTGACCGAGTCGAGGTCGGTCACGCCGAGCACCCCGTATTGATGGCTGCCAGGCTCTCAGGCTTTGTGTTCCCAGGATTTAACCGTTCTACAGTAAGCCTAGGCCGGGATTTGAACCCGGGCTCTCGTCCTTACCAAGGACGCGCTTTACCGCTAAGCTACCCAGGCAAGCATCGTAGCGTAACCGGGTGTGTTTGTTATCCGTTTCGATTCGCCAGCCGTCGTTCGGCTCCGTGTTCGAACCCGGGTTCACGCCCGAAGCAGGGGTTCGGATTCGAAGTCGGGGTCGGCGTCGGTCGTCACTGGTCGGTCGCCGGAGGCACACCCTCGCTCACGTTGGTCCGCTCGTGCCCGTCGAAGAGGGCCGCGACCGATTCGCTCGCCGGAGAGAACAACTCCTCGGGAGCGGGGAACCCGCCTTTGTCCCCGTCCATCGAGCACACGAGGTCGGTCGTGGCCGACCCGAGGTCGGCAGGGACGTCTGCACCGACGGCCGTCACGCCACAACGCACGGCCAGATCGAGCGCGTCGGCTTCCAGATCGAGGTCGTGATCGGCCGCGGCCGAAGCGCCGGACGGTTTCGACGGCGCGCCCGGCACACTCGGTCCGGGCGAGGAGGTAAAAGCCACGAGCGACCAGGACGTCGGCGGCGAGGATTGCGATGTCGGCGTCGGTGCAGTCGCGGCTCGCGTCGGTCCAGGGCTCTTCTTCGGCGAGCGTTCGCGTGAGTCTCAAGCCCTCGTAGATGAGTTGAACGCCCGCCGCTCGCCTCGTGAGCGCACCGTCGGTTACGGACACCCCGGTTCGCCCAGTCGTCGATCGCTCGATCGCTCCGCTTCGTTCGCCCCCAGTCTCCTCGTCGCTCGCGGCCGCCCGCGCGCTCAGTAACGTCAGGACGCCCGGCGTCATCGACCCGGCGTCGAGCGCCCGCCGAATACGGGCTCGGAGCCGTTCGGGGACGGTCTCCCCGACGGCCTCCCGCGCGGCGCGACGGACCTGGGAGGCTTCCTCCATTTCCCGAAACTATCGGTGCTACCGGCAAAGACCTTTGGAAACCGCCGGCCAGCCGTCGATCGATACGGTCGCGTTCGCGCTTCGAGACCGCCATGCGGGGAGCCGGCCGACCGGCCGATCGCCTCGTTCAACGAACCGTAACGGGTAAGCTTCCACTCCCTGCTCGCTCGGCCCATATGGACCTCGCTTCCGGAGGAGGGCTTTCATGTGGACTCCCGACAATCAGTCCGCGGCCAAAGCCTGCGGCCCGTCGTCGGTCACGGTCCCACGAGTTACATGCACGCTTACTGGTGCGTCTCCACTCGGGAACTTTTGCCCCGAACGGAGTTGGTGATGCTGCTGGCGGGCGTACCGAAGCCCGATGTTTTTACTGGCGTTGTAGTCCGCGTTCACTTGGTAGTGGTTCGAGAGACGCGAAGCGTCTCTCGTCATCACGAAAGACCGCTCGCGGTCTTTCGAACGACCACACGAGTGGCAGTGAAACTCGGTGCCGTCGCGGTTCGCCTTCGCTGTGAACCCGCACTTCGAGCATCGCTGGCTCGTATGCTGTGGTCCGACTTTGTTTACCGTGACACCGCGGTCCGGTGGCTTATACGAAACGTACTCGGTGAGCCGGCGGAACGCCCAAACATTGTGCCACTTCGCGTATGGCAAGCGCTCGCGGATGCCACTGAGCTCTTCGAACACGATTTTCTCACAGTCAGTCTCGACGGCTTCCCGAACCACATCGTTCGCAACCGTATGGATGTATTGCTTGCATCAGGCACGCTCGCGCTTGCCGAGTCGGAGCACGGCGTTGTGTGTAGCCTGCGTGCCGCGTTGCTGGAGTGTCGCCCGACGTTTCTCGAACTCTGCGATCCAGTGATCGTAGTCGTCGCCCCGCCAGAACGTCCCGGTCGAAGCGACCGCCAGCGAGTTCACACCGAGGTCAATACCGAGGACTGTCTGGTGCCCGGTATCTGTCGGACCATCGGTGTTGTCGCCGTCCGTGTCGTAGCCTCGCGTCGAGACGTGCAGATAGAAGTCGTCAGTCGTCTCGTCGTGTCGGAGCGTGCTGGTTCGGAGGTCGAACCCGTCGCCGAATACGTACCGTTCGTACGGCGTTGGCGAACTGCGAGGGAGTTCGTAGTCGCAAACCACACGACCGTCTACTGTGGGAAGCGACGCCTGGCGTCGGTGGATCGTGGAGGATCGCTTGTCGTAGTCGATCGCCCACGACTCGAAGCGGGGCTTCGAGACACGCTGGCGCTTTTGCCACCGCGCGACACACCCCTTCACCGCTTCGACGGCGCGGTAAATGGCGAGGATCACGAGGTTCGCCGTAAGGTTGGCTTCGGCGCGGAGATCGTCGTACAACGCGGCCTGTGCGTCGCGTTTCACGGTGACGCACTCGTCTCGGTCGTACTTGTTCCAGCAGTAATCGGCGGTTTGGTTCGCCCACTAAAGGAATTGCTCGTTGGTGGCGTGGAGTGCGTCGCGTTGCTCGTCGGAAACGCGGAGTTTCACGACGGCGGTTCGACGCGTCCCCATAATTCAAAGAGGTGCCACGGGTATTTATACGCGCCGGTGGGGGAAGTCGGCCAGCAACTGCCGTACTGTCCGTCGGTTGTGTAGTCAGCGGGACAGAGTACGCGCTTCTCCCCGACCTACTCGCTCGTGGTTCGAAAGACGCGAGGCGTCTTTCGTCATTGCTGGAAATCTGCGATTTCCAGCTTGCAGCAGAAACGCAGAGCGTTTCTACCACATCACGAGAGAGCTTCGCTCTCTCGAACGACTACGCACCGCGCTCGCTGCTTGAGAACGAGCACCCCACGCTGTTGCAGACTAAACCTTTCGATTCGGGCAGAAGAACACGAAGACGGGCGCTTCCTCTTCCCCTATTCGCGACCGAAGGCCGCTCATTAAGCGGGGAGGCTCCGTGCCCTGTACCGCAAAAGTTGAATCTCCGCGGACACAATCGAAGCAAGAATGAACAAGTGTCGGTACTGCGGGCGCGAGTTCAACGGCGAGTCCGCCCACCACGACCACCTCCGGGAGGCCCATGCCGACGAACTCGGGCCGATCGATCGACGACGCCTCGAATCCGAGAGCGAGAACCGATCGCGAACGCCGATCGTGCTCGCCGGCGTGGTATTGATGCTCGCACTCGGCGTGATGGCCGGTGCCGGGTACGTCCTGTTCGGCGGTGGGGGCGGTACGGGCAGTGCGGCCGGAAGCGCCGCCGGTGCTAACGCTACCGATCCGGGTGCTGTAGAAGCCGTCGCGCAGGCACCCACGAGCGTTGGAAGCGTCCACACCCACGGCACGATCGAGATGCGCGTCGCCGGCCAGTCGATCGACTTCAGCCAGTCACAGTACCAACTCCAGGCCGATCCCTTCCACTTCGAGAACGGCAACGGCGATCGCTGGCATGTCCACGCCGAAGGTGTGACCCTCGAATACGCGATGAGCACGCTCGATATCGGCGTCACGAACGAATCGGTGACCTACGAGGGCGAGACCTACCGCGCAGAGGGGAACACTACCGTTATGGTCGCGGTGAACGGCGAGCCGGTCGTCCCGAGCGAGTACGTCCTTCAGGACGGCGACCGAGTCCGGATCGTCGTGCAGGAGAACTGAAAGGTTCCAGTTCGGACACTCAGTCCTCTCAGTAGTCGAGCGGGTCGGGCGCGGGGGGCATATGACGTTTGTGTTCGCTTCCCGTGTATAGTTCTTCGACGCGTTCGATGACCGACCGGTCAACGTCAAGCGCACGGACCGTCGCCGCCGTCGAGAGCGGGCCGTCGACGTGTAGAGCGAGCACCCGATCGAGGACGTCGTACCGCAGGCCCATCTCCTCTTCGTCGGTCTGATCGGTCCACATCCCGGCGCTCGGGGTCTTTTCGACTAACTCGTCGGGAACGCCGACGTACGCTGCGAGCTGGCGGACCTGGAGTTTATAGAGGTTGCCGATCGGGTTGCAGTCGACGGCCTGATCGCCGTATTTGGTATAATAACCCGCGAGCGCTTCGCTACGGTTGCCGGTGCCCAGGACGATCCGGTTCTCGTGGTTCGCGACGAGGTAGTTCAGTACCGCTCGCGTGCGCACGCGAACGTTACCGACAGCGGTTCGATCGTCGTCGGCCTCGGGGAACGCTCCGAGGAAGCCCCCGACGATCGGCTCGATCTCGATTACGTCGTATTCGATTCCGAGGTCTTGGGCTACTCGTTCGGCGTCGCTCATGTTCTCCTCTCGGTTTACTTCGCTCGGCATGACGAGCCCGTGAACACGGTCGGCACCGAGCGCCTCGCGGGCGAGGTAGGCGGTGAGTGTGCTGTCGATCCCGCCCGACAGTCCGAGCACCGCGCCGTCGGCTCCGGCACCGTCGATCGTCTCGGCGATGAAGGCGGTGATGTGCTCGCGCCGAGCTTCGAGTTCGGGTTCGGAGAGGCGGAGATCGAGCGGTGCTGTCGTCGCGATCGCTTCACTGTTCGACATCGCTAGTTCGTAGGGACGTGACCGACTAATACCCTTGTCTTCCCGCAGTCCATTGGACGTTCGTGTACTCCCGAAGGATAGACAGCGCTGTGTAGAGCGCCGGTGGTCTAGTGGTAGGACATGAGCTTCCCAAGCTCATAGCCCGGGTTCAATTCCCGGCCGGCGCATAGGTGGTTGAAGCGAGCAGCAGCGAGCGCGAACCACCGGACACGCGAACGGGGAACGACTGCGACCCATGAGCAGCGAGTTCACGAGCGAACGAGCATCCGTATACTCTCATCGTCGTCTTACACTCCTCAGCGGGCTATAGAAGACATGACGTGTGAGTGCAGACGAACCGGGATGCGAGCCCCGAGGCGAGAACTCCGTTTCGATGAGGGTTCTCAAGGAGCGGGACGTAAGCTCTCAGGTTCGTAGCCCGAGTGAGCGAACCTACCGGCTCGCCGACGTTAGAACCCCCAGCATCCGAGCGGAGTGAGAGTACGTCTTCTATAGATTCGATTCCCGGCTGGCACATGGATAGGTCGGAGTAACGGTGAGCGGGACCCAATGGTCGTGCGAGCGGGTGACCCGTCGTCCGTGATATCGAGCGCGAACGTAACGGTGATCCTTCCCTTGACGGTCGGTGTTCGACGATCTTCGATAGCTCGCCGTTCTCGAACGTTATAGCAATCGGGTGACACGAGGAGACCCGGGCAGGTCGCCCGGGAGATGCCTACCGCCGCCCGACAGTGGGTCAGTAACGGCCGGACGGCGTACCGTGAACCGTCGCCGGTGACGGCCGTTCGAACCTTGTATTTAGGCTTACCTAAAAGTTTCGATCGGCGTGCTCGTCGGAAATCGCTGGTGTACGGATCGATCGGCTGTTCGCACGTCGTCGGTAGGGTACACCGCCAGGTATTACTCGTTGTGTCCCGTGATGCAAACTATTGGGCAGCACACCGATGTCGAACGATCCTCGGACGTGTCCGCGCTGTAATCGCCCGCTCGCACGATCCGACGACCGCGCGCCGCGGTGCCAGTACTGCGGCTGGAGTGCCGTGCGACCCGCACCACGTCGGCCGGAAACGTCAATCCGATCGCAAGGCGCGATCGCCACGCTCGCTCGCGGCGTCTCCTCGCTTATCGCGACCCTTCTCCGACTCGCGCTGATCGTCGCCGTCCTCTCGGTCGTCGCCGTCCCGTTCGGCGGTACGGGAATCTCGGTTCTCGACAACACCGCCGGCGAGGCCCACGACGCGCTCGAGGACCTGCGTTCGAGCGCAGCCGACGCTCAGTCGCCGATCGACGCCGGACGAGAGGGCGCGGAGCGGGACGAATCGGCCGGAGACGTCGCGACGCGTACCGCGACCCCGAACGCGGACACGGACGCGAGCACGAGCGATACAAACGCGACGTTCGACCGGGCGGCGACAGGACGGTACGTCCACCAGTACATCAACGAAGAACGGACCGAACGCGGCCTCGAACCGCTCGATTTCGACGAGGACTTGCGGGAAGTCGCGCGGTACTACAGCGCCCGGATGGCCCGGGAGGACTTCTTCTCGCACACGGCTCCCGACGGCGGAACGCTCGCCGATCGCTACGATCGGTTCGGATACGACTGTCGTGTCTCGATCGATGAGGGCCGAGTCGCAACCGGCGGGGAGAACCTCGCGTACACCTACTACGGGGCACCTGTACGAACGGACGACGGCATCGAGTACTACGACAGCGAACGCGACCTCGCGCGGGGGATCGTCGACGGCTGGATGAACTCGGCGGGCCACCGGAAGAACCTGCTTCGGTCCTACTGGGAACACCAGGGGATCGGCGTCTACGCGATCGAAGACGAGGGCCGGCTCCGGGTGTACGCAACACAACACCTCTGTTGAGGAACCCGCTATCGGTACTGTACCTCGATGGCGACCGACTGCGTCGGCGCAGGACGACGCGTGTCCACTGACAGCGCCGAGCGCAGGTGTTCGGAGTCACCGGTTCCGGGCGGCTCTGCAAGGTCCGTTCACCTCGGTTTTCGATCGTTCACGAACGCGGAGAGAGGCGACGAGAGTGACTCGAGGAGATCTCATCCGAGCGGCCTGACACACTTCCGGCAGTAGCTGAAAGCGCCGTCGGCCGCGTTGAGTGCACCACAGCGCGGGCAGTGTCGACCCTCCGGCGTCGCGGCTTCGCTTTCGCCCACCTCCTTCGACGCGTACAGCGGGTCGGCTCCGTGGGGCGGATCGCCGACGGTCGAACGGCCCTCGGTGTTCCAGCGCTCGTGCGGCGGTGTCGTCTGTTCGATGGCGTGCTCGCTCGCCGAGTCGCCCGCCCCTCCGTCGCCGCGGCCCCTGAGATACCGATAGATAAGCACCTGTAGCAGGCTGAAGCCGACGACGTACGCGATGACCCATCCCCATAGGTTCATGTGTCGTGATATAATGTCTCACGATACTTTGTATCTTCGGTCGATACAGCTCTCGAAACGTCGAAACGATTACCTACCGTTGCGAACCGGCAACGGATCCTCGCCGGGCGTCTCGACGAACCCATCGACCCCGCAAGGTCGTTACGGTTATTATCGCCGGCCTGATCGGGACGATATGAATCGGGGTCGGCGTCTGCTCGTCTTCGGCATCGTCTTTCTCGTCTGCGGGTCGTTGCTCGGCGTCCAGGGGATCACGGCCGACGCCGGAACGAGCGCGCGCGCCGCCGGGGACGGCCCCTACCCGGGAAACACGCTTATTAGCGTCCAGACTTACCGATCGAACGAAGGGCGCTTGATCGAGGTTTCGCCCGACGGCGAGGTCGTCTGGGAGTTCGCCCCGCCGAACTCCCGGGTGTTCGACGGCGAGGAACTCGCCAATGGCAACATGCTGGTCGCCTACACGACGAGGCTCCCTCCCGAGGAGTGTCCCGAGCGATTCCTTCGATACGAGGAAAGCCACTGTATCCGCAACCAGGTGGTCGAACTCGACGGCGACACCCTACAGGGATCTCAGGAGGTGGTCTGGCGGTATGCCTGGCTCGACGAGAAGCTCTTCGGCCACGAGGTCCACGATGCCGATCGCCTCCCAGGCGGCGGCACGGCGATCGCCGACATGGGCAACGACCGGGCCTTCGTCGTGAACGAGGAGGGAAACGTCACCTGGGAGTGGCGCGCGACCGAACACCTCGGGCGGAACTCCTCGTTTCGCGAACGCTACGGTGGGCCACAGAACCCCGGGCGCGAGCGCGACTGGACACACATGAACGACATCGATCTGCTCGGAAACGGGAACTTCGAGCTCTCGATCCGTAACTTCGACGTCGTCGTCGAAGTCGATCGCGAGTCGAAGAGAATAGTGAACGTGCTCGGCGAACCGGGCAAGCGCTCGCTCATGTACCACCAACACAACCCCTATCGCCTCACACGGTGGGGAACGACGATCATCGCCGACTCGGAGAACCACCGGATCGTCGAGATCGACCGCGAAACCGAGGAGATCGTCTGGTCCTATGGTGGGAAGGACCTGCTTCGCTACCCGCGGGACGCCGATCGCCTGCCGAACGGCAATACCCTGATCACCGATACGATCAACAACCGAGTGGTCGAGATCAACCCCGAAGGCGAGATCGTCTGGGAGTACGAGGGTATACGTATTCCCTACAGCGCCGACCGGCTCTCGGTCGACGAGGAGGACGGCGAAACGGTTCCCGGGTGGCGTTTGGAGGGCCGAACCGAGGAAGTCGGAACGGTCGTCGGCACGGTACGCCAGCTAGAGGGCTGGGGCGCGTGGGTGTTTCCGATCTGGATGCGACTGCCCGAGATGGCGGCCTTTTTAGGAGCCGTGCTCGCCGGCTTCGCGGTGCTCGCGGACCTCGGCGTCGGTTGGTGGCGACGGCGGTAGTCCCGGTCGCTCTCCGATCCGCCGGCCCGTCGTGAGACGCTACGCTCGTAAGTGGGATTTCCCCACCACGTCGGTCGAGGTCCCGTCAGGCGCTATCGCGGTCGGATTCGGAGCACCCGATCATCGGCGTCGGCGGGCGACCCGCGGCCGTCGCGGTTGCTCGTCGTCACGTACAGATGGTCGTCCGGCCCGGTAACGGCGGTGCGAAGTCGGCCGAACTCCCCGTCGAGAAGGCGGCTCCGTTCGGTGATTTTTCCATTGCTGATCCGTGCTCGCCCGAGGAAGTCGCCGGCGAGCGCGCCGAAGAACAGGTTCCCTTGCCACTCGGCGATCGGTCCGTCGTAGATCGCGGCGCTCGCGGGCGCGATCGTCGGCGTGTAGGTCGCGAGCGGGTCGACGAACCGGTCGGCGTCGCTCCGGCCCATGACTTCGGGCCAGCCGTAGTTCCCGCCAGGTTCGAGACGGTTGATCTCGTCGTCGTGATCCGGGCCGTGCTCGGTACTGTACAATCGGCCGTCGAGAAACGCGAGGCCCTGAGGGTTGCGATGGCCATAGGAAAAGACCGGGTTCCCGAACGGGTTCTCGGGGTGTGGGTCGCCGTCGAGCGTGTATCGGAGGACCTTGCCCGCAAGCGACGAGCGGTCCTGGGCGAGGTCGCCGTTGCTCGCGTCGCCGGCCGTCACGTAGAGGGCGTCGTCGTTTACGGCGAGTCGGCCACCGTTGTGGTTCGAAGCGGCCGGAATCCCCTCGACTATCGGCTGGAAGCTCGGAGTCGACCCCCTCAGATCGGCGCGGAGCACGCGGTTTCGTAGACCCTCGGCGCTCTCGTGGGTCTGGTAGACGTATGCCGTGTCGTGGTCGCTCGGATGGAAGGCGAACCCTAAGAGGCCTCCTTCGCCGGCCGGTTCCGTCCGCTTCGGGAGTTCGGCGACCGACTCGGGTTCGCCGCTTTCGCCCTCGCCGGTGACCGCCGGAACCCGCACGATCCGGCCTGGCCGCTCGGTGAGGTACAACGAGTCGTCGTGAAAGGCAACGTCCCACGGAACTTCGAGACCCGAGGCGACCGTCTCAACGCGTACGTCGGCGCTCCCGGACGCGTTCGAGGAACCCTGCGTCCGTGCCCCGGAGCCCGAACACCCTGCGAGCCCCGAAACGGCGACCGTGAGCGCTCCGAGATACGTGCGTCGGTTCATTACCATACGCTACGACCCCCGGACGGAAAAGGCGCTCTCCGCCGATCGCACTCGGCCGTGCGGGTCGGTCTCCGAGCGCCGACGGCCAACGAACCGGAAATCGGGAAGCGGGATCCGGGACGATCCACGCGCCGAGAGCTTCGGGACGGTTGCGACGATATGGTCAGTAGTTCTCCGCGCGAAGCTTGAAACCGAAGACGAACGGTTCGGTCGTCGCGTGCAACCCGTCGCCGGTGTCCCGGCTCGACAGCGTCCGGAGATAGAGCCGTTCGTCTTCGAGCGAGCGTCCCCGGAGGTAGTTCTCGGGGTCGAGATACTGCTGGTCGTCGAGCATCTCGGCTTCGAGGCCGTCGACGGACTGGTCGTACTCGATCAGGTCCGCGTCGTACTGGAGCGCGTAGGTCCGCTGGCCGGGGTACTCGAAGACGATCCGTTCCGGTCCATCGGCGTTCTCGACGCGGAGTTGGGGGGTCGTGGCCCGCTCGAAGCCCGCTTCCTCGGGGACGGGCCGCCACGACCCGCCCCTGTAGGCGCTCACGCTCGCGCGCTCGAAGGCCGGTTCGATCCCGACGTGAAACGTATAGCGCGGATAGCCATTCGTGACCCGATAGCCCGTCGTCGGGTGTCGAGAGGTAAGTACACAGGACCCGTCGGCGAAAAACGACCAGTCGACGATATACCGATAGGGGCCGTAGTTCTGCCCGAAGCGCCACTCCCAGCGGTCCTCCGACCCCGTATGAAAGGTCCCACGGATCCGAAAACCGTTCTTCAGATCGTGGGTCTCGACGACGCCCGGTCCGCTCACACCTAACGGGTCCCAGAAGTGGAAGTTGACCACCTCGCCCTCGGGGACACCGGGCGCACGCATGCCGAAGGGCTCGTAATCGGACAACATCCAGGGGATCGCCGTCTCTCGGCCGAAGACCGGCTTTCCTCTATAGCTGGCTTCGATCCGGTAGCCGTCGTGGAAGGTGTCCTCCCACGTCACCTCCCAGCCGCTACCGCTCACTGTTTCGGAGGGATCGAACTCTCCGGGCACGGGGATCGACCCGCGCGGGACCTCGTACTCGGGGGGACTTCCTTCGACCGCGCTCACGACCTCGGTGAGGGGATCGGGCGAGTTCCGCGTCGGGGCGAACACTTCCATGACCTCCTTCTCGTCGGTGTCGACGATCGTCACTAAGCCGACGACGTCGCCTTCCCGGTCGTTCCAGTTGAACCCCGCCGACGCCAGCGAGTAGAGCGGATACTCCGCGGAGAAGGCAGAAACCAGGTCCCGCGCCGAGAAATCGAGATACCAGTTCTTGTCGCTCAGGACCTGCGTTACGCGCGGGTCTTCGAGCGAGAGTTCCGCGGCCGTCGTATCCGTATCGTCGTGGTCCTCTTCGATCGTATGCGTCTCGCCATCTCTCCAGCGTCCGACGTCGAGTTTCAGTAATCGATCGGCCTCCCGATCGACGACGCCGCGGACCCGTCTGATATCGTCGTAGGTGATCGTATAGTTCTCCGCCAGCGCCCCGCCGTTCTCGACCGCCATCCCGTGGGGGGCAAGCACCTCGATGAGGTCCCTGTTCTCGAAGATCCGATGATAGGCACTACTCGAAACCGCTTCGCGCACGGCGCTCGCCGCGTCGGGGTGGCTCAATACCTGCCTCAGCGCAACGAGCTTTCGGGTCTCGACGAGGTTACCGTAGGTCCCCAAGTCGCGCGGACTCACGTAGCGCAACTCGCCGACTCCGGGTGGCTCTTCCGGCTCTTCGGTCTCCTCGGTAGGTTCGTCGGTCGGCTCGGCGGTCGCCGTGTCCGTCGCCGTCGGCGTTCGGGTCGGCGTCGGGGTCGAGGTCGCGGTTGTCGTCCGGGTGCTTGTCGGCGTCGCCGACCGCGTTCCGGAGGAGTCCCCGCTACAACCCGACAGCGAGAGTGCCGCGCCAGCTAGCGCCGCCCTGAGGAACTCGCGCCTGTCGTATCGCCGTCCGTCGTCGGTGCGTCGTGTCATCGATGGAACCTGTCCGGTGGGAGGCGTCGCGTCGTCCGTACGTTATCCCGTAGCCTCCTCCGCTTTTCATTACACCAATGCGAGTTGCTGAATCTAAAAACCATCGGAGTCTCCGATCCAGCCAAGCGAGCGTCGAACGCCCGGTAGTCGGTAGCTACCGTCTCCCCTCGCTCGTCGCTCCCGTCTCAGCGGCCCGAGGACACGGTGAGGGGCTCGGTTCGTGACGACCGACCGCCGAGCGCGTCAGCGTAGATACCTTCGATCTCGCGAGTGACGTTCTCCCAGGTGAACTCCTCAGCATACTCCCTGATCCGCCTCGCGTCCCATTCGCGCGCTAGCCCCTCGGCGAGGATCGTCGCCAGCCCCTCGGGGTCGGCCGGCTCGCACAGCAGGCCGTACTCCTCGCTCGTAACGATCTCCCCGACGCCACCGACGTCCGTACCGAGGTAGGGTTTCCCACAGCCGAGCGCCTCGAACATCACCGTCGGGTTGCCCTCCGAGAGGCTCGGCAGGCAGAACACATCACACGCGTTCATCCAGACGTCGACGTTTCCCTCCGGAACGTAGCCGAGGATCTCGACGTGATCGGTTAGGCCGAGGTTCCGTCTCCGGCGCTTGAGATCGCGGATCGTCTCCCCTTGACCGCCGATCACACACAGCGCCTCGGGATGGGTTTCGACCACGTGTTCCATCGCTTCGAGCAGGTATCGGTGTCCCTTCCGGCGTTTCAACGTTCCGAGGGTGAAGATCACCGTCCGGTCGGGATCGACACCTAACGCCTCCCGCGCGTCGTGTCGACCGAGCAACCGATACCGATCGCGCGAGAAGCCGTTGGGGATCGCGTGGACCTCGTCGCTGTAGCGCTCCAAGAGGGGAACGTCGCGTTCGTTCACCCGAATCACGGCGTCGGCGGTACGCCACGTCTCGTAGATGCCTGCCGTGCCCGAGCTGTATTCCTCTAGCAGGCGGTCGCGGTTCGCGTGGACGGTCACGACCGTCGGCACGTCGTACTCCGTGCCGAGTCGCGTCGCCGCGTAGCCGGCCGTCCAGGTGAAGTGAGCGTGGATCAGGTCGGGATCGATACCTAATCGCTCGACCTGATCGCCGAGGGCGCGGGCGTGTTTCGCGCCCAACTTCTCGTAGCCACGATCGGTCGGGAGGTACAGTAGCGGCGTCAGCGCAACGGTGACGTTCTCGGGAACGGCATCGAGATCGACCTTCGCGTCCTTCCGGTAGGGCCGGAGCCACTGGATCGGCAGGTACTCCGACACCTCCGCGATCGGATTGTACCGCACCAGAACGGTCACGCTATCGAAGGCCGCCGCCAGCGGATCGACTTGGCTCTTAACGAACGTATCGTAGTTGTGGCAGACGATCAAGAGGTCCTGGTCCCCCCAGCGGCCCGCTCGTGGCGGTTCGACGACCGCCGACGGCGGTGTGGTCAGAGCTGGCGAACTCATGTATTTCCGAACTTATATCGAGATCAAATAACCCTCACTATTATGTATATTTAGGAATTAGTTGCACATTCTCATATACCTAATCAACGGCTCGCTCGGAGCGGGAACAACGGCTAACCGGCACGTCAGCACTCCGCTCGTCCGACGCTACAGACGAACGGTTCCGCCCACGAAACCGCGTTGCGAGTCGTACTGTAGTACGCCCGAAACCTCGCTACGAACGGCGAGAAAGGTCATTCTCGGACCCGTGTTTCGAGGTCTTCGTTGGCCTCCATGTCGAAGATCATCGAGAGTATCAATAGCACGCAGCCGACACCGAACGTGAGCGCACTGTGGGTCAATGACTCGGACCTCGGGCCCGACCCGGAATTCGGATCGGGATCGGAACGGGAGTCGGAGTCGAAGCCGGCCCCGGGGTCGACCGAAGGACGGTCCGTCGGGAGTGCCCTACGAAGCGCGCCCAGGCTTTCGAGTAGACCCGTGGCGGTCGTGAGCGCACCCAATCCGTAGAGGAACGCGACCGGGTGGAAATCGAACAGCAGGTATCGCGTCTTCAGTCGCCAGAGGAATCCCCGCAGTAGTAACAACGATACCTTCGTAATGTATTCCTCGTACTTGATACTGGAGGTCTCCTCGCCGTAGCGCGCGGGCATCGCCACGTCGGCGACCCGGACGCGCTCGACATTGAGTTTAATGAGCAGGTCCGTACAGTAGCCGTAGTACTCGTACATGCCCTCGACATCGATCGCCGCGAGCGCGTCGGTAGCTATCGCGGTGTAGCCGTTCTGTGGGTCCATCGTCTTCCAGTAGCCGCTCGCGATCTTCGTTAGGAACGTCAGCAGGAAGTTACCGAACAGCCTGAAGGCGGGCATCTCCGTTCGGGTTTCGGGGTCGAGCAAGCGATTGCCCTTCGTGTAGTCAGCGACTCCTTCGACGATCGGATCGAGGAATCGAGGCAACATTCGCGAGTCCATCTGTCCGTCGGCGTCGATCGTCGCCACGATATCGACGCCGAGGTCGTCCTGTAGGGCGGCGAGGTAGCCGGTCTCGATCGCGCCACCGGCACCGCGATTCCGTTCGTGGCGAACCGGGACCACCCGACCGACCGGCTCGTGAACGCTCGCGCGGTCGAACAGGGGCCCTCGACCACGGTCGTTGCCGACCGAGCGGTTCGCGGGCCCGTCCTTCCCGTCGGTCCTGGAGTTGACCTCGGTGCCCGTCTCGCCGTCGGTGCTGGCCCCGATCCTGGCCGTTCGTTCGCTGGCCGTCTGCCCGGCGGTCCCGCGGACCGCCGCGTCGGCCTCGGCGGCCGCGAGGACCTCGGCCCAGGTTCCGTCGGTCGAACGGTCGTCGACGACGTATATCCGGTCGACGAACGACGGGATGCCCTCGATGACGTCCCCGACGAACCCTTCCTCGTCGTACGCGGGGACGACGGCTCCGACGGCGTGTTCGCGATACATCTATAGAGTGACGTATTCGTGGGCGCGTTGCAAGCGTTTCCCTTCGTGTCGGAACACCGCATGCGGATCGACGACGATCGGGTGCTCGCCGAGCGCCTCGCGGATCCCCCCTAGGGTACATTCGGTGATCTCCTGGTGGGGTGTCATGATCAATGCGCCGTCGAACTCCTCGAAGGACAGCTCCTCTTGGGCTTCGATGGCGAACTGGCGCTCGATCGTGGCGTTGTCGACATGCGGATCGTACCCGACGAGCGTTACGCCGGCCGACCTGAGGGTTGCGATGCAGCGTTCGATCGCCGAGGAGCGGACGTCGTCGGTGTTCGGCTTGTAAGCCAGTCCGAAGACCAACAGCGAACCGTCGGCGGCCCGTTCGTACTCGTTCCCGTCGTCCCTGCTCGCACCCCCGTTCCCGATCGCGTTCACGCCCCCGGCGACGCACTCATCGGCCGTCGTCGGCCTGACTTTCCGACCGACGAGGTCGGCCCGTTCGGCCAGCGCGGCGAGCGTCGTGTCGGCCAGCCGTTCGGGTACCCGGTTGTTCACGTCCCGGGCGGCCTCGATCAACTCGGTGGTATGGCCGTCCCGGTTAGCCTTGTGAATGAGGTAGTAGGGATCGACCGGGATGCAGTGACCGCCGACGAGACCGGGCTGATACTTATGAAAGTTCCACTTCGTGCCCGCGGCTTCGAGCACCGCGTGTGTATCTATGTCCCAGTTCGAAAAGAGCGCGGCGAGTTCGTTCACCAGGGCGATGTTGACGTCGCGCTGAACGTTCTCGATACATTTCGCGGCTTCGGCGACCTCGATGTTCGGCGCGCGATACACCCCGGCACCGACGATCGAACCGTACAGATCCGCCAGATCGTCACGGACGGCCTCGCTTCGCCCACTGACGATCTTCACGACGTTGTGAAGCCCGTGTTCGCGATCGCCGGGGACGGCGCGTTCGGGCGAATACCCTACGAAGAAGTCCTCGCCGGCCACCCAGCCCGACGCTCGCTCGATCGCCGGCAGCAGTACTTCCTCTGTCGCCCCCGGATAAACGGTCGATTCGAGCACGACGGTCGCGCCCCGCTCGATGTGACGCCCGACCGTCTCGCCGGCCGATTCGACGTAACTCAGGTCCGGCCGGTGGGACTCGTCGACAGGCGTCGGGACCGCGATCACGACGTACGCCGCTTCGCCCATCGCGGTCGGATCGTCGGTGAAGGTGACGTCGCCGGCCTCGACGCGGTCGTCGCCGATCTCGCCGGTCGTATCGACGCCGCTGCGGAGGCTGTCGACGACGTCGGGAGAGACATCGAAGCCGGTGACGTCGTATCCTTCGGCGTCGAACGCGACCGCCAGCGGGAGGCCGACGTATCCCATCCCGACGATACAGATGTTTGAGCGCATAACAGCCAATGTTGATTGTAAGAAATCGTGCTTCGCTAAAAGACTTTATGCCTTACTTCGCTGACCGTCGTTACGGTGGCTTATCCACACATTAACACGACTGGTTCGTCCCAAGATAGCTGCCGACGGTCACCGACGATCACCAACGACCGCCGATGGTCACCGACGATCGGCGATGACCGGCGATCGATCCGGAGTTCAAAGCCGTGTCGGAGTCGAACGTCGCCCCATCGGAGCAGACGACACGGCGGCGTCCGGGGAGTCGAACGTCCGGATAGTCGGCGGACACGCAATCGACCGGCCGTCAGTTGGGGGATGCAGGTCGCGCCCGAACTCGTCGAAGGTATCGAGATCATCGGGGAGTTCGTATTCGATACGGCGCTCTTCGCGACGGTCCCCGTTCGCGTTCTCGACGTCCTCTGCGACCGACTCCCGGCCTGGTTTCACTGTAATGGACTCTGGGGGTGTGCCGACGGCGACGTGATGGGCCGGGACGTCGCGCTGGAGAACGGGTTTCGCCCCAACCGTTCCGTTCTCGCCGACCTGCACGCCCGCCCGGATCGTCGAGTCGTGCCCACAGCGCACGTCGTCGTCGAGTTCGCCGCTCAGGCGAGGAAGACGTGGCGAGGCCGATCGGCCAGCATATCGCGGCCCTGGCTCACCGTCTCGCGGAAGGCGTCGCTCCGGAAGAAGTCCATGGCGTCCTCGCGCGAGCGCCACTGGCTCGAAATGAACGTGTCGTTCTCGTCGGCTCGGTTGACCAACAGATCGGTCTCTAAGTGTCCGTCCATGTCCGCTAAGAGGTCGGTAACGCCGTCGAAACTCGCAACGAACTCCTCGCGGTGGTCGGGTTTGACGGTGTAGAACATTCCCATCGTCCCGAAACCCGATTCCTCGCCGGCCCGCGAGACGATCTCAGGGAGGTCGGCGAGGAACCCTCCGGCGGTATCGGCGGC
>PXQR01000060.1:0-27560 GCA_003021235.1 Halobacteriales archaeon QH_6_64_20 | reverse complement strand
GCTTCGGGGGTCGAATCACCGTCGCCATCGCCGTCACCGTCGCCGCTGGTGTCGACAGGACCGACCCGATGGTCGGTTTCGCCGGGCAGATCGGCGAGAAAGCCCGCGGCGGTTTCTGCGGCCCGTTCGGTTTCCCAGACGCTCGCGACGGTTGCGAGGTCCGCCTCGGAGCCGACGCTCGTCGCGACGTGGCTGTCGTAGTGTGCGAAGTTCCCACGCAAGTCCTCGACCGCTTCGGCGACCTCGCTCTCGTCGGCCTCGCTCTCGACGAGCACTGCATACGCGCCCTCGGGGGCCTCGATCGAGTCGTCTACCGCCTCGACGGCCGGACCGAGCCCGGGGTCGACCGACTCGCGCTCGGTGCCACCGTCGGCGCTCGCCCCGTCGGCCGGCCCGACCCGGGCATCGGTCGCCGCCGTCTCGCCGGCGGTCGTCGTGTCGTCCGTGACCGCCGTACCGTCGGCGGTCGGCGCGTCGTCCCCGACGGGTTCGTCCTCGGGGCTCGGGACCGCCGCGCCGGCCATGTACGCTTCGAGGTCCGCGGGCGGGAACCGCCGCCCGAAATAAAAGGAGCCGAACTCGGCGTACCGCGAGGTCGAGGGATCGAAGCGCATCTCGTAGAGCAGGTGTTTGATCTCGGCGGGGTCGTCGGCGAAGAGCGTCACCCCCCACTCCCAGTCGTCGAAGCCCACGCTCCCGGTAACGATCTGGGTGACCTTTCCCGCGTACTTGCGGCCGATGTCGCCGTGGGCGCTCATGTGCTCGGCCCGCTCGGAAAACGGCAGGTCGTACCAGTTGTTCCGCTCGCCACGGCGCTTGTCCATCGGGTAAAAACAGACGTATTCGGCGTCGGGCAAACGGGGGTGAAGCCGCATGTCGATGTACCGGCGCAGGCCGGCGTCCATCTCCTCGTCGTCGAGATCGGTCGTGTAACCGCTCGCTTCGGTGACCGAGACGAACGAATCGCTGTGAGTGGTGAACTCCGCGAAGGCAGTGCGCTCGAACCGGCGTTCGGCTCGTTCGACGTCGGCCATTGCCGGCCGGAGGTGCATGATCATGAGGTCGGCCTCGTGGCCGAGCACGCTGAAGACGGCGCTCGCACCCTTTTCGCCGTCTTCGCTGTCCTCGTCGTCCTCGGTCTCTACGTCGTCGAGTGCCTCGTGGCTCGCGAGGTACTCGACTCCCTCCTCGATCGCGCGTTCACGGACTGCCTCGGGCGCGGCGCGCCAGGCGTCCCAGTCGATCGTCCGGAAGTCGTGTAGCGCGTACCAGCCCTCTTCGGTTTCCGGGGGCTCGCGTCGTTCCATACCGGTGGTGGGGTCGGATCGAACAAGGGCCTTACGCCCCCGGATTCCGGCCGGCATCGTCCGCCCGACGCTCAGGCGTCGATATCTATCTCCTCGGACCCGCGGATGACGTGACTGTAGTTCAACAGCGCCACGAACACGACGCCGCCGATCACGTTGCCGACCGTCGTGAACACGATGAACCGGGCCCACTCGAAAAGCGAGACGTTCGCGCCGGTGAACATGCCGGCCAGTATCTCGCCGTTGGCAGCGATGATATGGGGCAAGTGGCCGACCCCGATCAGAAAGGTCACGAAAAAGATCACGACGATACGACTGATCGTATCGCCGACCGACGTGAGGACCCAAGCGAGCAACGCCATCAGCCAACCGGCGAGGACGGCCCCGGTAATCATTGCCGTCGCGGAGAAATCGACGAACATGGTAGCGGTGTCGGCGATTATCCCCGGATCGGTGATGCCGAGCGCCGGCCCGGCAACCGCCGTAAAGCCGGCGAAGAGGGTAATACCGATCTGGTTGCCGAGATAGACGAGTCCCCACAGCTGGCCGAGTTTGGCAAGCGAGGAGTGGCCGCTGAGCACCGGGATCACCGCGAGCGTCGTGTGTTCGGTGAACAGTTCCGTCCGGCTCATGATAACGAAAACGAAACCGAAGGTGTAGCCGATGGCTTTGAGCAGTCGGGTAACGGGTTCGCCGAAAGCGCCGCTGGCGAGCGTCGCCAGCGTGAACAGCGCGAACACGCCGAAGCCGAGCGTGAGCCCACAGGACAGCGCCGAGAGGAACTGGCCGGTCGGCGGGCGTTCGAGTTCGCCGAGTCCCTCCTCGATGTGGATGCGGAGAACCTCGCTGTACCCCCGTTGGGTATCTTGCTCTTCAGTCGCCACAATGCCACCCCTGTCGGTCGGTACGGAAGGGACGAGGCTGGGAGAGACGAACCCGGGAACGCCCGTCGGCTGCTCGGTCGGGGGTGCCGAAACGCGCTGGAGAACACACATAGGTATGTTTCAGAGTC
This sequence comes from Halobacteriales archaeon QH_6_64_20, assembly GCA_003021235.1. Classification (GTDB taxonomy): domain Archaea; phylum Halobacteriota; class Halobacteria; order Halobacteriales; family Halococcaceae; genus PXQR01. The sequence continues at coordinate 25,241 of PXQR01000060.1, read as the reverse complement.
GTTTCAGGGTATCGAATGACGATGCCGGTCGGCTCGTTGGCGCTCGGAAAACGGGACGTGGCGGTTACTCGAACGCGACCCGGAAAATGCCCACTAAGAAGACGACCGCGACGACGATGACGCCTCCGCCAACGGGCGTCGATTGGATGCCGAGCGCGACGATGAGCGTCGTTGCACACGCCGGCGCGTGACGGAACTCCGTTGCGAGCATCCCGCCGGCGGTGAGCGCCGTTGCGACCGTTGCGCTCGCGGCGAGTCGCAGCCACGCGATCGAGAGGGGTAACGGCGAGCCGGTAACGGCGATCGGAGCCGCGAGCGCGTGGTAGGCCGCCAGCCCGGCGAGAACGCCGATGACGTGCCCGCCGATCACTCGCCGGGGTCGGCTCGACGCCGCGTCGGGCCGGGTCGCGAGCACGAACGCCGAGGGACCGAGGCTCGGGAAGACCGCCGGTCGGCCCGACGCCCACGCGACGAGCCCGAGCACGCCGATCGAGAGCGCGGCCCGGAGGCTCGCCCGTATCGCGTCCATGTTCCCGAGGAGTCGACCGAGCCTCAAGACGACGCCGGTAGGGATCGACCGGGGTCGCCCGACGGTCGTGATCGACGACGCGATCGGAAGGACCGACGTCCCGTCGAGGCGGTGCTCATCCGAGCAGTTGCGGCCCGAAGATCATGACGACGAGGCCGGCGATCATCGTTAGGCTGATCGCCGTCGTCACGGCACCGGTGAGATCGTGGCCGGCCCCGCCGGGGAGCCGCGAGACGAGCGCCTCCGTGCTGGTACGGAGGATGTGGCCGCCGTCGAGCGGGAAGGTCGGAATACAGTTGAAAAAGGCCAACTGGATGTTGATCCACCCGATCCAGAAGAGCACGTTCGCGAGCGCGAAGACCGCGCCACCGAACGCGGCGAGCGGCCCCTGAATCGTATAGAAGTTCGTTATCGGGTCGACGAAGCCTGCGAAGTTATACGAGAGTGGTGGATCGATCACGCTCGCCAGCGGGAGGACGAGTGCGGCACCGATCCCCGAGAGGAAGGATCCGATCCCTCCGCCCCCGCCTCCGCTCGCTCCCCCGCCGAGCAGTGCGAGGAATCGCTCCGCGGGGTAGGGATCGATCCCGAGATCCGTGGTCGTGATCCCGCTCGATCCTTCCGAGATGTACACCCCGAGGCGAGCGCCGTCGTCCTGCGAACTCGGGCCGAGCGTGACGTCGTACGTCCGGCGCTCACCGTCCGCGTAGGCCTCGACCGTTACGCGCTCGCCGGGTTGGCGGGCGTCGAGTACCGTCTGAAGGGTATCGGAGTCGACGATTCGCTCGTCGCCGATGCGGGTGACGATCAGTGACGCGTTAGCCGAAGCCGCCTGTGCGAGCGGGCCGCCCTCGGCGAGCCGCGGGACGTACGCGCCCATCGGCGCGGTCACGGTCGTTCCCTCGGCCGTGCGGATCGTTGCGACCGCTCGTTCTTCGAGTGCGGCCTCGAACGCGCGTTCGGTGTGGACTTCGGTGCCGTTCACCGCGACGATCTCGGGCGACTGGCTCGCGCTCACCTCGATGCCCGGGACGACGCCGGGTACCGCGCCGGTTACCAGTAGTGAACGCGTCACGCGCACCTGTCTCGTTTCCTCGCCGCCGTCGACCGTAAGCGACACTCGCCGGTCGGCCTCGGCGAGCGCGGCGTCGAGGTCGTTCTCGTTCGCGACCGACTGACCGCCGACAGCGGTGATCACGTCGCCGCGCGCGATATCAGCGTCCGCCGCAGCCGACCCGGGTACTGTATTCCCGATCGGGACGCCCGCGACGGGGGCGATCGCACCGACGACGGGACCGAACAGGAGCAAGAAGGCAAGCGCCGAGACGGCGAAGTTGTTCGTAACGCCGGCGGCGAACATCCGGGTCTGGCCGCCGCGATCGGCTCTTTGCCTGTTTTCCTCGTCGGGTTCGACGAACGCACCGAGCGGGATAACGGTGAGCAACGCCAGTCCCATCGATTCGATCTCGATGTCCTCGACGCGACAGAGCAGACCGTGACCGCCCTCGTGGACGACGAGCCCGACCAATAGGCCGAAGACGATCTCGGGAGCGGCCGACAAGGGGAGGAAGTCGTTGACGCCGGGGATCACCAGCACGTTACGGGGCTGGTTGACCGCCGTGGCTTCCGGTGGATCGGTGAACACGCCGTAGGCTGCGGTCATCACTAACAGGAACGCACCGATCATCACCACGAGCGCGATACCGATCCCGAAGTTCCCCCAGGCGCGCCAGAAGCGCTTGGGACGGGCGAGCCAGTCGAGCACGGCCTTCCCGCGCTGGGTGTGAAGCGTCGTTATGGGGCCGCTGACCCTGACGTACTCAGGGAGTATCCCGCGGGAACTGAGCGCCGTCGCGACGAGCATATAGCAGACGACGCCGATCAGCACCCACGTCAGCGCGCGAACCATTAGGTTAGTTCGGGCGTTGTCGGATAAGAGGGTTCGGTTCGACCGAAAGCCCCCCTCGGGCCCGCCGTCCGTCCTCGGTACGAGCGCCGATCGACGCTACCTGTAGACGACGCGACCGGGTCGATCGGCCGACACGCTCCGGTCGGATCGAGCCGTTCGGTGTTCTCAGGCCTCGCGGCGCAGTCGTCGGACGACGAACGCCCGATCGAGTTCCGCGAGAAAGGGGCCGAGCTTCGGTCCCTGTTCGGTCCCGAAGAAGAGTCGATATCCCGCAGTGAAGAGCTCGCCCGGCGAGAGGCCGTGATCGCGTGCGGTCTCGAAGATCGCGCTCTGTATCGTCTCGCCGTCGGCCTCCCGTTCGACGACCGAAGCGAGCTCGTCGAGGGCCTCTTCGGTGTCGCTATCGAACGCGACCGACGGGAGGTCGGCTTCGAGGCGGTAGTTGTAGGCGTTGTCGGTACGTTCGGCCCACTGGCGGGCGTACTCGACGCGTTCGAGGGCCGCTTCGATCGATCGTTCGGAAGCTTCAGCAGGGATGTGGCCCTCGCGGCGTGCCATCGCTTCGCGGAGGTCGGCGTCGTCGGTCATGCCGAGCACGGCGGCGAAGGTATAGGGAAGCCGAATCGGTTGCTCGGATACCGCGTCGACGACCGCGGGGTAGGCGACGCTCGCCTCGCGCGTCGTCCTGCGATCCGAACCGACCTCCTCGAAATACGTTCGCTCGAACTCGTCGAACTCGTTGACCAGCTGATCGATACGCTCGACGGAGAAATCCCGGGCCCTGCTCGGGTCCTTCGTGAAGAAATACCGGAGCACCTCGGGTTCGAGGAACTCTACGACCTCCCCTACCGTGACGACGTGTCCGTCCGACGATGAAAAGGGCCTGCCGTCGAGCGTGAACCACTCGTAGGTCATCGGCACCGGCGGTACGTCGCTGAGCACGTTTCGGGAAATATCGACGCCGCTCGGCCACGACCCTTCGGCGTGGTCCTTGCCGAAGGGTTCGAAATCCACTCCCAGGACGTGCCACTGGGCGGGCCACTCGAAGCGCCACGGGAGCTTGCCCTCGCGGAGAGTGGCGACTCCCTCGTGGCTACAGCCCTCGATCGTCCGGTCGCCGGCCTCCACGTCGGTACAGACGTACGTGACGGTGCCCGCATCGAGGTCGACGCTTCGGACCGAGTTCGTTTCGGTGACGTGACCGCAATCGCCACAGATCGGACGGAAGGGTACGTAGTCGTCGCCGACCGTGTTCTGGTAGTTCGCGAGTACATCGCGGGCTTGCTCGCGGTGTTCGAGCAAGTAGCGAGTCACGTCCTCGAACGCCCCGGACTCGTAGAGTTCGGTGTTCGACACCGTTTCGACGGGGATTTCGAGGCGGTCGGCGCTTCGCTCGATGAGGGCCGAAAAATGTGCGCCATACGAATCACAGCAGCCGAAGGGATCGGGGATCGCGGTGTAGGGCTTGCCGAGGTTCCGACCGAGCGCGCCGGCGTCCACGTCGCCGAGGCCGACCGTGTTCCCGTCGAGGTCGGCGAGCGTTCGGGGGAGCCTTCGGAGCGGATCGCGGTCGTCGGCGGTAAACACCTGTCTGACCGTACGGTTCCGATCGCGCAACGCTTCCGCGACGAAGTACCCGCGCGCGATCTCGTTCATGTTCCCGAGGTGGGGAACTCCCGAGGGCGAGATGCCACCCTTGATGACGATCGGATCGTCGAGGTCGCGCTCCGTGATCCGCCTGGCGATCGATTTCGCCCAGAAGTCGTGTGACTGTGGTCCGCTGAGGGCGTAGGGATCGTCAGTCATGCCTCGTCCAGTAGGTCGGCTCGTCGTCGTTTCCCTCCGGGACGACGTCGGTGCCGTCGTGCTCGCCGGTATGGATCGCGCGCTCGATCCGCTCGGGGTCGGTGCCGTCGAGGACGACCGTACGCATCCCCGAGCGCTCGATCAGTTTGGCCGCGAGCAGGTCGACCGGTGCGGAGGCCCCGGCGTTCATCTCGACGTCGGCGATCGCGTCCACGAGTTCGCCCGCCGAGAGCTCCTCGTATCGTCGGGCATCGGCGCTCGTTTCCGGGTCCGCGCTGAACACGCCCGGAACGCTCGTCGCATATACGAGCAGGTCGGCCCCGACGTACTCGGCGAGCGCCGCGCTCACGGCGTCGGTGGTCTGACCGGGGGTGACGCCGCCCATGACCGCGATGTCGTCGCGGCGGAGCGCCGCCCCGGCCGTCTCATAGTCCCGTGCCGGCGAGGGAATCGCTCGGCCGTCGAGCGCGGCGATCAGCAAGCGAGCGTTGAGCCGCGTCGCTGCGATCCCCAGCCCGTCGAGTTCGATCTCGTTGGCGTGTAACGAACGTGCCGTGCCGATGTACTCGCGTGCAATGGCACCGCCACCGACGACGATTCCTAAACTCGTCCCCTCGGCGGCGAGACGCTCGACGACGTCGGCGTACGCCGCGACCCGATCGGCGTCGAGTTCGGGCACTAAGACGCTCCCACCAATCGAGACGACGACTCTCATTGCGTCGCGCTAATTACGAAGTGCGTATAAGGGTTATCAACCCCGAGCGAAGGCTACAAGCGACGCGCCACCGTCCCCCGTGATATGTACCCGATCGGCGTCGTCGGACCCGGGGCCGAACGACTCGCGAAACGACTCACCGAACACCTCGCCGAACACGGCCGCGTCGGCGTAGTAACGAACCGCCGACCCGACGGGAATCGCGCCGACAGCGAACAGGGCACCACGCCGTCAGCCGACGGCGGGACGGCCGTAGCGGAAACCCGCACTGAGGAACTCGACCGGTACCGGACGGCGGGCGCGGCGTCCGTCTACGGACTCGACGACGAGGGATGGAGCGCGATCGGCGGCGGGATGGATCTGCACGATGCGCTGTACGCCATGGCACCAGCGCGTGATTTCTGCGTCGTCGAGGGCCCTATCGGGAGCGCCGAGGACCTCCCACTGGTCGTTCTCGGCGGCGTCGAGGCTTCGAGCGCTACCGATGTAGACGCGGACGCGGCCGGTAGGCTGGTACTCGCACGAGCGCCCACGGCCGATGCGATCGACCCTGAGGAAGTGCGAGAGACGCTCGAGGCCACTGAACCGATCGAGACGCTCGAATCGCTCGTCGAGGGGGTGAAAGCCTCGCCTGAAGCACCACAGTCCGGCGCGATCGCGACCTTCACTGGTCGGGTTCGCGCACAGGAGGACGCCGAGGACACCCCGACCGAATACCTCGCCTTCGAGAAGTACGAAGGCGTCGCCGACGAGCGAATGGCACAAATCAGCTCGGAACTCGAAGCGCGCGAAGGAATCTACGAGGTCCTCATGCACCACCGGAGCGGCCGCCTCGATTACGGCGAGGACATCGTCTTCGTCGTCGTGCTCGCCGGCCACCGCGGGGAGGCGTTCGAGACCGTCGAGGACGGCATCGACCGGCTGAAAGCCGAGGTACCGATCTTCAAAAAGGAAGTCACAGTCGACGAGGAGTTCTGGGTCCACGATCGTCCCTAACCGGAGCGCACCGGGAGCACACCGGCCCACGGGCGTTCGTCTCGATAGGGCGAACGCGAAAGCAAGTAGCCCGTAGCTACCGTCGCGATAACGACTCGTTTACTTCTCCGAGCGACGATCGCGATCGGTGAGCGGAAACGGTCCGTTTCCGTCGGTGAACGACCCGGATCGATCGGCCGACGACCGGATCCGAACGACGGCTATAGAGAACGGCATGAAAGTTCTAACGGCTTTTTGAAAGGTCCCATTCGACACTCTTCGCTTGAGTTCAAATCCTCCGACGACGAATTAACGCCAACGTTCGTCCGGTTATATACTCCCATAGTAACCACGGATGAACGAGGCACGACCGATGAACACCGCAACCCCCGCTCCGACCCCGACCGACCCTGCGAACAAGGAAGAACGGCTGAAGGCCTTTCTGCTTCGGAAAGCGAACGGCGGCGACGTCTACTTCAAGAGCAAGTTCATCGCCGACGAAGTCGGTCTCTCGCCGAAGGAGATCGGCGCGCTGATGGTCAAACTCCGCGAATCGGCGCCCGACCTCGTTATCGAGAAGTGGTCGTACACCAGCGCGACCACCTGGCGCGTCCGGCGCGCGTAGGATAGACAGCGCCGCCCTCGGATGGTGCGCCGCCCTCGGATGGTCCCTGCCGACGCTTCCCGTCGGCTCTCCCCGTCCCCCCTCCCTGCATACCCTTTCCCTCTCTCGGCTTCCTTCGACCCTTCCCGTTCTGCTATCAGTGTTGCTCCCCGTCGATTTCTCGTTTTTCCCGTTTTCCCCTTTTCGAGTCCGATGTGAAGCGGAGTAACGATCGTGAACTCGATCTCGGCCGAGCTTAGACGCTCGGTTTCCGTGACGAGTCGGGTTCCTCGGCCTCGTGTTTATACGGGTGTAGACCGTATTCGAGTTCGATGGTAGATGTCGAACCGCCGGACGACGGGCCACCGGGTGACGGGCCACCGGCGGAGGCGTTCGATAGGGTCTTCGACGTCGAACGGACCCGCGTGGACGGCGATCGACTGCTGTACTACGGCGAACCGCTTGCGACCTCGGGGGAGATCGAACGACGAGTCTGGCCAGTATTTCGCGAGGCCGGCTACGAGGTCCGCTTGACGACCATGCCGGAACGGGACCCCTTTACCGGGGTGGACATTCCCGAACACGTCCTCGTCGCCGAGCCGCGGTCGATCGGGATCGACGGCGTCCCCTGGACGAACGTCGTGTTCGCCGTGCTGACGACGCTTACGTGCCTGTGGGCCGGCGCACAGTGGTACTACGTCCGCGTCGACGGTCCGCTCGATCTGCTCGGCGGATGGCCCTTCGCCGTTTCCGTCCTCGGCGTGCTCGGGATCCACGAACTCGGTCACTACACCATGAGCCGGTATCACGGCGTCGAGGCGAGCCTACCCTACTTCATCCCGATCCCGTCGCTCATCGGGACCATGGGCGCGGTCATCAGGATGCGCGGCCGGATGCCCGACCGCGAGGCGTTGTTCGATATCGGCGTCGCCGGCCCACTCGCCGGACTCGTCGCCGCCGTCGGCGTGACCGTGATCGGACTCGGGCTCGATCCAGTGACGGCACCGGGATGGGTAGTGAACAGCCCCAACGCCACTACTATCGACTTCAACTATCCGCCGCTGATGTATATCCTCGCCGAGGCTACGGGCTACCCGCTCGAGTATGCCGACCCACGAACGTCGGTCAATCCCGTGGTGTTCGCCGGCTGGGTCGGCATGTTCGTGACCTTCCTCAACCTGCTTCCGGTGGGACAACTCGATGGCGGCCACCTCCTGCGCGCAATGGCCGGCCGCCGCCAGGAGACGATCGCCGCGGCGGTTCCTGCGGTACTGTTCGCGCTCGCGGCTTACCTGTACTACGCGCTCGATACCTCGTTTAACGCCGTGTTCCTCTGGGTGTTCTGGGGCGTGTTCGCGACCGCCATCGCCTATGCCGGGCCGGCGACGCCGATCGACGACGATTCGCTCGACGCCAAACGAACCCTCGTCGGCGTCGGGACGTTCGTTCTCGGGGTGCTTTGCTTTACGCCCGTGCCGATCGAACTCGTCACCTGATCGCCCCCGAACGCCGCGATCGACCGACGATCGACGTAATTCGTCCCCGTATCTACGGGTAGCGTCCCGACCCCGTCGCGGCTCCGTCGCGGCGAACCGCCGCCGGTTCCTCAAGGTTTAACATCGACGCTGGTGATATGACGCTCGGAGGGGAGAGACCATGGCAACATACGAACTACCGGAGCTGCCGTACGACTACGACGCATTGGAGCCGAGCATCGATTCGCGCATCATGGAACTGCACCACGACGCACACCACCAGGGGTACGTCGACGGTGCGAACACCGCCCTCGAGAACTTAGAGGAGATGCGCGAGAGCGGCGACTTTAGCGATGCCAAGGCCGTCGAACGAAACCTCTCGTTCAACCTCTCGGGCCACATCAACCACTCGATCTTCTGGGGGAACATGTCGCCGGACGGCGGCGGCGAACCCGGCGGCGAGTTGGCCGACAAGATCGAAGAGGACTTCGGGTCGTTCGAGAACCTCCAACAGCAGTTCACCGGCGCGGCGTCGAGCGTCGAAGGATCGGGCTGGGGGATGTTGGTCTACGAGAACGTCGCCGACCAGTTGATGACGATCCAGGCCGAAAACCACAACAATCGTGCCGTACAAGGCTCGCGGCCGTTGTTGGTATGTGACGTCTGGGAACACGCCTTCTATCTCCAGTACGAGAACAACAAAGGCGAGTACATCGACAACTGGTGGGACGTCGTCGACTGGGACAACGTCGCAGAACAGTACGACCGTGCCCAGCAGGGCCACGGCGTCTGAGCAGGCCAGTAGATCCACGAACCTTTTTAAGTGAATCGCCCCCGGAGCAACGCTACCGCCGTCTTCGATCGAATGTTCGATCGTCGTGTTTTAGCCCCTTTGGCTCCCCACCGCCGGTATGCCCCGACCGAAGTCCTCGTTCGATCGCTTACGACCGCTCGATTTTCGCCAGCCCGAACAAGTGCTCGACGACGGGACGATGTACACCGTCTACGAGGTCTCGCGCCTGCTCCAGGGGCTCGACCCCGACGCCGAACTCGACGTCGAGACCGAGAACGTCCTGCTCGATTGGGCCATCCCCTGGATGATCTACAACGCCGACGCGCTCTGTTTCGCCGACCCGGAGCGCGACGACGAACCGGGACACTACGGACTGAAGTGACGCTCGAGTGACTATTTCGAGACCGCGATTCGATAGCGTGACGATCGAGCGGCGTCTCGACTAAAGCGTTCGCGCCATCCGTCGGGCCGCTTCGATGGTTCCCCTCGGGTCGTCGGTGACCCGCTCGCCATGACCGGCGTAGAGGACGGTGGGGGCGTCGATAGCGTCGAGCAGGCGATCGATACTATCGATCAGTCGCTCGCGATTGCCTTCCTCCAGATCGGTGCGGCCGAACCCGCCGTTCTCGAAGACCAGGTCGCCGGCGAACAGGACTCCGGGGTCGCGCGCGTACAGACAGAGATGGTCGTTCTTGTGACCGGGAGTGTGTAGCGCGACGTACTCGTGATCGCCGGCCTGTACGGAATCGCCGTCGGCGATCGCGTGGTCGACGCCGGAGCGGTCGGCGTCGAACCCCCAGGCGTCGACGCCGAAGGCTTCTTTTACCGCTTCGAGGTTGCCGACGTGATCCGGATGGGTGTGGGTAAGGATTACGGCGTCGAGGCCGTCGACACGGGCTTCGATCTCGCTTACGACGTCGAAGTCGTTGCCCGGATCGATCAGTACCACGCGCTCGCCCTCGACGAGGAAGACGTTGCTCGTGAACGCGCGGCCGCCGGGCGCGAGATTCGCGATCATGGGGTAGCAAACGGGGTATGACGCTTGGGTCTACCGATCGTCCGCTCTCTACCCCTACCGCTGGCCGGCTTCCGTCCCGGCGAATGGGGGCGCGATGCCGGCGTTTCATTAGGGCGGCGAGCACCTAGCGGGTATGCGTGTCGAACTGCTCAGGGGAACGTCCGATCCCGAAGAACTCGCCTGTCGGTGTGCTCGGGGGGACTACAGCGACCGGTGGGTCGGGTCGGATCGGTCGTTCGCGGACGTAATGGCGTCGGTCGACGGCGAGACGATCGAAGAGAAGAAACAGACCCTGCTCGAACACCTGTTTCGATCCGGTCATTTCGGTCCGTTCGAGCACCCGACGGCGACGTTCGCGGTCGAAGAGGTATCGAGAAGCTGTATGGCTCAGCTCACCAGACACCGTCACGCGAGCTTCGACGTCCAATCGCTTCGGTATACCGAACTCGATGGCGATCCCGAGGAGTTGTTCTGTTTTCCGCCGTCGTTCACGGACGAGGAGACCGTGAGCCGCGAAGGGGTTTCGACGGCGAACATGTCGGCCGCGGAGCGCGAGGGCGTTGCCGATGACCTCTACGAGCACTCGATCGACGCCTACCGACGCCTGCTCGACGCCGGCGTTCCGAAGGAGGACGCCCGGATGGTGTTGCCACTCGGAACGACCGTCAACCTCACCTTCACCATGAATGCCCGGTCGCTGATGCATCTACTCGACATGCGGCTCAAAGCCGACGCCCAGTGGGAGGTTCGTGACCTCTCGAAAGGCGTGCTAAGAGAGTGCAAGGAGTGGATGCCACATACGTTCGAGCGCTACGAACAACAGCACCCGAACAAACTTGCGCCCTGACCTCGACGAGTTCGCGTCCCGATCGATCCGAATCAGGAAACACTACCCGCCACGCTCTTGTGTAGTCGCTCTTTCAGCTCCTGAGTAAGCTGTATTCATGACGTAGCGGCTGTCTCTCACCATAGTGCGTCCACTGTTAGCATGCTGTTCCGCCAGTTTACATAAGAGCGACCCGCCAAGTCCACCGAAGTCGATAGACAAAGGAATCCCGGTGCCGGCAGCGGGATCGGTCGTTAGGCAGAGCGCTTTTATGAGTTAGTCGTGTCATCGTAGTCGATGGTCCGGTCGTCCGGGCTCGCCGTCAGCGTCGTCCTCGTGACGGTCGTCGTGGCGGTCGTCGGTGCCGTCGTCCTGGGGCCGATCGCCGACGAAACGGGGTCCTCGGAGAGCGTCACGACCGCGCGGGACGCGGGTGGGATCGCAAGGGCACAGACGTTCGCCAACGTCGAGTTCGAACTGCTCGTCCACGCGAACGGCTCTACCCGCTGGACCGTTCGGTACGAGCGGCCCCTTGCGAACGAGACTCAACGGTCGAACTTCGAGGCCTACGCCGAGCGGTTCAACTCCGAGGAGACGCGCCTGTACGAGGAGTTCGTGCGCCTCGCACGGCGTCTCGTCCGGCTCGGTGCCGGTACCACCGAGCGGGAGATGGAAGCGCGCGCGTTCGCCCGGGAGGCAAGGGTCGGACCGCTGAACAACCGAGGAATCGTCGAGATGAGTTTCCTGTGGACGAACTTCGCCCTCGTGCGCGACGACGGGAGGGTCGTCACCGGCGACGTATTCGAGGGCGGCGCGTTCGAAGGCGGACTCTACGTGGGACCGGACGAGCAGTTCACGATCCGGGCCGGCGACGGACTCGTCTTTCAGTCGGTCGCACCGAGTCCTGAAGAGATGGCGAACGAATCGCTCGCTTCGAGCGAGTCGGTGAGCTGGACCGGCGAGCGCGAGTTCGACGACGGTCGTCCGAACGCCGTCCTCGCCCCACCGTCGACGGGTAGCGAATCGTTGCCGTTGGCCGTCGGCGGCGTCGTGTTGATACTGCTCGGCGTCGCGGCGGCGATCGCCTGGCGCTTCGGCGGCGTTCCCGGCTCGGGTTCGGGGTCGTCGTCGGGATCTACCTCGGGATCTACCTCGGGATCGCCGATGTCCGGGTCCGGTTCGGAATCGGAAGCGAACGGCAGAAGTACGACACCACCGCCGGAACCGGCCGTCGCCGACGAGGAACTACTCGCGGACGACGACCGCGTACGCCGGTTGCTCGAAGCCAACGGCGGCCGGATGCGACAGGTCTCGATCGTCGAGGAAACCGACTGGTCGAAGTCGAAGGTGAGCATGCTCCTTTCGGAGATGGAAAGCGAAGGACAGGTCTCGAAGCTCCGGATCGGCCGTGAGAACATCGTCAGCCTCGCGGGCCACGAACCCGACGCCGGTGGCCCGGCTTCGAGTCGGGAGTGACCGGCGATCGGCCGAACTCCGCCGAGGACCGAACGACCGCCGTAGCACCGACGTGTATCGTGGCGCTTAATATGGAGACTGCGTTCGATAGAACCACAGCAGCCGTGCTGTCGGGCGCTCCGGTGGTGTAGTCCGGCCAATCATATCACCCTCTCACGGTGATGACCGGGGTTCGAATCCCCGCCGGAGCATTATGGCGAACGAGCTTTTTCGAGCGAGCGAAGCGCGTACGACGGGGATTCGAGCAAGCGAGTCGCAGCGCGACTGAAGGAGCGACCGTCTCGCCGGGTTCGACTCCCCGCCGGAGCACAGTACGAGCCCTGTGGAATCGACCCGGACGGTCCGGCCGAAGCCGACGAGCGTGAGCGAACCGTTCGCGTTTTGTTTCATCGTCACTGACGTTCACCGAAGATGGTAGACCGAGGACCCACTCGCCGACGCCTGCTCGGCGTTCTCGCCGCCGGCATCGGGATCGGCGTTGCCGGCTGTACGGGGACCGACTCGGCGAACGAGCGCGACGGCTCGACGCGTTCGACGGCTACTCGATCGGCGGGCGTCGATACCCCGGCGACGTCTACCGCTTCTCCCACGACCGCCACCACCGCCACGAGCGACCGCTCGACTGCTACCTCGACGCGACGATCGACGAACTCCGACGGTAGTCCCACGACGACTGCCGACCCTGCCTCGGGGACACCTGGAACGACCGGCGACGCCCAGCGGGAAGCATATACTGTCAGCATGTACACCGACCTCTATTTCGACCCGATCGGGCTGTTCGTCGAACCAGGCACGACGGTCTCGTTCGAACTCGTGAGCGGGGTCCACTCGGCGACCGCCTACCACCCGGACAACGAGTACGCGCGCAACCGACGCGTTCCGCGGGGCGCGCCGTCGTGGACCACCGGCCAGTTCAGCGAGGAGGGTGCGTTCGAAAACGTGACCTTCGAGACGCGAGGCACACACGACTACTACTGTATCCCGCACAAACAACTGGGAATGATCGGCCGGATCGTCGTCGGCGAACCCGGCGGCCCGGCGACCCGATCTGCGAACCCCGACGGCGGCCTCCCCGATTCCGAGCGGATCGTCGAACAGGGGACGATTTCCTACGAGGCGTTCCGGGCGAACGGAGAGTAGCCGGGACGGCGACGAGCGGCCGATACGAAACTTTTCACGATCGCTTCTTTGGGATCGTTTCCGGGTACTGGCGAACGACGGACCCGGGCGAGTTACAGCGCGCTCAACAGCGCGTCGACGTCCTCGGCGGTATTGAAGCCGTGAACCGACGCTCGGAGCGCGTCGGGGTCGGGGATCGAGCGAACCTCGATCCCCTGTTCGCCGAGTTCCTCGACCGTCGCGTTGGGATCGTCGGCCGCGAAGGTCACGAGTCCGGACTCGTACTCGCGCGGGCTCAACAGCCGGTCGCCCAGCCCCTCCTTAAGGCGGCCGGTGAGTTCTTGATTGTGGCTTTCGATCGAATCGAGCCCGATGTCCTCGATCACCGAAATCGCTTCTTCGAGGCCGGCGTACGGTAGCGGCGAGCGCGTTCCGATCTCCAGTCTGGCGGCGGCCGGTAGCAGTTCGTATTCGGCGACGCTCGGATCGGTGACGCTCCGATAGCTGACGCGATCGGGTTCGAGAGTCTCGACCGCGTCGTCGGCGACGTACAGAAAGCCCGCGCCCCAGGGACCACAGAGCCACTTGTGGCCGGCTCCGGCGACGAAATCCGCGCCCCACTCGGCCACGTCTATATCCACTTGCCCCGGCGACTGGAGAGGCGGCCGCGCTCGGTTCCCAACTCCCTGACCTCGATTCCTTCGAGATCCGCCAGCCGACGCCAGGGAAGCACGCCCGCGGGATGCTCACAGTCGGTCCGGCAGACGACATCGCCTTCGTTCCATTGAATCGCGTCGGCGACCCGGGTGATGCCGTCGGCGGTGCTCTCGGTGAGCGCGATTTCGGCCGGCTGAGCCCCTAAGAGATCCGCTACTGCCGCGCGGGTGTCCTCGAAGACCTCGCCGGCCGCCGCGTACATGCCCTCGTTCGCCGGCGAAACGCGTTCGTGATGGTCCAGACAGGTCTCGACGGCCTCGGTGACACGTACTGGACTCGGGCTCGCCGCGCCCGTATTGAGGTACACACAGTCGTCGAGCGCGGGGATGTCCGCTCTGAGATCGGCAGGCTCCATACCGGGGCTACTCCTTGGGGACGTTAGTGCTGTGGGGTCACGGCACCGCTCTGCGCTCCCGGGGACCGATCGAGTCCCCGAGTCCGACCGGCAGTTCGCGGGCTACCGCACCGCTCGCGTAGAGACGACCACGCTCGCGTCGACTTCGATCCAGGCTTCGTCGAGCCGTGCCGGACGCGGATCGAAAAGCGTCACCCGCGGCGGGCACGCCGTCCGATCGCGGATCGATTCGAGCCCGGACGTCGCCCTCTCGTCGGCTTCTCCGATCCTTCCTGCGTCGACATCGACGTTGCTCACGAGAGCACCTCCTGTCCGCGCGCCGGACCGGGCGGTTCGGCCGTTCTATGGGTGTCGTTCCGATTCATGTACGCTCCTCGGTCCGGTTCCCGACCGGGTTCCCGTCGCGCCCCGGACGAGTATCCAGTGTTAACCATACATTACTGTCTTAAATAATTTTCTATTAACCGGGTTCGACGGGAACGACTCGTCGACTCGCGGCGGAGAGTCGCCGGACACAGCGGCGCTTCGATCGCGTCCTCTCGGTCTGACTGTGGCGTGCTCGTGGCTCGGCGTTACTCGTCGGTCGTCTCCCGGCGTACCGCGAGCGCGACGTTGCCGGTTTCGTCCTCGACCTGGAGTCGGATCTCGTAGGCCTCTCCGGCGGTAACGCCGTCGAGATCGAGGGTGGTGTCGCCGCTGGCCTCGGAGCCGTCGACCTCGACGGTTCGACTGGCGGCGACCTGCGCGCTGTCGCCCGGATCGACGACGACGCGGATCAGAACCGTCCCCAGGTCGCCGTCGGGATCCGAAGCATCCCACACGACGGTAACGCTCTCGCCGTCCGTTTCGGACGTAACGGCGATGTCGTCGATCGACGGCGACCGGCTTTCGGGCGTCGCCGTCGCCTCGGTATCGGCGTTCGATCCGTCGGTCGCTACCGATGTCGACGTTGTTGTCCGTTCAGTCGTCTTCGACGTCTCGGTCGCCGGCCCCGTAGCTGTCGGTTCGGCGATCGTCCGCCTCACGGCCGTCAGCCTGTTCCTGGACGCCGTCTCGGTCGATTCGGTTGCTTCGGGTGTTTCGGACGTTCCCGTCGATCGAGGGTGGTAGCAGGAGCCGTGCTGCTGCCGGTCACCGTGGTTCCTGCGGCGGCGGTCGTCGCCAGCGTGGTAGCGTCCTCGCCGGAGGTACTCGTCGGATCGTCAGCGCTCGCTCCGTCGGCCTCCGGTCCGGCCGTCGAGCCGAGTACGTCCTCGCCCGATCCGCTCAGCGGGCCGACGAGGAGGTAGCCGCCGGCGACGACGAGGCTCGCGATCAGCAAGAATGCGACGACTGGCGCTAAGCGCCGTTCGAGCGATCGGTCCGGTTCACTGCGACCCGCCGCCGATCGGTCCTCGCCGAAGACGAACTCGTTCCCATCATCCCCGTCGGTCGAATCGCCCTCGCGACCCTCGTCGGCCGTCATACCCGTCGACGCCCGTAGGGGCTACTCGGACGCTCGGCTCGCCGGCTCATGGGTACGACCGTTGCAGGACGACCGCGCCCTCAGCGTTGCGAACGGTCATCGTGTCGATCCGGTCGTTCCAGACCTCCTCGGGTCTCCCCCAGTAGAGCTCGCCCTCCGCGTCGGCTCCACGGCCGGTATAGAGCGTGACCGTCTCGCCCGGCGCGAGCATAAAGCCGCCGGGGAACTCGTAGGTGGTGCCCCGCCCGTTCGTGACGGTCCACCCGGTGAGGTCAAGCGACCCGTCGCCCGTGTTCTCGTACCTGACGTACTCCTCGGTAGGATTCGATCCCGAGCCGGTAGCGGCTTGCAGACCGGCCAGTGATAGCCGTCCATCGCCGTCGTCGCCGTCCTCCTCGCCACTATCGTCCCCTTCGTCGTCCGCGCCGTCCTCGTTCTCGTCGCCGTTTTCCCCGTCACCGTCGTCCTCTTCGGTTTCCGGGTCCTCGCCGACGATGAACCGTGAGACGATATCGAGGACCTCCTCCATCGTTCGCGGATCGTCGAACGCCTCGGGGAAGGGAGTGGTTCCGTCGAGCACGCGGAAGTACGCCGTGTGGCGCGCTTCGACGCTGTGGATCGACAGGGCGGCTTCGAGCACGTCGTCGGCCTCGATGGCCGGAGCCACGCCGGCGTACGCCGAGACCCCGACGGCCTCGATGGTCGCCGACAGCTCGGCGAACTCCGCAACCGACTCGTAGGGAAAGTCGTACTCGGCCGGCTCGACGGGATCGCCGCCGAGGTCCTCGATCGTCTCGGCGAGCGCCTTGACGTGGGCTTCCTCGTGATCGCGGACCTGTTGGATCCGCTGGTAAGTCGAGTAACGCGATCCCGGATCGGCGAAGGTCTTCGCGACGGCCGAGCCCTCGACGTCCCATTCGTCGTATTCGTCGAGAAAGTCGTTGTAGTACGCCGCCTCGAGGTGTTCGAGCCCCAGTGCGAAGTTGAGCGCTTCGACGTCCGAGATCGCCTGCGAGCCGTCGTCGCCGTCGCTTTCCTCGTTCTCGTCTCCGTTCTTCGCTTCCGTCTTCCCGGCGTTGGCCGCGCCGATGTCGCCGGCTACGGCCGTTCCGGTCCCGGCCGAGAGCAGTGCCCACGCTCCACCGGTACCCGCGACGCCGTGGAGGAATCGACGGCGTGGCCGCGACCTGAGTGACGTGTCTTCCTCGCTTCGTTCGTCGAGTCGGTCGGCTACTCCGCTTTCGGTTGTACGGTCAGTCATAATCCACCCGCGGGAGAGTCCAACATCGAACCATATGACTGTTGTCCCAACTCTTGCCCGATTCGATGAGCGGCTATCGGAATCAACGGAACGGCCCGAGATCGTCGGGACTCCTAGGACGGCCGAGAAGATCGGGGCGATCGAGATAATCGAGACGATCGGGGCGACCGGAGCGATCGATCGAAGTCGCTCACGACCCGCCCGACTCACCGGAAGGAGTTTACCGGGGCCGGCGTTTCGAACACCCGTGCGAGTGGAAAACAGTTTTATTCCTGTCGACGGAGTCGGGGAGAAGACCGAACGGCGGCTCTGGGAGCACGGTATCACTCGCTGGGACGAGTTCGACGGTTCGGTCGTCGGACCGACGACTGCCGATCGGATCGACGCGTTCGTCGACCGGGCGACCGACCGCCTCGACGCGGGCGACGCGCGCTTCTTCGACGCCGCCTTCCCTTCGGCCGAGCGCTGGCGACTGTACGAGTCCTTTCGCGACGAGGCCTCGTACTTCGATATCGAGACCACCGGTTTGGGCCACCGCGCCGACGTCACGACCGTGAGCTTTCACCGCGACGGCGAGACGAGGACCTTGGTCCGTGGACGCGACCTCACGGCCGAGACGCTCACGGCGGAACTCGATCGAGCGTCCCTGCTGGTCTCGTACAATGGGATCCGCTTCGACGTCCCCTTCCTGGAGCGAGCGTTCGACCGGACGATCGACGTACCGCACCTCGATCTCATGTATCCGTGCAAGCGCCTCGATCTCACTGGCGGGCTCAAAAGCGTCGAACGACAGGTCGATATTACGCGCGATCGGCCCGACCTCTCGGGGCGTGACGCCGTTCGCCTGTGGCGTCGGTACGAACGCGGCGACGAGGATGCGCTGGAGACGCTCGTCTCCTATAATCGCGACGACGCGGCGAACCTCGCGTTGCTCGCCGAGATCCTCTGCGATCGGCTCCACGATCGGGTGTTCGCCCCCGTCCGCGGCGACGTGTGCGAACGAGAGGTCTGATCACTGCAATCATCGGGGTCGTCTCCCTTCGCTCACCTCGTCTCGTTTCCCTCGGTAGTTTTCCCCGCCGGAGTTCCCGCTTCGCTCCCGTTTCCGCTCCTCGCCCGTTTCCCGTCGAACCGTTCGAACGATGTACGGACCGTTACTCCGTGAGAACGGTCCACTGGTTAGCCCCATACTGTTCAGTCCGATCCCAGCCGAATCGATATAGCGATATACGGTATACGGTTTCGAAGGATCGCCGCGTTCCCGCGGAATCGAGCGACGAAGGGTTCTCTATCTACAGTATCCGTTAGACCCTAAGTCCTGCGTACTGTGCTCGGACGGGCGCTATCTCGAACGCGCGACTCTCCATACCACACTCTGACAGCGTCGTTTCGGAGTGATACGGCGACGTCCGTCGCGCGCTCGCACTCGGATGACCGCGAACGGAGGGACGCGAGCGATCCGTAGCGGTCTACGGGACAACACACGAGGGCAATGGCTCGAAGCGTAGCCACCCCTACCGAGTCACCCCCGGGCCGCGGAGACTCCGTTCGGCACCGTCAGCTACGAACGGCGAGAGGGGGGCCGGAAGGGAACGGAACTCACAGATCTCGTATAGGAACGGGAAAGCACTGCTCTTTCATGAGATCGGTTTCCATCGCCCGCATACCCCATCCGTGGAATCGAGCTTACCGTTCTCGCGGGAGTCCGCTCGCCCGACCTGGGCCGGGGTCCGCGACCGAAGGACCGTTCGACCCATAGCCGATCGATGGTATCCGATGCTGTGTTTCGAAGCGACTCACACAGCACGAATCTCCCTGACCGTACCTAATCACGCCCGACCGTACCCGATCGTACCCGATACCCCGGTCGATAAACGACATGACACGATACGAACTTTGCCGACCGGACCAGTGGAGGCGCTCCTACGATCGCGGACGGTTGGCATATCTCGTTCCGAAGATCGAACGGGTAGCCACGACGCGGGCAAGAGTCGCGAATTCCGAGCCGGTACCGTCTGTGGGTCGATAGCCTCCGATCGTCCGGTCGGACACGCGACGAGCCACCCGAGGATACGTCTGTCCCTCACTCCGAGGAGGGCCTGACGCCGTACTTCCGGGTCGTCGCTCCGGGTCGCACGATCGATCGGTTCGAGGAGGTACTCCACGAGGACGACAGCGTAGCCGACCTCGTTACGCTCGAAGCCTTCGAGCACGAGCGATTCTACCGGGCACACTGGCGAAACGGCATCAACGGGCTGATCGACGCGCTCCGGGAGACCGAAGGCTCGGTACTGTACGCGATCTTCGAGGACGGCGCGTGGGAACTCAGGATGCTTTTCGCCGATCGCGAGTCGCTCTCGTCGTTCCACGAACTCGTCAGCGAGGAGCTATCGCTCGATCTCGTTCGGGTCTTCGAGCGATCGAACACCGCGATCTACGGCGAGTTCGGCCTCACCGACGCACAGCGCGACGCGCTCGTGAGTGCCTTCGAGCAGGGATATTTCGCCGTACCCAAGGAAACGTCCATCGAGGAGGTAGCAACGGGCTTGGACGTTTCCCCACAAGCGGTCTCCCAGCGCCTGCGTCGCGGCCACGCCAACCTCATCGAGAGCACGCTCAGAGTCCGCGAGAAGGACATCGACTGAAAACGACCGGGCCGGGTAGCGCGTCGGTCCGCCGGTAGCACTCGGTCGCTTCGAGGCTCCGGTTCTCGCGATCGACCGACCGGGGCAAGCGCCGACCGCCCGGCGGTACGTTCGAGTCCCGGATACGCTGTGGGACACCGTGGACGTACGGACACCGGCGATTAGCCCGCGGAGAGCGGAGTCGAGCCGGAGAGGAGCGCGAAGAGATCGTGACGACTCACGGCTTCCTCGAAACGACCGTCGGATCGGCGAGAACGGTCGCCCGGAGGAGATTTTACTGGGCGCGCGGCGTAGGTGGTCGGATACCGTCTGATCGGAGATATCGAGATCGGCGGCGGGGTCGGCGAGCGCCGTTTCGCGCGGAATCGCGAAAAAACCGGCGTCGATCGCGGTCATAAGGACTTCGCGTTGTCTCGCCGTCAGTCCGTGTCGGTCGGTCGCCGGGTCGGCATCGGTCGCCGATCGGTCCAGGCGGCGAACGGCGAAGTTCCGACCGCGGTCCCGACACTCGCGCTGGAGCGCCTGGAGGGCCTCGCTGTCGCCGGCACGGAGGCGGAAGGTCCAGCCGCCGGGCGTCCCGTCCATCCGTTCGACGAGGAGATCGGGGCGATAGACGGCCGGACACGGCGGCGGGTTGCGCCATTCGATCCGATAGAGTGGGGTCGTCGCCCGGTCGACGACTGCAAGCCGCGTCAACCCCCGGGTCCACGCGCGACCGTCTCGAAGGCGTCACGGTCGTCGGAGTCGATCACGCGGATATACTGTCGGCCGACGCCGTCGACGGGTACCTGTCGAACGAGCTCGACGTGTGTGTTCGTCTCCGCGAGCGCGATGCCCGGTGGAATCGCCGCCGCCGGCAGCGTGACGTCGACCTCGATCATCCGATCACACTCACCATCCCGTCGATTCCTCGTGAGCCGATCCTATAAAACGAAGCGGCTTCGGGAGCGGGATCGGTTCCGACGCGCTTTCGCCTCGGGACGATCGATCCCGCTCCCGATCCCATACCTGCCGGGTCGCCCCCGCGTTCGTACTCGGTTCGGTCGTTCCGGTAAGAGACTCGACGGCCTCGATCGACTTGGGGCGTCGGTCGACGCCGTCGTGAAAGAAGGAGTCGCGAACCGGCCCTCCGGACGCCCACGGACGTTATCTACACACCTCGCATCCCAGCAGTACTTAACTCGTTGATCCGTGAAGCCAGTCCCACATTGCTATCCCGGGACGACACCGACGCGTAATGTTCGAAACGATACTGCTCCAGGGCGGAGGGGGATTCGAGGCCACTCCCGTCGGCGCACTGACCAACGTAACGCTGTGGGTTACCGCGGTCCTCATGGGTCTCGGTGCCGCCGGGATCATCTACCAGGGCCGGGGGTTGACTTCCGAGGAAGGGATCGAGCACACGGTGATCTCGGCGCTGATCCCCGCGATCGCGATGGCTATGTACCTCGGCATGGCGACCGGCATCGGCATCGTCAGCATCGAGATCGCCGGCCAGGGCACCCAGGAGGTCTTCTGGATGCGTTATACCGACTGGATCGTTACCACGCCGCTACTGTTGCTCGACCTCGCGTTGCTCGCGAAGGCCGATCGGACCACCATCGGCTCGTTGCTCGGCCTCGACGTCTTCATGATCGCTGCGGGCCTGATCGGCGCGTTCGAGACGCTCCCGGTCTACCGATACCTCTGGTGGGTCGTGAGTACCGGTGCCTTTCTCGCGATCCTCTGGTTACTCCTCGGCCCGCTGTCCGACATCGCCTCGCAGGACGATGGCCGTGCGGACAGTTTCTCCACGCTACGGAACCTCCTGATCGGTCTCTGGGTAGTCTATCCCGTAGTGTGGCTGCTCGGCGTCGAGGGCTTCGGACTGATCCCCGTCGGCATCGAGACCGTGATCTACGCCCTCCTCGACCTCAGCGCGAAGGTCGGCTTCGGCTTCCTCATGGTGAGCGCCGTCAGCGACCTCACCGAGGGCGGACAGGCGACCCAGGACCGGGCCGGCGCGACCGCGACGAGCGACGACTGAACCGGGAGTCGACGTTCCGACGGTAGCCGGCCGTCACGTCTACGCAACCGAGACCGACCCGGAACACGGATTCAGAACCTACATTCGACCCGCACGCTACGTTGGCCATGGCGGACGGGCTCCGAACGAGGATCGAAACCGGCGAGCGCTTCGAGGCGTGTCGCCAACTGCGGTGAGAACGATGGGCTCCGAACCGGAACCCGAGGGCGCGTACGAGGTCGACGCCTTTTGGGACCTCGCCGGCGAGCGATAGGCCGATCGGAGAACCACTACCTCGACGGTCCGACGAACGTCTGACGTAGATTTAATACTTTTAGATAGTACATTGAATACATGCAGTCAGGTGTAGAAACAAGCGATCGATCCCGGCGAATCGTCGTCGGTGAGAACCTCCGTCGCCGTACCGGCGGCGATGGAGACGGTGGTCATCGTCGCCGGGGAGCGGTCGTCGGCCGATCGCCGGCGGGAAGCCGTGTCCTGAGAGGGTGTTGCCCAAGGACGTCACGGAACCCCGTGACGGGTGACGAACGGTGAGCGCAGTCGACTCGGCGGGAGCGCTTCACCCACAGGATCGGCTACTGATCGTCGAGGCGCTGGCCTACTGGGCGAGCGGGCACGGGTCGCTCTCGCGGCCGGCCGACACGGCCGACCGGCGCGCACACCGGGCGGCCGAACTCGCCGAAGACCTGCTCGACGCTGAGAGCGTGGAGGGAAGCGTCCACGAGGCAATCAACGCTGAGTGGAGCGGCACCGAGAGAGACGACACCGAAACAGACGATACCGAGGGGGTCGACAGCAAAGCGAACGGCACTGCGGGGGACGACGCCGAAGGGGACGGCGTCGGAGAGTACGTACTCGTGACGACGGAATCGACCGGCGGCGAGTCCGACGAGGCCGACGCTTGAAGCAGGGCGATACTCGAAGGTCGACGCCCGGAGAACGGCGAACACCTACAGCCCGAAGCGCGAGTCCGCCCGAGGCATGCATCGGCGTTCTGCTGAAAGTGGCGTACAGCTAAGTCCCGTCGTCGTATAGTCGGGACGATGACCGACGTCCCCGACCTCGTCCGCCGTTCGCGCGCGGCGTCGACCCGCGCAACGTTCGACCGGCGAGTCGACGCTCAGGCCGCGACGCTCCGCGACGACCTCCGCGCCGGACGACTCGATTGTGAGAATTTCACTCTCGGGCTCGAACTGGAGGTCTACGCCGTCGATCGCGAAGGACAGCTCGCGGCGCTTCCCGACGACGCACTCGACGTCTGCGCGAAGGAGATCGGCGTCCACAACGCCGAACTCAACACCGATCCGACGACCTTCGACGAAGCGGGGATCGCCGCTCAGGAGCGTGACCTGCGCGAGCACTTCACGGCCGCACAGGAGGCGACTCACAGGGAAGCACGCGACCTCGTTCTCGACGCAGTGTGGACGATCCCACCCGCGGCAGGAACTCGGGCGTACCTCGGGGCCGTGCGCGAGGACGACGGGGTCGTGATCGCGCGGAACATGCGAACCGACGCGCGCTACCACGCGCTCGACAACGACGTGATCGACCGCACCCCCGAGGTGTCGATCACGGTACCGGGAGCCGATCTGCGTCTGTCGACGGTCTTCCTCGAATCGCTCGCCACCTCGATGCAACCACACTTCCTGGTGCCGTCGGTCGCGCAGTTCCCGCGGTATTTCAACGCGGCGATCAGGAGTTTAGGACCGATGCTCGCGCTCGGAACGAACGCTCCGTTCCTTCCAGCGGACTGTTACGACGGCGAGGACGACGGGACCGAGGGAGAAGGCGACGGGAGCGGAGCCGATCGCCTCGATCCCATCGACGTCGCCGACCGGGCACCGCACGAACTCCGAATCGGAATCTTCGAGGAGTCGATGAACGTCGACCCGCCGGGCAAAGTCCGGGTGCCGCGGGATCTCGACGATGCCGAGGAGATCGTCGATCGCCTGCTCGACGACCGGGTCTGTGCGCCCTTCCTGCGCGAATGGATTGCGGACGCGGATACCGGCATCGACGTCGCGGCCGACACGGGTTCCGACGCCGAGGGCACCGTGACCGGCGGGACGACCGACGAGGACGGGTACGCGAGCGGCCTGTGGGAACTCGATTACAAGCGTAGCACCTACTGGCGATGGGTCCGACCGGTCTTCGGCGGAACGCCGGTCGAGGGGGCCTGCGGCGAACGCTCGCTTCGGATCGAGTACCGGCCGCTACCCACGCAACCGAGCCTCGACGGCGTGATCGGGCTCTCGGTGTTGCTTGCGGGCTTGCTACGCGGGATCGTCGTCACCGATCACCCAGTCTCGTCGCTCCCCTGGGACGCCGCGAGATCGTGTTTTTACGACGTCGTCGAGCGCGGTTTCGACGCCGACCTCGCGTGGATAAACACCGACGGCGAGCGCGTGAGCGAGGTCGATGCGGTGTACGATGACCTCTTTACGGTCGCGCGTCGCGGGCTCGCCGAACAGGGGATCTCGGCAAGCGTCGCCGACGAATATTTGGAGCCGATCGAGGCGCGCGTCGACGCCCGGAACGCGCCGAGCGACTGGAAGAAACGGGAAGTGAGAGCACGCGTCGAGGACGGCGCGGACCTCGAACGCGCCATTACGAGCATGCAACGCGAGTACATCGAGCGGGCAGGAACGCCGTTCGCCGAATGGCTGTGACGCCCTACGTCTCCCCGAACGAGATCGGACAGAACAGAAGGAGGGTGGGGGCAAACGACGGTCGAGATCGGGACGACCTACCGGTTCGCGGCTCACAGCCGATCGAGCACGGCGTCGGCGTCGTACGCGAGCGAGAGTTCCCGCGAGCGTCCGCGGCCCTCTAACTCCGCGTAGTCGGCGTCGATGATTCCCAGTCGAGCGAGCTTGTTGACGATCTCCGAATACCGGGTGTAACCCAGCCCGGTCTCCTCGCGGAAGATTTCGTACACTGTGCCGGCCTGCTCGCCGTCGCTCCGTGCGATCACGTCCACCAGCAGACGTTCGGAATCGGCCAGCCCTCGCAGGCTCCGCGAGAGGTGGACGTATTTGGACTTCTCGTAGGCGGCGTCGACGTCCTCGCCGGCGATCTCGGTGCTGCCGCGCATCTCCGCGCGCAGGCCTGCCCGGCGTAGCAGATCGATCCCCACCCGCAGGTCGCCGGTTTCAGTGGTGAGTCCTGCGACGCGATCGAGCTCTTCGGTGCCGATCACGCCGTCGCGAAAACCCCGTTTCACGCGCTCGCGCAGGATGGCGACGATCTCCTCGGTGTCGTAGCTCGGGAAGTAGACGTCCTCGGGCCGGAAGACGCTCTGGACTCGACCATCCAACTCGGCGATCACGTCGAGATCCGGGTCCGAGGAGATCACGATCACGCCGATGCGTGCGCCCGTGTGGGCCTCGTGTGCTCGGAGCAGCGAGTAGAGCGTATCGGAGGCTTCGGCGTCGTAAAACAGGTAGTTCACGTCGTCGAGCGCCACCACCAGAACTTCGTCTTCGGCGACCAAGTGATCGGTGACCTGCCCGAAGAGCTTTTTGAAC
>PXQR01000059.1 GCA_003021235.1 Halobacteriales archaeon QH_6_64_20 | reverse complement strand
ACCGCCGTTCTGCTGATGAACACACGCTCTTGTGTAGACTGGCGGAATAGCATGCTAGCAATGGACGCGCTGGCAAGAGACAGCCGCTACGTCACGAATACAGGTTGTTCAGGAGCTAAATCGCTCATCATCTCGCGGTTCCGCTGTACTACAGAAGAGCGTGAACACAAGTCGCTGAGCTCGACCGGTCATGTATCAGCGAGCGCTTCACCGTGACTGAGCGGACGAATGTGAGCGAAGGAGGCCTTTTTAGTCCAGGTTTTTGCTGGGGTCCACAGCGACCGCAGGGAGCGAGGACCCCAGCAAAAACCTGGAGTAAAAAGGCCGCTCCTTCCCTCACATTCGTCCGCTCAGTCACGGTGAAGCGCTCGCTGACACATGACCGGTCGAGCTCAGCGACTTGTGTTCATCAGCAGAACGGCGGTCATCGGCGACGACAGCAATAGTCTCAATCGTCGCTGCTGGCGGCTCGCACCGCCGAATCGCCGACTGCCGGCCGCTGGACGTCACGATCGGTCGTCTCGTCGTCGATGTCGTAGGGGTACTCACCGGTCACACAGCCCAGACAGAGGTCGGCGCGCTCGCGTCCTGCGCTCTGTGCGATCGCGTCGATCGAGAGGTACGCGAGGCTGTCGGCACCGATGGTGTCCCTGACCTCCTCAGTAGTCCTATCCGACGCGATGAGTTCCTCGCGGCTCGCCATGTCGATGCCCATGTAACACGGCGCGACGATCGGCGGCGCGCCGATCCGAACGTGGACTTCCTCGGCACCGGCTTCCTTGAGCAACTCGACGAGCTGGGTCGAGGTCGTTCCCCGGACGATCGAGTCGTCGATGACGGTCACCGACTTGCCCTCGACGGTACTTTTGATCGGGTTGAGCTTCAAGCGGACGGCGCGCTCGCGTTCGTCCTGGGTCGGCATGATGAACGTGCGGCCGACGTATCGGTTTTTCATTAGGCCCTCGGCGAACTCGACGCGCGGCTCCTCGTCGTCCGTTGTGCCACCGGCATCGCCGTCGTCGCCGCTCGGATCGAGCCTCGGTTTCTCGTTCGCGGCTTCGGCGTAGCCGCTCGCAAACGCTCTCCCGGAATCGGGCACCGGCATCACGACGTCGGTCTCGACGGGACTTTCGGCCCAGAGCCGACGGCCCAGTTCCCGGCGAACCTCGTACACGAGCTTTCCGCCGATCACGCTGTCGGGCCGGGCGAAGTAGACGTACTCGAAGAAACAGTTCGCCGATCGAGGTGACGAGAAGAGCTGATAGGAGTCGAAGTTCGAGCCGTCCTCCGCGAGGACGACGAGTTCACCGGGTCTGACGTCCCGAACGAGGTCGCCGCCGAGCGTGTCGATCGCGGCGGACTCGGAGGCGAGGACGTACCCGTCGCCCAGATCGCCGATGCACAACGGCCGGTTTCCCTGGGGATCGCGCACGCCCATCACGGTGTCGTCGTGGGCGATCGTCAGCGAATACGAGCCGTGAAGCCGATCCATGGTGCGCTTTACGGCACGGACGAGATCGGATTCGAGCAGGTTGTGCGCGAGGTCGTGGGCGATGACCTCGGTGTCGCCTTGTGTGGTGAAGGCGTGGCCGCGCTCTTCGAGGTCGGCGCGAACGTCGTCGGTGTTGACGAGGTTGCCGTTGTGCGCGAGCCCGAGCGACCCGCTCTTGAACGACACCGAAAACGGCTGGGCACAACAGGCGTCGGTCCCTCCCGAGGTCGGGTAGCGGACGTGGCCGATCCCGACCGACCCGCGGAGACCGTCCAGGTCCTCGGCCGCGAAGGCGTCGCCGACCAGTCCCGTCTCGACGTGGGCGTACTGCTGGAACCCGTCGTGGGTGACGATCCCTGCTGACTCCTGGCCGCGGTGCTGGAGGGCATAGATCGAGTAGTACAACGGACGCGCGGCCCCGCGCTCCGTGAGCGAAACACCGACGACACCGCACTTTTCGTGCATGGGGTCAGATCTCCCGTTCCCGCGTGGTGTGGTGATCGGGCGGTCGCGTCGTCGTCGCGCTTCGGTCGTCGGGCGATCGGGCGAGTCGTGACGATCCGATCGGACGCCGATCGAGCCGGGTTTCGGTTAGTCGCCGGCCTTTTCCTGCCAGGCGTAGTCGCGGCGCTTGGCCGACTTGCCGAAGCCACACGAGGCACAGACCTTCTTGCGGCTGTGATAGGACTTGTTACCACAGCGACGGCACTTCACGTGCGTCGTCTTATTTTTCTTCCCCTGGGCGGGCGTTCCGTCGGTCATAGCGTGATCGAAACGAGGTTGTCGCCGCGTATAATGATTGTGTCTTCGACCGATTCGCCGCCCGCGGCGGCCGGTTCGAGCGACGAGTCCTCCCGTCCCTTGCCGCCCTCATCGTCGTCGGCCGGATCGAGCACGAGGTTCATGTGCTGGTCGTAGCCCGCCAGTTCCCCCTCGTGGGTCTCTCCACCTTTCAGCCGGACGGTGACTCGCTCGCCCACGGACGCTTCGAGTACGTCTAACGGTCGGCCGCTCATACCGATGAGCCCGCCGTTGCGTTATTAAGCGTATCGGATACGCGGTCGGAGCACGGTGAGCGATCGACGACGAAACGACACGGCAAAACAACGGCGATCGACGGCGAGGGGACGGCGAGGGAACGAGCGGAGGGGGTCGGAAGGGGCGGAATCGGCGAGCGACCGGGGTCGAGGACGATGGATGGCGGACGGTGGCATACGCCGTCCCGTCCGTCCTACGGCGAACTCAACTCGAACGTCCCTCTGGTCGCGTCGGCGGCCAGTCCGTCGATCCGTTTCGCGACGTCGAGCGCGCGCAGGCCGTCCGCGGCGGTTACTTCCGGTTCGATACCGCTCGTTGCACACTCGACGAAGGAAGCGAGTTCGCGCTGAAGGGGTTCGGCGCTCTCGACCATGGGGCGCTCGACGATCCCCTCGTGGCGATAGCGCAGTTCCCCCTGTTGTTCGATGTACTCGGGCATCGAGTGACGGTGCATCTCGATCGACTGGTCGAGGTAATCGACGACGATCCAGGACTCGTCGGTCGTGATCGACAGCTTCCGGACCTTCTCTTGAGTAGCTCGGCTCGCGGTGAGGCTCGCGACGACGCCGCTTTCGAACCCGAGCTGGGCGTCGATGTAGCGATTTTCGCGCGTTCCGACGGCGTTGAGCGCCCTGAGATCGTCGCCGACGAGCGAGAAACACACGTCGATGTCGTGGATCATCAGATCGAACGTCGCGCTGTCGTCGATCTCCCGGGCGGGCGGGGGACTCAGGCGCTGGGCGTCGACCGCGATGACGTCGTGGTCGTCGATCAACTCGTTTACTGCCTCGACGGCGGGATTGAACCGTTCGATATGGCCGACTTGGATCCGAACGTCGTGGTCGGCCGCCAGCGACGCGAGCCGTTCGCCCGCCTCGCGCTCGGCGACGAAGGGTTTCTCGATCAGGACGTGGACGCCGCGCTCGATACACTCGCGGGCGACCTCGTAGTGGTATTCGGTGGGAACGGCGATCGAGACCAGATCACACACGTCGATGAGCGCGTCCCGGGAGTGCGAGCGGGTCCCGTGGCGCTCGGCGACGCGGGCCGCGCGATCGCCGTCGGCGTCACAGATCCCGACGAGATCCGCGCCGGTCAGTTCGCCGTAGACCCGCGCGTGGTGTTGACCCATGACGCCGACACCGATCACGCCGGCTTTCGGGCGACCGTTTTCCATCATCGGTAGTTACCCCGCACTCGATTCGACGGCGAGGAACCCATCTCGCTTCCTCGGATCTCCATGGGGTCCATGCGGGGAACGTCCAGGTTCGCTCCGAGAACCGTGACGACGTCGACACGTTTCGGCACCGTTGCTCGCGGATTCATCGTGCTGTGTAATTTATATATCGTTCGCTGATAAAAGCCTGCCGGCCGCTAGCCGAGCCACCATCGCAAGGGATTCGGTAGGGTACTCATACCGATACGTCGAATCCGTCCCGATCGCCCGCCGCGCTCGCGAGCGACCCCAGCAGGGCCACGAGGTCGGTCAGGTCCTCGGTGTCGATCACCTCGACGGGGGTGTGCATGTACCGATTCGGGAGACCGACCGAAAGCGCCGGGATCGCGCCGCGCGCCGTGTAGAAGGCGTCGGCGTCCGTGCCGGTCCGCGACCCCGACGCCTGTAACTGGACGTCGATTCCCGCCTCCGCGGCCGCCTCGCGGGCGAGTGTAACGAGAACCGGGTGGTTCGTACTGCCGCGGGCTATCACCGGCCCGTCGCCCAGCGAGAGCGTGCCGACCTTGCGCGTCGCGCTATTGGGATGGTCGGTCGCGTGGGTGACGTCGATCGCAATGACGACATCGGGAGCCAGGTCGAAGCCGACCATGCGCGCGCCCTCGAGGCCGACTTCCTCCTGGATCGTGCTCACTGCGTGTACCGTTGCCCCGACCCCGTTCTCGGCGGCGCGACGCAGCCCCTCGGCGGCTACCCAGATCCCGGTCCGGTTGTCCATGCCCCGGGTGGCCATACGCGTGCCCGCGAGGTCTTCGGTTTCGGTCGCGATGGTGATCGGGTCGCCGACCGCGACGACTTTTTCGGCCGCTTCGCGATCGTCGGCACCGATATCGACGTACTGGTCTTCGATGTCGGCCGGCGAGTCGTCGTCGCGCTCGCGGAGGTGGATCGCGGTTTGCCCGATCACGCCGGGTACCGATCCCTCGGAACTGTGGACCCGAACGCGCTGGCCCTGGGAAACCGTACGATCGACACCGCCGATCGATCCCGGACGAACGAACCCCTCCTCGTCGACGTCCCGCACGATGAATCCGATCTCGTCGGCGTGACCGGCGAAAGCGATCTCGGGAGCCGAACCGGCGTCGGAGCCGGGGTCAGAGCCCGAACCCGATCCGTGATAGGTCGCGACAGCGTTACCGTAGGCGTCGGTCGAAACCTCGTCGGCGAACTCTCCTACGTGGTCGAGCCAGACGCGCTGACAGCGCGTCTCGAATCCCGACGGGCTCGGCGTGTCGAGCAATGAATCGAGGAACTCACGCTGACGGTCGTCCATACCCGTTCTCGCCGACCCAGCAGTATCAACGCCTCGAAGCGACGCCGGCTTCGGTGGCCGATTCGTGCCCGATAGACGACGGTTCGACGAGCGAGGCGTCCCGTCGGATCGGGCCGTATCGAGCATGTCGTCGGGGCTCGTGGCCGACGCTCGGCGCTCCGTGGCCGACGCTCGGCGAGCGTCGACGGCGGTCGCTCGAAAGCCAAACGGATAAGTCACTCCTGGCAGAACGGAGTGTCATGGCAGAGAAGATAACGCTGATCGAGTTGCATGCACACACCGATGGTAGCAGTCTCAACCTCGAGCCCTCGGTCGGTTCCGGCGTCGGCGGATTAGTCAGAAACGCTCTCGCCGGTGGCATCGGGGACGAAGGCGACGAGGACGACGAGAGCATCGTCGAATCGCTCGCGTCGAGCGAGGAAGACGAAGAGGAAGAGGAAGACGAAGACGGAGACGACGAGGAGATCGAATACGGCGACGAGTTCGACGAGGACGAAGAGGACGACAGCGCCGGGGCGGGAACCGGTCTCGCGGGGCTCATCGCGCTGATCGTCCTCGTTCTCCTGACGCGGCGGTTCCTCGAAGACGAGGAGGAAGACCCCTTCGAGGAAGAGTTCGGCCAGTAACGGCCCCGTTCCCCGTTCCCCGATTCCCGAATCGGGCGACCGAGCAGGTCACAACCCCTTTGAGCGACCGGCACGAGTAGACGAACGTGAGTATTTACGACAGCGTCAAGGCCCTCACGGGAGCCTCGGGCGACGGCCCGATCGACTGGGCGGCCGTGGCACGGGCGGCGAAGGCCTCGACCGAACCCGGCGCGCTCGATCTGACCGAGCGTGAGCAACGCGGCTACGCCGAGGACGTCCGCGACGCGCGTGCGCAGGTACGGGCGGTCGGCGGCGTCGATTTCGATCTCCCCGAGCAGATCGAGGTCCAACACCGCCACCACTGGATCGACGCGAACGTCGCGACCTTCGAGCGGGTCATGCGCCCGATCGAGGACCACTCCCAGGGACTGTTCCCCGGGTTCGCCCGGATCGCGAACACCGGGTCGATGGCGCTCGCGCTCGGCTTTCTGGGTACCAACGTCTTAGGGCAGTACGATCCCCTGTTGCTCGCCGACTCGGAGGACGGAGGCCAGGACCACGCGCTGTATTTCGTCCACCCCAACATCGGCCGGGTAGCGACGGACTTAGAGGTAGCCGAAGACCGCTTCCGGCGGTGGATCGCCTTCCACGAGGTGACCCACGCCGCGGAGTTCGGCGCGGCCGCCTGGCTCTCCGATCACTTGGAGACGAGGATGCAACGCGGCATCGAGGCGCTCGCGGAGGGCGAACTCGACCGGGAGGCGTTTCGGGAACTCAACGTCGCGATGACCGCGGTCGAGGGCTACGCGGAGTTACTGATGGACGAGGCCTTCGACGAGGAATACGAGGACCTCCGGGAGAAACTCGACGAGCGCCGCCAGGGACGCGGCCCGCTCACGCGGCTCATCGGGCGGGTGCTCGGCCTCGGGATGAAGCGCCGCCAGTACGTCCGCGGGAAGGCCTTTTTCACCGAGGTCGTCGAGGATCGCGGGATCGAAGGAGCGAGTGCGGTCTGGCGCTCTCCCGAGCACCTCCCGACCGACGAGGAACTCGACGACCCCCGAAAGTGGCTCGCGCGTGTGATCGGCTAAACGATCGAGCACACCATTAGCTCCACGCACGCCCGCTTGTCGCATACCCGACGGCCCGATACTCACGACCGACGGCGGTTCGTCCTCAGCGATACAGCACGTCGTGGCGCGCGAGTGAGGCGTCCCCGTCGGGGATCTGTACCTCACGCGTCGGCCAGTCGCCGGTTTCGGTGAGAATCTCGACCCCTTCGGCGGTGAGCGGGTCGCTCTCGGGCGTTGCGAGCCACTCCCGGCCGGCGTAGCCCGCCGCGCCGCCCTGGTGATGGTTTCGCCACTCGTCGGGATGGCCCACCGCGTCGTAGGCGTCCTCGATCGCTGCGAAGACCTCGCCCGCATCGCCGTCCTGACGGGCGACATTGCGGGTAGCGTCGAGCGCCGCGACCTCGACGATCGTCGCGGCGTCGTGGCGTTCGGCGAGCCACTCCGGAGGAGCGAACGCTACAGTACGAGTACAACTGGCGTGTAGGCCGTCGCGTTCTGCGGTCACCGAAAGCAACGCGTAGCCGCCGAGTTCGGCGTCCGTCGGCGTGTAGTGGCGATACGCCGGCGCGCGCTCGGCGCTCCCGACGAGTGCGACCGGCGCTTCGATTCCATCCCTACTGAGTTCGGCTCGGAGGGAGGCGGCGACGTCGCGCTCGGTGTCGCTCGTGTGACACTCGCGAGCGACCGCTTCGAGCGCCGCCGCGGCGTCGGCCCCGAGGTCGCGGTAGCGATCGATGTCGGCCTCGGAAAGCGGCTGGCGGAGCGACCCGGCGTCGATCGACTCGAATTCGGGAACACCGAAGTCGGCGGCGGCCGGCCGGGGGCTCCGATCGCTAACGGCGTCGGCGAGGCTTCCGTCGTACCACGGGAACGTCGAGATGTCGACGCCCTCGGGGAGCTGTTCGTCGCGCAGGCGGTCGGCCTCGATCGTGTTCGTGACGACCGAGACCGACTCGCCGTCGTAGCCGGCCGCCGCGACGCCCACCGAGGACTCGCGGTCGACGACGTTGTTACCGCCCGTGAGCCAGGCGAAGGCGTTCGGTCGTGCGAACCACACCGCTTCGAGATCGCGCGTGTCGAGCACCGGATCGAGTCGGTCCGATCTGTTCCGTCGGTCCATGGCGGGGCTTCAGTTCCTAGCCACATAGCCGCCAGGCCCGATCGCGGTCGACCCCGACCGACGCCGATCGAGGTCTACCGGTCGCCCGACGTTCCGGTGTGGTAGCCGTCCGTCGGGCTCGGAACGAGGATCGAGCGTGACCGCCCGCTACGCCCCTTCGAACCTGGTCCTGATCGCTGGGAGCGCGAACCGCCAGTACGCCTCGACGCCCAGCCAGGAGAGAACGGTCAACCCGGCAACGACGAGCGGAACGAGTTCGGTCGGTCCCATCCGCTTGGGCACGACGAACAGGGCGCTGTTGAGCGCGAAGGGCGGCGCGACCTCGGTGATCGCGTACCAGACGCTCCGCATAGCGGAGCCATAGAGCGTTTCCGTCGTGCCCGTCTGCCCGCCGGTTCGCGACCGGAGGCCGAGTACTGCCGCGCTCTTGCCAGTCGCGCTCTCGTCGCCGGTCCCGAGGCGTTCTGCCTCGTATGGCTTCTCGATCGAGACCGACCAGACGATCCCTCCACTCTCATTGACTTCGAGCACGCGATCGCCGTTCGTGTCCGTGATCAGGGTATCGCCGCCCGGCAAGCGATCGGCGTCCCTGGTCCACTGGGTGCGAGCGTCCGACCACTGCCAGGTTCGCACCCAGGTCTCGTTGACGGCGGAGCCATCGGCTCGCGGCGTCTCGGAGGCGGCGTTATCCCGCAGTTGATACTCGACGGCCCGATCGTTGTGGCTGTCGGCGACGAGCACTGCGGGTCCACCCCGGCTTTCGGGGATGTAATCGGGGTTGTGCTGGCCGCGGAGAGTACTGAAATCCCCTTCCGCCCCGAGCGTGCGGTTGGCGAGGACGCCCCTCCCTGGTTCGATGAAGACGATCTGGTCCTGATTCCTGATATCCGCCATGACGCGACCGTTCGCCGTGTATTCGACGTCGTTGAGGTGGGTCCAGTCGTCCGGTGGGCCGCCGCTCTCCGGTGAGAAGTGTTCGCTCGCGTTCCACTGCCGGAGGCCTTCCTCCGTTTCGGGATCGACCATGAACACCCGATCGCGCTTGATGTCGGCTACGAGGAGGGCCGACTCGTTGATACGGTCGACATCGTGCCACTCGCTACTGCCCGTCGTCGAGACCGCTCGACTGAACAGCCGCGTGCGCTCGCCGGTCGTGAGGTTCACCCGCGTGACGACGTTCCGAACGCACTCCTCGGCGCTACACGCCCCGGCGTCGGCCTCGGCACCGGCGGCGAGCAGTACCGTTCGGTCGCCGGCCGGGTCGGATCGACGTCCCAGTAGTTCTCATACCGGTGTTCGTCGTACCGGAGCGTGCCGTTCTCGCCGTACAGAAGGAGGTGGCCCGGCTGGGTTGCGATCACCGTCTCGTTCTCGGCCGGCGGTGCCGTCGGGTGAATCTCGCCGATTCCAGCGGCGATGGCGTATCCCTGAGCGAGCGGGAGGCTCGCGAGCAAGACGACGCACGCGAACGCCAGTCGCCCGGCGGTTCGTCCGGAGGGCAACCGGCTCCGTATAGAGCGGAGGCGATGACCGAGCGATGCACTCATCGGGACCGAGCGGGCTTTTCGAGGTCGTCTCCGGACGACTCGACTCTCCGATCCGAGGGGCAGACAGGGAACCCGGAACCCAAGTGAGTACGGATCGAGCGGTCGGTCGATCGGTGCCCATCGACACGGACGCCGTCCGCTCCGTGTTCGATTCCGGCGCTCTCGGTAGTGAGGCCGTCGATCGGGATCGCTTCGTGTCTTCTGTCGGCGAACCTCGGGGTATACATGTCTCGGGTGTGCGTCCTTCGAGTCGTCGTTCGATCGCTACACTGTCCGCTCGCAATCTGGAGGGCGATCACGGTGACCTATCGCAGGGAAACCGAACCGCGTGCTCGCCGTCGATTCGATCCGTGGGCTGGGCTACGAGGCCGTGTTCCCGAAGCCGGTTCGATCGGTCGGGGCGTGGTACTGAGGCGACCGGCGGACCCGACGAAGACAACACAACGTGTCGCAGGTCGCCGATCATCGAGCGGGCTGGAAGAGCAACCCCGATAACTGATACGCCGATTGCAGAACCGGCACTTCGATCGGAGTACTCATTGAACGTGCGGCTATCGGTAGACGTGATGAGTTCCGACGATCCGCGTGCAGCGCTCGCGCGCGTCGCCGAGCGGTTCGACCTCAACGACTACGAGATCGAGGCGTACCTCGCGGTGCTCGACGGCGGCCGGCTCAGCGCCTCCGAGATCGCCGACCGAACCGACATCCCTCAGCCGCGAGTGTACGATACGGTCCGGAGCCTCGCCGATCGGGGCCTCCTCGAACTGCAAGAGTCCCGGCCGATCCAGGCGCTCGCGGTCGATCCCGAGGAGGCCTTCGCCGACGCCCACGCCTCGCTCGAAGCGCTCGTCGCCGACCTCGAAGCACGCTACACCGAGCCGGCACGGGAGACCGGAGCGGTCTCGCTCGTGAAATCGCGATCGAGCGTCCTCCGGTATATCGAGGCAGTGATCGAAGCCGCCGAGTACGAACTCGTCTGTTCGCTGACGCCCGATCTCCTCGAACGATTCGAGTCCGAACTCGCCGCCCGACGGGAGGCCGGCGTCACGATCGAACTGCTCGTGACGCCCGCCGCCGAAGCTCCTGATCCCACCGAGTTCGATTATCGCTCGGTCGCAACCCGTGCGCGGGCGCGCCGCGGAATTACGACGCCGATCCTGGCAGTCGCCGACGGCGAGTACTCGACGTATGCCACCCAGGACGCCGTCGCGGCGGAGGGCGACCGCTACGGGGTGGTGTTCAATCGCTCGGCGCTCGGCTTCCTCGTTTCGGGATTCTTCAACACGGTGCTCTGGACGACCGCCGACCCCCTCGCCTCGGACGGGTTCGAAGGGACGTTCCCGAGACGGTACGCCTCGATCCGCCGGTGTGTCAAGGACCTCGTCGAGTACGGTGAGAGGAAAGGTCACGAGGACGGACACGAGAGCGAGGGCGAGGACGGGACGGCAGGAGTCGGCGACGGGCTCCGCGCGACGGTTGAGGGTCGTGACATCCTGAGCGGCGAGCGCCTAACCGTGAGCGGGGCGATCGTCGGCGTGTCGCTCGCCGCCGACGAACAGTCCGCGGCGCTCGAACTCGAAACCGAAGAGGGGATCGTCAGCGTCGGCGGCCGGGTCGCCGCCTTAGAAGACGTCGAAGCCCACGAGATCTACGTCGATCGCGGGCGAGCGCTCGACGAGGGGTAGCGTAGCGGACTCCGGACCCGAAAGCGAGGAGCCGAGCAACGAGTTGCGACGAGGGGCGGGATTATCACGCTCTTTTCGCTATCTCCACAATAGCCCGAGCGCGCCGTCGGAGCTCGCAGTACCCGCCGTTCGTGGCCTCCGAGCGTTCTATCGCTACCGTCCCGTGTCCATTCTCATGCGTCTTTACCTGAATCCGAGTAAACTTCTTGTGGGTGCCCCCCGTAGGGCGACTATGGCTACAGCATCGCTACGATTCGAGGGGGGGCCGTACATCGACGGCGAGTGGGTCGATTCGGAGGGGGTTATCGAGGTGAACGATCTCACGGAGGACGATGGTGAAATCTTCGCGCGCGTCGACGCCGCGAGCGGGAACCAAGCGGAGTCGGCGCTCGAAGCCGCCGAGCGCACTCAGGACGTAATGGGCGAGACGACGATCCCCGAACGCGTGGCCTGGCTCGAAGCCATCGCCGAGGGCCTCGAAGCGCGCAAGGCGGAGATCGCGGAGGTGATCGTCCGCGAGGCCGGCAAGCCGATCTCCAGTGCCCGGAGCGAGGTTAGTAATGGCGTCGAACGCTTCCGCAGAGCGGTCGGCGAGGCCCGCGATCTACGGGGGGAGTACGTCGAGGGGACGACGAGCGGCCACGCCGGCTGGGAGGCGTACGTCGAGCCGGAACCAGTCGGTACCGTCCTGTCGATCGCACCCTATAATTACCCGCTGATGACGACGGCGCTTCACGTCGCGCCCGCACTCGCCGCCGGCAACTGCGTGATCCTAAAGCCCGCGAGCGCGACACCGATGACCGCCGCGATCCTCACCGAAGTCATCGCCGAGACCGACGTGCCCGAAGGGGCGTTTAATTTCGTTCCGGGACACGGGAGCGAGATCGGCGACCTGCTGTCGGGGTCGGATCTCGTGGACGCGATCGTGATGACCGGCTCTTCGAGGGCGGGCGAACACGTCGCCCGTGAGAGCGGCATGGTGAACCTGCTCATGGAATTAGGTGGGAACGCGCCTGCCGTCGTGTTCCCCGACGCCGATCTCGATGACGCGGCGGCGGCGTGTGCGAAAGGAAGCCTGAAGTACGCCGGCCAGCGGTGTTCTGCGGTGAGCAGGGTGCTCGCTCACGAGGCGGTCCACGACGAGTTGGTCGAACGGATCGAGGGCGAAATGAACGACTGGCTTGTAGGGGACCTCTTCGACGAGAGTACCGCCGTCGGGCCGCTCATCTCCGAGGGGCAGGCCGACTGGGTCGAAGAACTCATCGAGGACGCCGTCGATCGCGGCGCGGAGGTCGTGCGCGGCGGCGAGCGCGATGGTCGGGAAATCGAGCCGACACTACTCGCGAACGTTCCCCGGAACGCGCGGATCGTCCACGAGGAGCAGTTCGGGCCGGTGGTGGCGGCGACGACGATTTCCGACACCGACGACGCTGTAAACTTAGCGAACGAGAGCGACCTCGCGCTCGACGGGGCGGTCTTCACCGCCGATCACGACCGGGCGATGCGTGTAGCAGAACGGATCGACGCGGGCGCGGTGCGGATCAACGGCGCGCCGTCGCACGGTCTCGGGGACATCCCCTTCGGCGGCAACAAGGATTCGGGGATCGGCCGCGAGGGGATCGGCTACAGCATCGAGCGTTTCGTCCGCCGGAAGAGCATCGTCCTGTAGTCCAGAGGTCTCTCGTGTAAGAGAACTGGTGAGATCACTTAGGAAGCCCCCTTCGCGCTCGGCTCCCGCGGCTCGTTGCGGCCCTCGGCCTCCGGCCTGCGGTCCTTGCGTCTCATCAGAAATCGGAGATTTCTGATTGGCTCGAAAATCGCTCCGCGATTTTCGGACGCCGGGGTTCGCCGAGTGCATCGGTCCCTTCCAGTCCCACCCGAAACGACCTCCGATAGCCTCTGACGCTCAATCAAACGGTTAAACACCGTCGCTTGGCTTCCAGTCTCTGGGTACAAACGACACCGATCGGAACTAACCACCGATCGAAATGGGGCCGGTCGTAAAATCGGCCTACCGAAATCCGAACTCGGATCGGAGTGCCTCGCGCGAACGCTTTTGTGACGTTGAGGAAGATAACAGTAAGAACATGACGAGGACACACAACGCGAAGATCGTCTGCACGCTGGGGCCGGCGTCGGACGATCGGGAGACGATCGGGGAGTTAGCGGGGGCCGGCATGGCGGTCGCACGGCTCAACGCCTCGCACGGGACGCCCGAAGACAGGGCGGCAATCATCGAGCGGGTCCAGGCGGTCGACGCCGCTCGGGACCCCCCCGTCGCGACGATGCTCGACCTGTCCGGCCCGGAGGTCCGCACCGCGGCACTCGATGCTCCGGTACGGATCGAGGCGGGTTCGGAGATCGGCTTCGTCGTCGGCGACGAGGCAAGTAGTACGGAAGTGGGCCTATCGGTGCCGATCACTGCAACGGAGGTCGGCGATCGGGTACTGCTCGACGACGGCCGGATCGAGACCACGATCGTCGGGATCGACGGCGAGACGGTCCGCGCACGGGTCGATTCCGGCGGCGAACTGGGGGGGCGAAAAGGAGTGAACGTTCCGGGGGTAGACCTGGGACTCGACGCCCTGACCGCGGCCGATCGCCGGGAACTCGAGATGGCCGCCGACCAGGAGGTCGACTTCGTCGCGGCGAGTTTCGTCGGCTCGGCGGCGGACATTCACGCGGTCGAGGCCGCCCTCGACGACCTCGACATGGACGTCCCGATAATCGCGAAGATCGAACGCGCCGGGGCCGTCTCGCGCTTAGGGGAGATCATCGACGCGGCGTACGGCGTGATGGTCGCCCGCGGGGATCTCGGCGTCGAATGCCCGATGCAGGAAGTGCCCGTTATCCAAAAGCGGATCATCGGCCTGTGTCGCGAGGAAGGAACCCCGGTGATCACCGCGACCGAGATGCTCGATTCGATGACGACCGAGCGTCGGCCGACCCGCGCGGAAGCCTCGGACGTCGCGAACGCCGTGCTCGACGGCACCGATGCGGTGATGCTCTCCGGGGAGACGGCGGTCGGTGCCGATCCCGTGCGAGTGGTCGAGACGATGGGCGACATCATCGACGAGGCCGAAGCCTCCGAAGAGTACGCCGTTCTTCGGGAGGACCGCGTCCCCGATCCGGGCGATTCGCGTACCGACGTGCTCGCGCGCTCGGCGCGGTATCTCGCCCGAGATTTAGGGGCGAGCGCGGTCGTCGCCGCGACCGAGTCGGGCTATACGGGACTCAAAGCCGCGAAGTACCGCCCGGACGTCCCGATCGTCGCGACGACGCCCGACGAGCGCGTCCGACGGCGACTCGGGCTCTCGTGGGGAACGACCGCGCGCCACGCGCCCTTCACCGGCCCGGGGGAGGGCACCGATACGGTGATCAGAAACGCCGTCCAGGCCGCTATCGGTGCCGGAGTCGCCGAAAGCGGCGATACGGTCGTGGTGCTCGCCGGGTTGATGACCGAACTCGAACGCGCGAACACCACCAACATGCTCAAGATCCACGTCGCCGCCGAGATCGTAGCGAGCGGCCGCTCGATCGTCGCGGGGCAGGCAACGGGGCCGATCCACCGGCTCTCGACCGGTGACCTCGCCGACGTCCCCGACGGGGCGGTGGTCTGTCTGTCGCACGGATTCGACGAGGAGTTCTCGGGCGAGACCGCGAAGATCGCGGGGATCGTCGACGCTCACGAGGGGATGACCGGCTACGCGGCGATGGTCGCACGCGAACTCGACGTGGCGCTCGTCGGCGACGTTTCGCTCCCCGCGGAGATCGGCGATGGCACCGTCGTCACGGTCGACGGCGAGCGCGGCGTGGTCTACGAGGGTGATCTGGCGGCCGGGCCGCGCGAACCCTAACCGGCACGAGCGTTCCGATTCGAGGAGAGCAAACGAACGTCGAGAACCGAAAGGCAAGTCGGAGGACCGTCCCGGAAGACGGACTGAAGAGCGCGTCCGAGCGAGTAGAGCCGAAGTAACGGATTTCTACGCGTCGCGTACCTCCTCCGGTCGCCAGAACCTATCGGTTCACAACGAGCGGCAGGACGAGCAGCCACGCCTTGTTTCTCTGTAGGGAAGATCCCGTACCGACGTTCTAACCCCGGTCTTCGAGGTGTCCTGCTCGTTCGCTACGAACGGTAACAAACTACCAACTCTCGTGGCCGCCCGCTCGTCGTTGCTGGAAGAGCATCGACCCGAGACGATGACGAGCCAACGGGAGAGGCAACGCTCGATGGAGGCTCGAACGAGGGCTGAAGCGAGGACAGGACGGGAGCGGAGCGGGAGTGAGACGAGAGCACAACCCGTCGAAAAGACACCGGAGCGATACCTGCCGGTTCGGCGTCGATCGTGACAGCGCGACGACAGCGCCGAGAAACGGCGGGCAGAGCGTCATGACCCCAGTCAGTGTCCACAGTCCGCGCATGCCGTGGTCGGTGCGTGCTGGTTCGCCCTGCCCGTTCCGTTCGGTGTATCAGTGAATAATAAATATGTCCTCAGTACTCTCTCGGCGGTCGCCGAAAGGACCGCTTATAATCACGCCCTCTTTACGCGAGGGGCCGCGAGGGGCCGCGATAAGTACGGGGTCTCACTGGAAGGTGAACAACCGCTCGTCACACTCCCCACAGGCGAGGACGTCTCGTGGTCCCATCCGTGGGCTGGTAACGCCCCCACAGCAGGTCGCCGTCGTGGTCTCTTCGACCGGCCCGCCACAGTCCGGACACCTCCTCAGAAACATCCGCAACGGACGGGCGGCCGCCAGGCAGGTTTCGGGCGCGAGATCGAAGGTGTCGAGCGCGTGTAGCGTAGCTAGCTCCGCGATCGCGACCGGGCGCGAGAGCCACGACTCGGTCGCGATCGCGCTCCCGTCGCCCAGCGCGATCCAGCGGCTGCGTTCGGAGGAACTATCGCCGTCTACGACCCTCGTGTCCGTCACCGTCGGCACGCTTTCCTCGATCTCGGCCGCCAGCTCCGCACTCGGTAGCGAGTTCAACGAATCGATCTCCCGCTCCCAGTGCTCACGGGCCTCGGCGGCGAGCGACAGCGAGTCGCCCTCGGGAACGAGCACGCCGGCGTCGACGAGCGCGGCGAGAACCGCGTCGCCGTTCATCGCATCGTCGCTTCGCTCGCCATCGACCCGCTCGCCGTCGTCCCGGTGCTGGTCGTCCTCCCGGTGCTGGTCGTCCTCCCGTTCGTCACGAAGCGGGCGAGGGACGGAGCCGAGGTCGGCGTCGGCGAGCGAACCCGGCCCGTCGGGAACGTCACGAGCGTCGCCTGGGTGAAACATCTCCTCCGGGATCGGCAACGCGGCGACGACCTGCGGCGCGAACCGCGGGGTGTAGGGAACGACGTACCCGCGAAGCCAGACGGCGCTCGTCCCAACTGCCGCGAGTGCAACGGCGAGCGGGCGTCGGTTCCTCCGGGCGAGGACCGCGGTACAGGCCGCGAGCAGCCCGAGGTTGAGTAGCGTACAGGGCACACAGCGTCGCGCGCCGGTATGAGCCGGCCGGCGGAGCGCGTCGAGAACGTCGGCGAACGAGGTCATACTCGTCGGTATTCGCCGAAGGGGATTGAACGTTGTGCGCTCCCGACGGACCGCTCGTCGATCCGCCGTAGACGGCCGGCGGGGGAGCGGGTAGATGGGGATGGCGGCCGTCAACGGGGAAAAGCCAATGGACGAGTACACGCACGGGAGGGATATGGGAGGAACTGAGGAACCCACGAACACGAACACGAGGACGGGGACGGAAACGGACGCGAAGACGGAGACGGAGGCGGAGGCTGGGGTGAATGCGGCGATCCCAGCCGAGGTCGCCGCGCTCGGAACGGGCGAGGTGCTCTGTGATCGGCACCGAAAGGAGTGTTTCGTCGTGCGCGATGTCGAGGAGCGCGGAACACGGCTCGAACGGGACGACGAGGAGTTTTACGTGCCACACTCGTTGCTCGCTCCCTGGCTCGACTCGCGGCTCTTCGCGGTCGAAGAATCGGAAAGCGCCGACCTGCCGGCGTGGCTATCCGCCGAGTAGAGCTGTCTCGAAGCGATCGACTACCGAGCGAGCGATACCGCGTCGGGTCGCCGATAGCTACTGTTCGTCGAAGAGGGTCTCGCCGTCGACCATGTGGGCCTCGACGGCGTCCATGTCGAGCGTGATCCCGAGTCCGGGTTCCTCGGGAACCGGGATGTAGCCCTCCTCGATCATCGAGTCGCCCTCGTAGAGGTCGTCCCACCAGCCGAGTTGATAGGAGTGAAACTCGACGGCCAGGGAGTTAGGAATCGCCGTCGCGACGTGTGCGGCGGCCATCGTCGCCACCGGCGAGGCGACGTTGTGCATCGCAACTGGGACGTAGTAGGTATCGGCCATATCGGCGATCTTCCGGGTCTCTCGCATACCGCCGACCTTCGGTAGGTCCGGTGCGACGATGTCGACGGCCTGTTCTTCCAAGAGGCGGCGATGGCCGTGTTTCCGGTAGACGTTCTCGCCGGCGGCGATCGGCGTCGTCGTATGCTGGGTGACTCCCCGCTGAACGTCGTGGTTCTCCGGCGGCACCGGGTCTTCGAGCCACCACACGTCCAGATCTTCGATCTCCCGTGCCAGCCGCTTTGCGCTCCCCCGAACTAAATGTCCAGTGACAGTCGAACGCGGCGTCGGCCTCGTCGCCGACCCGTTCGGTAACCGCACGAACGATCTCGGCTTTGTGCCTGATCTCCGGGTCGCGCAGGTGGCGGTTCGCGTAGTCCTTCTCGTAGCCCGATGGCACGTCCAAGTCGAACTTCAGCGCGTCGTAGCCCAGTTCGGAGACGACGCGTTCCGCCTCCTCGGCGTTCGATTCGGGTTCGGACTCGTCGCCCGCGTGACAGTCACAGTAGACCCGCACGCGATCGCGGTACTTGCCCCCGACGAGCTGGTAGGCCGGCACCTCCAGGATCTTGCCGGCCAGGTCGTGCAGGGCGATCTCGATGCCCGAGATTGCCGATATCACGGTGCCCTCGATCGATCCCTCCCCGCTCATCTTCTGGACGAGGTGTTCGAACAGGCGATCGAGATCGAGGGGGTTCTCGCCGACGACGAAGGGCAGCATCCGTTCGACGATCTCGGGGACGCCGGCCCCCCAGTAGGCCTCTCCCGTCCCGCTGATCCCGGCGCTGGTATAGACTCGCACGAGGGTCCAGGGGTAGTTCCCATCGACCATCGTGGTCTGAACGTCGGTGATTTCGATGTCGCGACCACCGCCGCGTTTCGCCGTTGCGCCCATCGTCCCGGCGGAGAGTTCGCGCATCGTGTACTCGGCGTTCGGGTCGCTCAGCGTCGTGTGTCCTTCGCCATACCCCGGCGGTTTGCTCACCGCACACTAAACCCTTGAGATACGCGGGTACGACCGCCGTTTAGGCGAACGAGCCACCGGGTGGTAGCCACGGACCCGGCGGCTCGACCGACGGTCGTCACGTTGTGGCCAAACCCAGTCCGTCGAGCCCGGCACAACCATGGTAAACGTTTATGTTACTTGGGAAGTTATGGTAACTCATGGCAAGGATGGGAGGGTTCGTATTAGTGCTCATCGGGATCGCTGCGCTCGCGGCGATCTTCCTGATGAACGTTCCCAGTGCGCTCGGCACCGTCGACCTACTGATTCCCGAGGTGGGGACGACCGAGTTCGACCTCGGGACGGCAGCGATAACCGTGGCGGCCGTTCTCGTTCTCGTCGGCCTGATAGAGACGGGACGGCCCCGAGCGCGGTGACCGGACCGAGAGGAAGGGAAGGGAGCCGGACGCGAGCACGGCCTCATGCGCCACCGAGCGCCGACCAGACCGCGATTGCACCCAATAGGAGGGCCGGCAAGAGGGGAAGAATAAGGAAGGCTACCTCGAACGGGAGCGCCGCTGGCGGGACGAAGACGATCACGGCGGGCACCACGAGAAAGGCGATGCAGAGCACGCCCACGAGCACCCAGCCGCGAAGCCCGAACGACTCGCGCTCGGGCACCCTGAGTTCTCCTTCGCCCGGCGGCGGGTCGTTGCGCGGGACGGCCCCTCGGGACTCGACACCGCCGGCCCCGGCGGCGTCGCTGTCGTCGCCGGCCGCGTGCTCTTCGCGGAGGGCCTTCGGATCGTGGACGTACCCCCCCGAATCGCCGCTCGCGCCTTGACCGTCGGCCATTTCGCTGTTCTCAGTGGTCGAGGGATAGGACGCTTGCGGATCGGACCGATCGGTCGAACGATGCGACCCGAGCGGGAAACGGAGACGAGAGCGGCAGTGAGAATTGAATCGGAAACCGAAACGAACGCGTGAACTCACGCGCGCCGTCGATCACCTCTAAGTGCGTGTCTTCGTTGTGGATCGCTCTCACGTCGTGTATACCCCTGAGTAGCGTTCGTAGTTCCTACTGGTCCGGTTATCACGGCGCGCCGGTTTTGCACACGCCCGTCTCAAAACCGTTCTGCTCGCGTCACGAACCGCCGCGAGAGGCGACTCGCAGCTGACGTGTGTCTGACCTTCCCGACTAAGGACATGAAAGGGAGGGATCGAAGTGGGTGACATTATACACGGTCCGGACCGATCGGTGTGCAATCTCAGACACCGCGATCTCTCGGCGTGCAACGGGTGTAGTAGGACTCAATTGAATCCGCAGAGGGCAAGCGAGAGTCGACATATGTTGCTGGTAATCGGCCGGTTACGGTAAAAATTTACAGTAAACAG
The DNA here is from genome assembly GCA_003021235.1 of Halobacteriales archaeon QH_6_64_20. GTDB lineage: Archaea > Halobacteriota > Halobacteria > Halobacteriales > Halococcaceae > PXQR01. The sequence goes on along the minus strand of PXQR01000059.1, from coordinate 367 downwards.
CCTAATCGCTGGACTGCGAAGGAGTTCGCGTCTTTCGTTTCGCCGGCGGTGTCGAAAGCGAGGACGGAACAGTCCTCGCTTTCGGATCGATCTTGCATTATCTCTACTCTTGCTGGCGGTTTCAGAATCCTCGCAACTATTGCGTAAGTAATGGCCAAAATGCCTACGATTTCGCCCCTGACTCCGACGCCGTCAGTGGATTCAATTGAGCCGTTCCGAACAGGATGATTCGATCGAGACCGCCCGTGAGAACGGCAACGATCCGAGTAAAGGTGGGTCGAGCGAATCGGAGACGTCCCCCTCATCGGCCGGATCGGCGTCCAGATCGGGTTCCGACATGGACTCCGAATCCAGCTCTTCGGACGAC
>PXQR01000058.1 GCA_003021235.1 Halobacteriales archaeon QH_6_64_20 | reverse complement strand
ACCCGCACGACGGCGAACAGCACGAGCACCCCGAGCACGTCACAGACGTTCGTGACGACCGGGATCACCACGTTATCGGGATCGAGTCCCAGTCGGTAGGCACCATAGGTCGCCACCACCGTGATGCCGATCGCGAGTGCCGCGAGTACGAGCCCGCTCGCGAGCGCGACGAATACGACCGTCGGAAGCGAGAGACCTGCCTCCCCGGTCGCCGCCGTGAGTCCCCACGCGCCGGCACCGACGACCGGAAACACCGTTACCGCGAGCGCGACGGTCGCGAGGGCATTACCCAAGAGGGTGTCGCCGCGGCCGAACCGAAGCGTCCCTAAGTGAAACGCCGTCGAGAGCCGCGCGGCGAGCACGCTTCCCAGGTTGCCCGCCGTGCCGATCGTCACCGGAACCAACACGAGTAACGAGGGGTACTCCAATAGGGTCGCCTGAATCGTCCCGAGGACGAGTCCGCTCGCGAGTTCGAGCGCCGTCAGTGCGACGAGCACCGGCAGCGTCGCGCGAACGATCCCCCGAACCGACCAGCGTGTCCCGGCGCTCATCGCGAGCGCTCCGTTCGTGTCCGCCCCGTGGATGGTTTCGTGCCCGTCATTGCGCCGGTGTTCCATCGATTCCGTTCGTCCGATCGCTACTACGCGCCCCCGATCGCGAGCACGATTCGGGCGGCGATCAGCAGGGTCGCCGTTCCGACCACGTCGCCGGTCGTCGTCACGACCGGGCCCGCAAGCGTATCGGGGTTCAAACCGCGCCGATATCCCACTATGACTACCGTCACGACCGTCGTCACCAGGATCGCCCCACCGATCACCCCCGAGATCAGCGCGACCCCGACGAGCATCCAGATCGGTGCTACCGGCTGGCCGAGGACGGCGAGCAATCCGAAGGCCATGACCGCCGCGAGCGAACTCACGAACAACCCGCTAGCGACCGCCGCCACGACCGCCGCCCGAAGCCGGTCGTCGTTGGCCGAGACGTACGGTTCGATCAGCCCCTGATGTAGCGCCGATCCCAGCCGCGCGCCGAGCGACCCGTAGACGTTTCCCCGAGTCGCGAGCAAGGCGGGCACGAGCACGAGCAGGCCCCGGATTTCTCGCAGTTCGGCCTCCATCCCTCCGAGAACGAGACCCGCGAACAAACCGCCGAGAGCGCTCACCGAGAGTATCGGCAATGCCTCACGATAGGCGTTTACGGCGACCCCGCGAACCGTCATGGCCGAACGAACCTCCCCGGTGGGTAAAAGCCCTCCAGTTCCGTCGCGCCGAACGCTATTCGACTACGCGATGCTCACGATGGGGTGACGAACAGCGACGAGGACGGATTTAGGCCGATCAGCCGAACGGACCGCCACTGCCGCCCATGTTGCTTATCTCGCTCATATCACCCATGTCGCCGCCCTGCTGTTCCATCTGTTTCATCATCCGTTGCATGTCCGCGTCGCCCATCCCCTGGAACTGATTGAGGGTGCGTTCCATCATCCGGTGTTGTTCGAGCAACTCACGGACTCGCTCCTCGGTCGTCCCCGCCCCGCGGGCGATCCGTCGTACCTGGCTCGCGCCGACCGACCGGGGGTTCTCCAACTCGTCGTCGGTCATCGAGTCCATGACGATCTCGAAGACCCGCAAGCGATCCTTGGTGACGTCCATCGCGTCGTCGGGCAACTGATCTTTGATCCCGCCGCCGAGTCCGGGAATCATGTCGAGCACCTGATCGAGCGGCCCCATCTTGTTCATCGCCTGCATCTGCTGGCGCATGTCCTTGAGCGTGAACTGGCCCGATAACATGTCCTCGGGGTCCCAATCGTCTTCTTCGGTCCCCGTATCGGCCATCGCGCGCTCGACTCGTTCGGCCAACTGTTGGAGGTCGCCCATTCCTAACAGTCGGGAGACGAAGCCGCTGGGTTCGAAGCGTTCGACGTCCTGTACGGTTTCGCCGGTCCCCAGAAACGCAATGGTCGAATCGGTCTCGTTCACGGCCGTGAGTGCCCCGCCACCCTTCGCCGTGCCGTCGAGTTTCGTGATGATCACGCCGCCGACCCCGATCGCGTCGTCGAACTGACGGGCCTGCTCCTTGGCTCCTTGCCCGATCGCGGCGTCCAGTACGAGCAAGTTCTGATCGGGGTTCACTTCGCGTTCGATCGCCTCGATCTCGTCGATCAGCACCTCCTCCAGACCGTGACGACCCGCCGTATCGACGATATGGACGTCGGCCTCCTCGGTGGCTTCCATCCCCTCGCGGGCGATTTCGACCGGATCGTCGGCCTCCGGATCCCCGTAGAAGGAGACTTCGGCGCGTTCACACATCTCGCGTGCCTGTTCGTACGCGCCCGGCCGGAAGGTGTCGGTCTGGATCACCGCCGGGCGCAGCCCCTTCTTCGAGAACCACCAGGCGATCTTCGCCGCGGTCGTCGTCTTGCCCGATCCCTGGAGTCCCGCGAGCAGTATCGTCTGGGACTCCAAGGGGAGGTCGGTCGAGTCGCCGACGAGCGAGACCATCTCCTCGTAGACGATCCGGAGGACGTGATCGCGCGCGGAGGTCCCGCCCGGCGGGTCTTCCTCCAATGCGCGCTCTTTGATGCTATCGGAGAGATCCATCACCAGGTCGACTTCGACGTCGGCCTGGAGCAGGGATCGCTGAATCTCCCTGACGACCTCGTCGACGTCTTCGGCGGTGAGGCGGGATTTGCCGCTGAGTTTGTCGAGCGTGCCTCGGAGCGAACTGCCGAGGTTATCGAGTACCATTGACCTTCACTAACGAACTGAGCGACTAAACGCTTTGCTCGCGTTCGTCGATCGATGCTCGACGGTGAGAACTCAGCCGGCCGGCCGGACGATCCACAGGACGCCGAGCGTTGCACACACGCCGAGTGCGAACAACAGACCGTTTGCGATCGTGCTTGAGGCCTTCGCGACGTCGAGTGAGTACCGCTTCGAGGAGACGGGCCAGAACGGTGCGATCCCCATCGGGGTCAACACGTCGGCCAGCAGGTGTGAACATATCGTGAGCGTACCGACGAGAAAGGCAAAAGCACCGAGTCCGATCGGCGAGATCCGGTCCGTCCGTACGCCGAGGCCCTCACCGAGCGTCACGGTAGCGCCGCCGACCGCGCCCGCAAGCACCCACCCGATCGCGCCGAGCACCGCTCCGACACAGAGCGCGAACGCCAGCGTGTGGGTAGCCCCACGGTGGGAGACACCCGGCAACCGGATATCGAAATCCGGGACCATCGCGAGCGCAACGGCGATCGCGCCGCCGAGTACCGCGAACGTCCCGCGACCGCCGATCAATAGTAAGTAGCCCACGGGCGCGTAGACGAGCAGTGTCACGCCGATGTGGCCGGGTCGATACACGCCGGGACTGTGCCGTCGGCCGGTATCAGGTTACCGGTCCCTCGCATTCGGTGTTCTCGGTCGAGCGTGCAGGGCCGGATCGCTTTCGTCCCCTCGCTCACCGCTCAGCTCTCCAGGACTCGAACTCCGTTTCCGGTTCGGAGCCTGCGCTCACTGGGGCGAAGGACACACCGACGGAAAAGGAAAACCGGACCTACTCTTCGGCACCGAGCAGGCGATCGACCAGCCGCTCGGGGTCGAACCGCTCTAGGTCGTCGTACTCCTGACCGGTACCGAGGAAGAGGATCGTCCTGACCCGCCACGGCCTCGTCGACGAACAGCGTCATGTCCGGATCGACGACCCGATCGATCTTCTCTAGTTGGGCCATCAGGTCGTTCGAGGTATGCAGTCGCCCCGCGGTGTCCCCTAGCACGACGTCGATGTCGTTCGCGCGGGCGTACTCGACGCCGTCGTAGAGTACCGCCGCGGGGTCACCGCCGGACTCGTGCGAAATCAGCCTTTTGCCCAGCCGCTCGGCGTGGGCTTCGATCTGTTCGTTCGCGCCCGCACGGTAGGTGTCGCCGTTCGCGAGCACGGTCGAAACGCCTCGGTCCTCGAAGTACCGGGCGAGCTTCGCGATCGACGTGGTCTTGCCGACGCCGTTCACGCCGGTGAACGCGATCACGACCGGTTTTTCGGCTTCTGCGATCCGCTCGTCGAAGTCGAACTGGCCGACGCTGATCACGTCGAGTAGCGCCTCCCCCAGTGCGTCCTCGGCGACCATTCCCGTGCTCTCGACCTGGGCGCGTCGCGTGTTGGCGAGGCGCTCGCGGATCCCTTCGAGGATGGACTCGGCGACGCTCAACTCGACGTCGCTTTCGAGCAGGCCCGCGTCCCGAAGCTCGGTCCCTCGCCCTCCTCGCTTGCTTCGTCGGCGTCCCCGGTTTCGTCGACGGCCGCTCCGTTCTCGTCTTCGGTCGTCGGTCGCGTAACCTGGTCGGCGTCGGCCGTCGGTGTGTCGGTTCCGTCTACCGGTTCCGACTCCGCGCCCGCGTTCGTCGCCGGGGTCGTCGTCCCCCCCGACTCGGCTGCCGTCTCCGGCTCGGCAGTCGCTCCGCCGCCCTCCGGGTCGTCGATCGTCTCGACGGAGCTCTCGGCGTCGATCTCGCTCGCCTGCGCGGCTCCCCCGGCCTCTCTCGGCTCGATTTCGCCTTCGTCGGCTCCTCCGCTCTCGCCCTCGTCGACCTCTTCGTCGACTTCCTCTTCGACGTCGCTCTTGAATCGTCCGAGCTTGTTCTTCAGTCCGTCGAACATGAGCTTACTCGTCGCTTTCGTCGCCCTGTCCCTTATCGGAGCCGCCTAACTGCTCGCTCAACCCTCCCATTCCTTGCATCTGCTGTTGTTGCATCTGTTGTTGGGCCTGCTGGGCGCGCTGTTCGAGCTCCGAACTCTCCTCTTCGATCTCTTCGACTTCCGCTTCGACCTCCGCGATGCGGTCGCCGAGCCGGTCGCGTTTGGCTTCGAGCGACTCGATCGCGCCTGCCTGCTCGCGTTCGGCGGCGTAATCGCCCCCGAGATCGACGACGATCTCGTCGATGTCCTGTACCTCCGCGCGGACGTACGCGCCGCCGCCGAGCGGTACCTGGACTATCGAGCCGTCTTCGAGCGTTTCGATCCCCTGGACGGCCTCGTCGATCGCCCCCTGTTGGTTGCGCAATCCCTCGATCTCGCTCTCCAGAGCTTGCCGTTCCTGGTCGAGCGCTTGGATGGTCTCTGCGAGCTGTTGGAGCTGTTGGCGGCCGCCGCCGCCCGGTCCTTGGCTCATCGGCTTTCCTCCTCGCTCCCGGCGATCTCCGCGATCTCGATCTGCATACGCTTGAGCCCGTGTCGCGAGCCGAACTCGGCGTAGGTCCGTTCGGTCGCGACGCTTTCGTTCGGTGCCCGTACCTGCGTCTCGAACGGTTGCCAGGTGTTTCGCCGCGCCCGGAAGCGGCCGCTGACGGTGAAATCGTCCATGGCTTCGAGGAGGCGGGCGAGCGGGAAGTAACTTCCCCATCGCTCCTCCCGCTCGGTCGTCCGATCGACAGTTCCCGCCCCGTCGAAGCCCGATCGATACCTCTGGTGCCGTCGTTCGACGAACCCCAATCCCTGGCCCTTGCCCCCGTGACGACCCGCCTCGGCCCGTCCGGCACAGCGTCGAATACGCGAGGGATTCGATACGGACTCTAGAGAAACCACTTCCGTCCGCCCGTCGTCGTCCTCGTATGCCCCCCGTCCGACCGCTCGTATCGATCCGTCGCCCCGTCCTCGCCGGTAGCTCGTGCGCCCTCGTGCGGACGTCTCCGCTAGAGCGTGTAACGATGGGGTTATACGTCGCATGGCGAACAACAGGGACGAAACGGGATGGAAAAGACGCTGTGGTACCTCATCGCGGGCACGCGTGGCGGAAAGAACCGTGCCCGCATCATCCACAGCCTGTCCGAGCGACCGCGGAACGCGAACCGACTCGCCGAACAGCTGGACCTCGATTACAACACCGTTCGGTATCACCTCGACATGTTGACTGACCACGCGGTTCTCGAAACCGGCGGCGACGACTACGGGAAGATGTACTTCCTCACCGACCGGTTCGAACACCACCGCGAGACCTTCGAACGCATCACGGAGAACGTAGAGTAAACGATGACAACTCCCTTAGCACTGACCGATATGAGTTCGGCGATCTTGCTCGCGAGCGCGCTCGCGGGGATCAACGTGCTCTTACTCGGTGCGCTCACGGTCGTCTGGGCGAACAACTACCGAACCTTTCGCACGCCGTTGATCCTCGGCCTGCTCGCCTTCGGCGCAGTGCTGCTGGTCGAGAACGGCGTGGCGCTGTATTTCTTCTTCAGCGCACAGAAGCTCTATACGATGAACCCGAACGTCCAGGAGATCGTCGCGGTTCTCAGAGCCCTTCAGTCGCTCGCGCTCGTCTTTCTGACCTACGTGACGATGAAATAAGGTGAGAGCGAACCCACGATTCGGCCCATATGACCCGGCCAGGACGTTTCGTCGCTTCATCGCTCCATCGATTGTTCGCACTTTTCGACTCTCCGAGTACCCCTCTCGTCCCACGGTCGATCCCGACTTTTCGGTGGTGTTCGGTCGAGCGACGGAGATCGGCAAAAATCGCTTCAGGTGGGACTGGAAGGGGCCGGGCGTTCACGGGCGTGGCGCGCCCGTTAGCTTCGCCGGAGAGCGAAGTGGCTCGAAAGGCGCGAGGCGCTGGCTGCGACGGTTCAGATATCATTACAACCGGGATAGACCGAATCAGACGCTCAACGGACGAACGCTACCGAGGAGGTGCTCAACTAAACAGTGCCGGCTGAATGCGAATATGAATATAATAATCTGATTACAAAAGATTATATTGCCAATGCTATTAATACGATATGCTATGACTGCTGGTGTGCTTGAGATTATTTCTCAGATCCAGACCCCTATTGGCCAGTCTGATTTTGGAGCTATACAAAGCTTACTAATCCCATTACTATATATTTTTATAATTTTAGCTATTTTACTTATAATTGCTATATTAGCCGGTTGTTTCCCCAAAAGCAGCTCCAAATATGAAATTACGTTTCCAGATAATTCACAGTGGTGGGAATGCACAGTTACGCTCACGACAAGTACGGTGTTCGCGGTCAATCAACAATTTGTGGCTAAAGCGACATTCCAAGCTGATAGAGATGAGATAGACAAGCTTGATCCAGACGGAACCACTGAAAACCCCACATTAGAATTTAATAATGCACGTATCGACGGTGAAGAAGCAAAGCTGCATCTAAGCCCAGCTGAAGAACAGGATTACACATGGTGTGGATCTGCTAAAATTTGCTACTACAAACCAGGCATAGCGAAGTTGGATTATGATCACGAGATTGAAGGCCATACAGAACTAATTGAAATTGAGCCTGCGAGAACGTATTTTGAGTATCAAAATAGCCGATTTGTATTGCTATTTGGGGTAATCACAGCGATCTTCGCAGCGGGATCATTGGTTGTCGCTCTACAGACAATATAATTCAAAATTCACCAATCTTTATCCATCTTTTCGGATAGTTCTTGGAATTCTTCGAACCAGTCAGCCGTATCTTCAGCTTGACTTTTTCTTTTTTCGAGTCCCTCTTGTGCTTCCCCGATTGACTCCTCTATCCCGTAGTGATTAGAACTCTCGTTGACGGGTATACGTTCAATAAGATAACCTTCACCATCCGGATCTCTGATCCCAACTTCAAAATATGGTTTCCCGTTTATTTTCATCCGCTGAACATACCGATCTTCTCCGTCTACAGGTCCAGATGGCATCAGCGGTCACCCTTTACGCAAGTAAATAGCTGGAAGCTATTTTGTCTTTGGTTTCCATTCTCATATA
>PXQR01000057.1 GCA_003021235.1 Halobacteriales archaeon QH_6_64_20 | reverse complement strand
ATCTCATCGAAAAGTGGTTCCAGACGCTGAAAATGCGGCTTACCCGCTTCCACAACGTCTGGAACGGCAGCGCAGCCAGCGCTGCGCGCTGGCTCGCTGTCTTCGCTTACTACTACAAGTTTCAACGACCCAATCAGGCGCTTGATGGCCGCACACCGGTCGAAGAGGTGACGAATCGGTGACTAGACAGTGCGCGGCCAGAGGGCGAGGTATGTCACCGGAGGGCTATAGCTCGATTACAGTTCCTGACGAGGTGTTTGAGCAGGGTACAACGGTGATGATCGAATACGGTTATAAAAGTGTCGCCGACGTGGTCGCGACCGCGTCGGCAGTCGCACTCGAACGAGATGAAGCGCAACTAGCACAGATTCTTGCTAAACAACTCGCCAAGTAATGCTCAAAACCGCAAGAAGGGACGGTTACGGTAGAAAACGCTAAATTTATAGTAATATTAGGAAGAATACTTTGTGAGGTACCGGGCCTCGATGCGCACCACATTCCGGTCTCTCGGACGCGTTGTGCGGTCGTCGTTGCTCAGAGCCCGCTGTGGGCCAGCCAGCCGCCGTCGACCGGCAGGTTCACGCCAGTAATGAAGCCGGCCTCCTCGCTGGCAAGGAAGACGGCGGCGTCCCCCACGTCGCGGGGCAGGCCGAACCGTAGAAGGAGCGTGTGATCGGCCGACCGCTCGACGTCCTCTTCGGTGAGGTAGTCCTGTAGCGGCGTCTCGACGTAGCCGGGATCGATGCAGTTGACCCGAACGTTCGCCGGCCCGAGTTCGGTCGCTAAGTCCCGCGTGAGATTCACGACACCGCCTTTCGCCGCAGCGTAGGAGGGGCCGCCCCCGCCCTCGAACCCGCGCACCGAGCCGACGTTGATGATCTGGCCCTCTGAGGCCCTCAAAGAGGGAATCGCGTACTTCGCACAGTAGAAGGCACCGTCCAGATCGACCCCGATCGAGCGCTCCCAGTCGGCGATGGTCGTCGCTTGCGAGTCGCCGAGGATCTGAATCCCGGCATTGTTGACGAGGACATCGATGCCGCCGTAGCTCTCGACCGTTTCCTCGGTCATCGACTTAGCGCTCTCGGGATCGGCGACGTCGGTCTCGACGAACGTTCCGTCGCCTGGTGTTTCGTCGGAGAGGAGCTCGTCGGTAGGAACTTTCGCCTCCGTGTCGTAGCGTTCGCCTCGCTTCGGGTCGCGGCGCAGGTCCGCGACGACCACGTCCGCGCCCTCCTCGCCGAAGCGGAGCGCGACCCCGCGACCGATGCCGCTCGCCGCCCCGGTCACGGTCACCGTTCGGTCGGTGTGTCTGCCTGCCTGCATGTGTCCCGTGTCGCTGACCGTTGGTTTAGGCGTGCCGGGCAATGGTCGCTGTTCGTTCCGTCCGTACAGAGTTAGTCGGAATTGATCACATCCGACAGTCTCGGGTCTACCCGATAGCTCTTTGACGCCATCGGGAGTGTAAATCGGTCGTGACACCCGAACCGGCGCTCGTGGCCGACGTTCCCTGCGAGACGGGCGAGAACCCGTTGTGGCACCCCGGCGAGAAACGCCTCTACTGGTGTGACATTCCAAGGGGCGACCTCTATACGTACGACCCCGCGGCCGAAGAGCACGAACGGGTGTTCACCGCCGACGGCCGGATCGGCGGCTTCACCTGCCAGGAGGACGGCTCGTTGCTCCTGTTCGGCGACGCCGGAAGCGTCGACAGGTACGACGACGGCCGCGTCGATCGAGTCGTTAGGTCCGATCCCGACCGGTTCGACGAACGCTTTAACGACGTGATCGCGGACCCAGCGGGACGGGTGTTCTGTGGCGTGATGCCCGATCGACGACATCGACCTCCCGAACGGAATGGACTTCACCGCCGACCGCGAGGCGCTGTACGTCACCGATACCTGCCAGCACAACGATATGCCGGGTCGAATCGATCGCTACGACTACGACGAGTCGACCGGCGCGATCTCGAACCCCGAACTCGTCGTCGAACCCGACGGTCTCGACGGGCTTCCCGATGGCATGACCCTCGACGCCGAAGCACACCTCTGGTCGGCGTTTTGGGGCGGGGGCGTCCTGGTGCGATATGCGCCCGACGGAACGAGGGAACGTATCGTCGAGTTCGGGCCGGCAAAGGTCTCCTCGATCGCGTTCGGCGGCACCGATTACGGCGACGCCTACGTGACGACTGCCGGTGGCGACGATCGCGCGACCGAGGACGGGACTGCCGGGAGCCTCTTTCAGGCCGATCTCGGCGTCGATAGCCGCGAGGAGTTCCGATCCGCGATCGACGTCTGAGCGGCGTGAAGCCCACCCGAACCGACGATCGATCCTCTCCTCCTCTCCTGTTTTTAACCGACGTTCGCCTGCTCGGAGAGCCCTCGCATGTAACCGATGGCGAACAGCCGAGCTTTGGTGTGATAGCCAGGATTCGAGTTGTCCTCGCCAGCCATCGTCGGAACGTGATCCGGGCGCATCGGGACGTCGTTCTCGACGTATGTCTCGTACGCTTCCATCGCCGCGAGCATATCGGTCGGGCCGTTATCGTGCCAGGTTTCCGTGAAGCGGTCGGCGTCGCCCTCGATGTCGCGGAAGTGAACGAACGCGACGTCCTCGCCGAAGTGCTCGATGGCGTCTGGAATATCGACGCCCATCGCCGCGAAGTTCCCCTGACAAAAGGTGATTGCGTTCGCCGGACTGTCGGACGCGTCGAGCACGCGGTCGTACGCATCGATGCTCGTCACGACCCGCGGGATCCCTCGCAACGACTCGCGGGGTGGGTCGTCGGGATGTAAGGCGAGTCTCACGCCTGCCTCCTCGGCGACGGGCACCACCTCGGCGAGGAAGTGTTCGAGCGCCTCCCAGGCGTCTTCGTGGGTGACGTCACCGACCTCGGAGGCCGGACTGGGGTCGTGATCCGAGCCGGGACCGCTGCTGGAGCCGGGAGTCCCACGAGCCTGTGTCCGCTCGACGTCGAACTCGGTGACGTACGAACCCCCTCGCGCGGGGACGTGGGCGGCGGTGCGCGCCCACCGGACGCCGGCCATCCAGTCGTAACAGATCACGGGCACGCCGACCGCGCCACAGTCCCGGACGAATCGCTTGAACACCGCGATGTCCTCGTCGCGTCCCTCGCGGCCGAGACGGATCCGGTCGGAGATCGGTACCGAGCCCTCTAAAACCGCGAACTCGAGCCCCGCGCTTTCGAGCCAGTTCGAGAGCCCTTGGAGGTCATCGTACGTCCAGTCGGTCCGGCCGTCGCCGATTTCGAGCGGGTGAATGACTGCTTTCTCGACGCCCATCTGCGTCGCGAGGTGCCAGCGTTCGTCCGGGTCGGGCGGCACGATCAGTGCGGGTTCGACCATGTTCGTCGGTGTGCCCCAGGGTACTAATAGTTCCAGGCGACCTCGGGATGGTCTCGATAGCGTCGCGCCATCCCGGTCAGGTCGCGCCGGTTCGCCTCGATCGCCGGGCGACCCACACCCGCGAAGCTCGATACGACCGTGCCGGGCTTGGGTTCGCGTCCGCCAGACCTAATCCGGCGCTTGCCGACGGGCAGGTATGACCGAGCGAGAAACCGAGCGGGCGGTGTATATCCAGCGTCTCGATCCCGAGCAACGCGAGCAGTACGTCGCCGCGCACGACGACGTACCCGAGGCGGTGACCGACGCGATGGAGCGCGGCGGCGTCACCGAGTTCGAGCTATACGTCCGCGACGACATCGCAGTTTGTATCCTCGACGCCGCGGACGTCGAGGCCTACCTCGACGCGATCGACGGCGACGAGCGGATGGCCGAGTGGGAACGGTACACCGATCGGTTCAAGCGCGAAGGCGTCGACGCCGACGCGGCTCCCGACGAGGGAGTTCCCTTCATGGAGCGCGTCTGGCGATTCACACCGGCCGACGGAGACGAGTAGAACGATCGCCGACCGACCCGATTCCGTTTCCCTTCGACGCGACGATGCGCTCCCACCCGATAGCTCATCGGCCGTGGACCGCCGCGAACGCGTCCCCGCGGAGGTAGCGTCGGTCGCGAGCGGAGAGAACGTCGACCTCCTCGACCCAGGACAGACACGCCTCGTAGGTCGCCCAGGCGTCCATCCAGGGGTAATCGGAGCCGAGCATCACTCGCTCCGGGCCGAACCACTCGACGAGCCGCCGGACGTACCCCCACAGGTCGCGGTAGGGCCAGCCCTCGTCGCTCGATCGCGGCAGGGAACTGATCTTGACGGCGACGTTGTCGTACTCGGCGAGCGTCTCGAAGAGGGTCCAGGGCCGCTCGTCGGGCGCGGTCGTCTCGTCGGGCCAGGCCATGTGGTCGATAACGAACTGCACGCCGGGCTGGGCTTCGACGAGCGTCGCCACGTCGGCCAACTGTTGGGCCCTCGGGAAGACGAACACGCTCGTGTCTTCCGCGACGGCGGCGTCGAAGGCAGGCTCTAACGAGTCGTCGAGGAACCAGTCGCCGTGACGGTCGAGTTCGGTCGGGATCCCTTCGTAGGCGAGCGCAGCGTGCATCCGCACCCCGAGAATTCGATCGTTCGCAACTACGTCTCGGAGCCGTTCGCCCGCGTCCTCGGAGTCCTCCGGGAACCAATCGAGCAGGCCGACGCCGTAGAGCCGGTCGGGGTGGGCCTCGATGGCCGCTTCGGTGTAAGCGTTCGCGCGCGGCCCGCGACCGTACAGCGGCGTCGTGACGACCACTGCCTCGTCGATGCCTGCCCCGTTCATGTCGGCGATCAGGTCCGTGTGCGTGTAGGGACCCTCCCACTCCGGCGGGAGGACCGCGGCCCGCCACGGATAGTTCCGGGTATTGAGCCCCCAAGCGTGGGTGTGGGTATCGACGATCCTCGTCGGCGCTGTGCCGGTCACCCGAGGTTCCCCCCGCCGGCGACCCGTAGGACGGTGCCGACGACGTAGGCCGCCCGATCGCTGGCGAGGAACAACACGGCATCCGCGAGATCCGCCGGTCGGCCCATCCGTTCCATCGGCAGGTCGCTCGCCCACGCTTCGAGGACCTCCTCTTCGGTTCGATCCGTCGCCTCGCCTTCGAGGCGGGCTTCGAATCGAACCTGGCGGGTCTCGGTGAGGTCGGTCGAGACGGCGTTCATCCGGATCCCGTATTCGGCGAGTTCGCCCGCCATTCGCCACGTCAGGCCGTTCACCGCCGTGTTCGAGATCCCGTACAGGCCCCGATTGCCGGTTCGGCGATCGCCGGTCTGGCTCGTGATATTGATGATCGACCCCTCGATGTCGGCGTCGATCATGTGGCGGACGATGAGCTGTGAGGCGTAGAACTGCGAGCGGACGTTTACCTTCATCGTGTGATCCCACTCGTCGAGGTCCGCGTCGATCATCCGCTCTTCCATCGGCCAGACGGCCGCGTTGTTCACGAGCAGGTCGAGTTCGCCGAACGACTCGATAGCGGTCTCGACGAGGTGTTCGATCGCTTCGGGGTCGCTCACGTCGGCCGTGACGCCCTCCACGTCCCCTTCGCCGAGGTCGTCGAGTTCCGCTATCGTTTCCTCGACGGCTGCCTCGGTCCGCGAGTTGACGCACACGTTCGCGTCGGCTTCGGCGAGCGACCGCGCGATGCCCTGCCCGATGCCCGAGGTCGATCCCGTCACGAGCGCCGACTCACCCTCGAAATCGTAGGTAGTTCTCCCGACCATATCCGCCTGCGCGTAGGGGAGCAGTATGAACGTACCGGGCCT
>PXQR01000056.1 GCA_003021235.1 Halobacteriales archaeon QH_6_64_20 | reverse complement strand
CACACCGGAAGCCCGCCGTCGTCGAGCCCGGCGGGGACGTTCGCGACCGGGTGGCTGGACATGTTGAACGGGTAGGTAAGACACCAGCCGATGAGCGGATCCACCGGCTCGCCTGCGACCTCGGTCGGTCCGAGCGTGTTCTCGTCGTCGGCCTTCACGGTGGGCGGAACCGCGAGCGTCGGCGCGACGAGCAGGTCGTGCTCCGTGGCCTACGAGCGTCCCGAAGTTCTGGGCGGTCCCCCCCCCGTCGATGGCGTCGAGGTAGTCGCTCGTGGACCCCCACGTCTACTCGCGCTCGGTGACCCCGTCGAGCGCGGAGAGGTGCTCCTCCCACTCGGCGGCACCTCCCTCGCGGTAGACCGGCGCCATCGAGAAGCCGTCCTGTCCGAGCACCTCCGTCGTGACGCCCTGTCGGAGCATCGCCAGGAGGGTCGGCTCCTCGAACAGCCGTAGGTCCGAGTGGACGTGGAAGTCCACGAAGCCGGGCGCCAGCACGGAGCCGTCGAGGTCGACCGACTCGTTCGCTGAGCGGCCGTACTCGTGACCGCGTTCGACCGTCTCGATCCATCCGTCGGTCACTGCGACCGACCCGCGGAACCAGGGCGCGCCGGTCCCGTCGACGATCCGCGCGTTCTCCAGCAGGACGGCGGGAGTCATGCTCTCCGTCTCCCGATGGTGGGATAAAAAGCCCGGGGGCCGGGTCCGTCAGGCCGACCCCCACGGCGGCGGTCTCGCGACCGGTCACTCGTCGGTCACGGCCTCGATGAGCCCGCGCATGTACCCGACGGCGAGGATTCGACCCTTCATCTCGTAGCCCGGGCGCTCGTTGGTCTCGCTCTGCATCGTGGGGACGTGGTCGGGGCGCATCGGGCCGTCGAAGCCAATCTCGTGGAACGCCCGCATCGCCGCCAGCATGTCCGTTGGGCCCGCGTCGTGCCAGACCTCCGTGACGTCCTCCGCGTCCCCCTCGACGTCGCGGAAGTGGACGTAGTGGATGTTGGCCCCGAAGTGGTGGATGGCCTCGGACAGGTCGGCACCCATCGCGATGAAGTTGCCCGTACAGAACGAGATGCCATTCGATTCGCTCGGGTAGAGGTCGAGCACGCGGTCGTAGGCTTCCGGGCTCGTGATGATCCGCGGGACACCCCGGACGGGCGAGAGCGGCGGGTCGTCCGGGTGGAGTGCGAGCTTCACGCCCTCCTCCTCGGCGACGGGGACCACGCGCTCGAGGAAGTACCCTAGGTTCTCCCAGAGGTCCTCCTCGGCGGCGTCGACGCCCGCGCCCGGGCCGCGTTCCGACTGCTCGTGGACGTACCGCGTGGTGAGCGAGTTCCCCCGGAGCGGGACCCGTTCGTCCGTGCGCATCCACCAGAACCGGGACATCCAGCTGTAGGTCACGACGGGGATGTCGAGCGCGCCGGCGTTCCGGATCACCTGGCAGGTCGCCTCTATCTCCTCGTCGCGCCCCTCCCGTCCGAGCCGTGTCGCGTCGGACATCGTCCCACACGGGCCGATTACGGGGACCTCCAGCCCGACGTTCTCGAACGCGTTCACCAGCCGCAGCAGGTCGTCGTAGTCGGGGGGCGCGTCGCCGGTCCGGTCGTCGCCGCTGCCGAGCCCCGCCGCGCCCATCGCCGGGTGGGGGTGGGCGTACTCGACGCCCATCTGTCGTGCCAGCTCCCAGCGGTCGTCCGGACCCGACGGAAGCGCCAGCGTGAGTTTGATGTCGCTCATCCTCTCGAAGGCTTCCGAGCGGGGACTTATAATTTCCTATCAGGAGGATGGTGTGCGGGTTCGCCGGGTGGAGACTGCCGGTAATACCACCTCGAAAGCCCCGGCCTGCATGGCGACGGGCGTTCTGGTGACAGCGTAGAGCCAACGGCGTTCGTCGTTGACTCGAATCACGGTCTCGTCGACCGCCACCTGATTCGGACCGACGTCGCTGGTCGGCTGAAGCTCGGCCTTTCTGATCCAGTTGTGGATCGCAGTTCGACTGCGACTGACACCCAACCTATCGAGTGCTTGTTTGGTATTCGAGAGTGATAAACCGGCGAGATGGAGTCGAATACCGATTTCAATGATCGGTTCGAGTGTCCGCTCGCGCTCGACGAACTCTAAGTCAATCCAGCTGGTACCCTCACCGAGGCGGTCAATTTCGGACATTAGGCACTCGAAACACCAACCACCTCGCTCTTAACTGAACACTGCCCACCTCACAAGGGAGCTTTGTTAAGAAAGTCGGATCTGTTTAGAAACTCCGCAGTCCGGCAGACGCAGCCTGCGTCTAAGCGGCGCTATCGCTGGAATTCGTTCCTGTGTTAAGAAAGTCGGCTCGGAAACGGACTTCTCCAACAAAGCCTCACAAGGGCAAAGATATTTATGGCGTGGCACTCAGTTGGGACCGTATGCCAGAGTATCACAAGGTAAAGCTGTCGGAACTCAGCCGTCGCGAACTGATGAAAATGGCGAGTTCAGCCACGTTCGTGGGCGCTTCGGTCGGTCTCGCCGGGTGTACCGGTGGCGGTGGTGGCGGCGGTGGCGGCGGTAACCAGAGCGGCGGTGGCGGCGGCTCGAGCGAGCTTCAGAGCGCCGTCAGCGACATCGGGTACGGCGATAACTGGGAGGAGCGCCGCGGCCTCGGTACTCCCGCCGAGAGCTGGCCCATGGAATCGCGGCTGAAGGTACCCGAGAGCGACCTCGGGTCCGCCAGTAGCTGGAGCGGCACGGAGACGGTTTCGAACGCGGTCTGGGAGCCGCCGTCGGGGGGGGACTCTACGGCCGCCAGCGACGTCGATACGATCGAGATCCTCAACTACGGGGACATGCAGTTCGACCGGGCGACCGCGGCGACGGACGCCCTGTTCGAGGACCGAACGGGCATCAGCATGTCGCGGACGCAGGTGGTCGTCGACCAGGCCATCCCGAAGGCCGCGGCGTTCCTGTCCTCGGAGCAGTCCACGCCGCAGATGTTACTGTCGACGACGTACTCGTCGATGTCCACCTACGCGACGAACGGCTACCTCGAACCGGTGAACTTCATCCAGCCCGATGACTCGATGTGGGAGCCGTACCTCCCCATCGCACAGCAGACGTTCCAGTTCAACGGCAACCAGTGGGGTGGCCCGAACATCATCGAGGGGAAGGTCGTCCACCTGCGCCCCCAGCTCATCAGGGACCAGGGCGTCGACGGCGCGGTCGTCGACAGCATCCTCTCGGGGGACTACACCTGGAGCGACCTCGAGACGGTGATGGAGGCGTTCGCCGGGACCGACGTCGCCGGCTGGGGCTACCGTGGCTCCTCGCTCACCTACACCGAGAACGACTGGCGCGAGATGTGGTACCAGGCGGGCGGCGGGTATACGCAGGGCGGTGATGGGGTCACGGTCAACACCGATACCGGCCTGTACGCCCTGGAGCGGATGATCAGCTGGCTCGACAAGGGCTGGGTCCCGGACGCCGTCACGACGTGGACGCAGGGCGACCTCGCCGACGGCTTCCTCTCGGAGTCGATGGCGATGGTCCCGGTTGCGACCGACCTCATCGCCGACGCGACCGAGCAGTTCGGCAAGGGCGACGCCTACCAGATCGCGCCGCCACCGCGGGCACCCGACGACGCCGCTGACCCCCAGCAGGCGACGCTGGCGACCTCTACCATCTCAGCGATCAACACGTTCGCCCCCCTCGGACACAAGATCGCCGGGACGCTGTTCCAGGACGCCCGGTTCTCCTACGCGAGCAGCTGGTGGGAGTACGTCGAGGAGGGGAACATGGCCTACGTCAATCAGGTCTACGAGGACGCCACCGACCAGGCGACGTTCTCCCAGCAGAAGGGTGCGGCTATGGAGGTGGCCAAGTCCGAGGTGTTCCCCCAGCAGCGCGCCATCAATCAGGAGGTCTCCGAGCAGCTCCAGCTCGCCATCGCCGGCGACAAGGAGCCCCAGAAGGCGCTCGAGGACGCCCAGAGCTTCATCGACACCGTCCTGAGCCAGTAGGGCCCAGGAACGCGCTCACCACGGCGTACTTAAATGGTCCCGTGGTGTGGGGCTCCGCTCTGCCCCTCGTGGCCCCCGGAGTCGGGGCGAGACCGCGGGACAACGACCGGTCCGCCGTTGAATTGAGCGTGCGCACGGAGCCCACTGGCCAATCTAGTTAAGCAAATTATTTAAGGGTGGAGAAAGATCAAGTAGCGTATGCCACGTGATACCAAGCTAGTACGGTCGAATGTAGGCTCCGACCGGCCGATACCGATAGAACGGATCGGCAGAGCGGAGTCGAACGAGGTCGGCCATGGCGACTGAAACGTCCGTTGGTGGCATCGATACGTCGGACGGGATCAGGGGGACGATCGGCGAGTTCGTCAACGACCACATCGTCCTGGTGCTGCTCGGCCCGGGACTGTTGCTCATTGGAGTTATCTTCGTCTACCCCGTGGCGTGGATGTTCTACCAGTCGCTGTTCATCACAGCCCCCGGCATCCCCGAGGCGATCTTCGATCCCATCTACAACTACCAGAAGCTGTTCACGTCGGTCCAGTTCCCCCAGTACTTCGGCCAGACACTGTTCTACGCGACCGATCGCGCTGGCCATCAACCACGTAAAGAACAACCGGGCTCGGGCGTTCTACACGACGGTCATTCTCTTCTCGTGGGCGCTCCCCATCGCGGTCGTGGCGCTCATGTGGGACTGGGTGCTGATCGCCAAGCCGTTCGGGCTGTTGAACCTGATCGCGACCGACCTCGGGATCACGGGACCGGGCGAGACCATCTCGCTGATGGCGAACCAGCAGCTCGTGTTGCCGACCGTGACGTTCGTTGACGCGTGGCTGCGGATGCCGTTTGCGATGATCGTCTTCCTGGCCGGTCTCCAGGCGATCCCCCAGCACATGTACGACGCCGCGCAGGTCGACGGGGCGACCTCGTTCCAGAAGTTCCGGAACATCACGCTCCCGTACCTTCGGCCGTACATGGCCATCGTCGGGCTCATCAGCTGGATGTTCTCGTTCCGGGCGTTCTCGATCATCTTCCCAATGACCCAGGGCGGACCCGGGACCAGCACGACGGTAATGTCGATCTGGATCTACCGGGAGGGGATGGTGAAGCTCGACTTCGGGTTCGGGTCGGCGATCGCGGCATTCCTCGTCGCGATCACCGTGATCATGGCCACCTTCTACGTGACGGTGGTGCTCGAACGAATCGAGGAATAAAACAGATGACGACACACAACATCGACGACACGACGGCCCGACCATGGGGTGAACTATGAGCACCGAGGAGAACTACGACCGGATCAGCTACGAGACACGACAGCGCTTCTGGAACGTCATTGAGGGACCGATGGTCGTCCACCTGGTTCTGGCGTTCACCGTCCTGCTGATACTCGTTCCGATCGGGTGGATGGCGATCACCTCGTTCAAGGGCGCGCAGGGGGCGTTCATCGCCGGCTACCTGCCAGCGGAGTTCACCTTCGACCCGTACGAGCGCGTCCTCATCGAGAACAACTACTGGCGGTCGGTGGTCAACAGCATCGTCATCTCGACGACGACGACGTTCCTCGTGCTGCTGTTCTCGGTGCCGGCCGGCTATGCGTTCAGCCGGTTCCGGTTCCCGTTCGACAACGCCATATTCATTGGCGTCATCTTCTCGCGGCTGTTCCCCCCGATCGGAATCATCATCCCGTACTTCCAGGGGATCGCCGCACTCAACCTGATCAACACTGTGCCGGGGATCATCATCGCCCAGGTCTACCTGTGGCTGCCGCTGATGATCTACATCATGCGGAACTTCTTCATCTCGATTCCCGAGGAGATCGACGAGTCGGCGCTGGTCGACGGCTGCACCCAGTTCCAGGCGTTCCGACGGATCGTCCTGCCGCTGGCTATGCCGGGGATCGCCTCAGTCGGCATCCTCACGTTCCTCTACTCGTGGCGGGAGTTTCTCTTCTCGTTCATGATATCGAGTACGACCGCGTCGAAGCCGATCTCGGTGGCCGTGTTCGACTTCGTCGGCGAGGTGAACGTCTCCTGGGAGATGATCTCCGCGGCAGGCGTGGTGGCGATAATCCCCACCGTCCTCGTGGTGATCTTCTTCCAGCAGTACATCGTGACCGGACTCCCCTCCGGCGCGCTAAAGGGTTCTTGAGATGCAGGGCACCCACTCGGCCGACGTCTGTGTCAGGCAGCGAGCGGACGATCAATACAATAGTGCTATCAGTACGCACCCTAACATAGAATCATGAGCGATACCAAACAGCGAACCGAAGCACCGGTCGAGGAAGCGATCCCCGGCGAGACGGAGGGCGAACAGGACATCAATGTCCGCATCGACAGCCTTCGGAAGGTGTTCCAGGACAACGAGAAGGGCGAGGTCGTCGCGGTCGACGGCATCAGCATCGATGTCCACCGGGACGAGTTCCTCGTCCTGGTGGGCCCGTCCGGTTGTGGCAAGACGACGACCCTCCGGTCGGTCGCCGGCCTTGAGACGCCCACCGACGGTCGGATCATCATCGAGAATGAGGACGTAACCGGACTCGACCCCCGTGAACGCGACATCTCGATGGTGTTCCAGAACTACGCACTGTACCCACATAAGAAGGTCCGGGAGAACCTCTCGTTCCCGCTCGAGGTGCGGAGCTATCCCAAGGACGAGATCGA
Organism: Halobacteriales archaeon QH_6_64_20; assembly: GCA_003021235.1. Classification (GTDB taxonomy): domain Archaea; phylum Halobacteriota; class Halobacteria; order Halobacteriales; family Halococcaceae; genus PXQR01. The sequence continues at coordinate 34,498 of PXQR01000056.1, read as the reverse complement.
CAGCCGGGTCGAGCACACGGCCGAGTTGCTCGACATCCCCGAACTGCTCGAGCGCAAGCCGTCGGCGCTCTCGGGCGGCCAGCAACAGCGCGTCGCACTCGGACGCGCCATTGTCCGCGAACCCGCAGTATTCCTCATGGACGAACCACTGTCCAACCTGGACGCCAAGCTTCGGGTGCAGATGCGGACCGAACTCAACGACTTGCACAAACGGGTCGGCAAGACGACGATCTACGTCACCCACGACCAGGCCGAGGCGATGACGCTCGGCGATCGTGTGGCCGTGATGAACAACGGCGATGTCACCGTCCGGAAGGAAGGAAACGGACACGTCGCCGAATCCGACGTCTTCGAGATCGGACTTTCATCGGACCTGGCGGCGGACGTCGAGGAATGGGACGGCGACCTCGATGATCTCACGCTCGGGCTCCGTCCCGAAGACATCCACGACGTCGAGATGGCCAACGAACTCGTCGAGGAGACGAACACGTTCGACGCCTACGTCCGCCTCATCGAACCGATGGGCTCGGACAAGTTCCTCACACTGACTCCGACCGACGCCGCCGCCGCCGACGCAGGCGGGGAGTTTTCCGCACGCATCTCCCCCGATAGCCCCATCGAGGAGGACGAAGTCGTCACTCTCGTTGCGAACACCGAGAAGCTTCACCTCTTCGACAATCGCACAGGGGAGAACGTCTCCTTTTAGGGCGTTGTCGACCTTTCCGACGTGCCGAATCGACGAGACGCCGGTGCGACCGAAACGTCAATACCCCTTCAGAAGCGGGCACCGTCAGCTTCGAGGAGTTGCTTGTAGCGCGTTCGGATGGTGACCGTACTGATGTCGGTGGCGTCCGGGACGGTCTCTTGAGTCAGGGTCTCGTTCGTGAGCGTCGCGCCCGCATAGATCGCCGCGACGGCGAGGCCGACGGGGTTCCGACCACTGTGAATCCCCGACTCCTTCCCCGCTCGCAGCAATTCGCGGGCTCGGCGCTCGGTCTCGCCCGAGAGGTCGAGCTCCGAGACGTATCGCGGGAGATGCTGAGCGGAGCCGGCAGGGACGATTTCGAGCCCGAGTTCGCGGACGACGTAGCGATACGCGCGGGTGAACTCGGTTCGATCGATGCGGCTGACGGCGGCGACCTCGTCGATCGTCCGCGGCGCACCGGCCGCCTTGGTGGCGGCGTAGAGTGCTGCGGTCGCGATCGCTTCGATCGACCGGCCCCGGGCAGGAGACCCGCTTCGAGCGCGCGACGGTAGATAACGCTCGCGGTCTCGCGGATCGTCTCGGGAACGCCGAGCGCGCTCGCCATGCGGTCGATCTCGCCGAGCGCCTGTCTGAGGGTGCGCTGTCCGGCGTCGTGTGTGCGAAAGCGCTTGTTCCATGTCCGAAGACGACTCATTCGCTGTCGCTTGCGCGCGCTCAACCTGTTACCGTAGGCGTCCTTGTCCTGCCAGTCGATAGCGGTAAACAGGCCCTTGTCGTGGAGTCGATCGGTGATCGGCGCACCGACGCGGGACTTCCGTCCTCGCTCGCCGTGGTCAAACCCGCGCCACTCGGGCCCGCGATCGATCTCCCCCTCGGCGACGACGAGTCCGCAGTCGCTACAGACCGTCTCGCCGTGTCGAGCGTCACGTACCAACCGGCCGCCACACTCCGTACAGGCCGACCGTTCGCGCTCCGAGTCGACCCCGGTAGCGCCCTCCGTTCGTCCGCGCTGTGCTCGCGTCCCGACGGCGTTCTCTCTTATATTCGACTAAACATCCAGTCATTGTTTCAATCTTTCGGTGTCGGCGAAACCGTGACTATCACGATCGAACCGTTTGCTCATGCCGTGGCTCGTCGGTCGCGCTGGATGCCGGTCGCGCGTCGTCGTGATTCCTCAGCGCAACGGGTCAGTTGCAGCGGTGTTTCGGCCCACACAGGCCGAGTACTGAACACATAGACAGGTACCGAAACCGAGCGATCCGGACGATGATAGTAGACGAGAGGGGCCGGAACCGGTTCGATTGTATTAAAACGTTTCTGGGAGGTGTCCCGTCCGGGCGGCGGAGACGTTCGCTTCGAGCACAAGCGTGTTGGAGGGCTAAGCAGCGCCGAGTCCGTCTCTTTCGGTTATTCGAGTGTAATTCCCGGGATTCGGGAGACGAGCGAAGGCGAGCCATCCCACTACTCGAGATCGGATTAACAGCGATACGAAACGAATCGCTCCGAGAACGATACCACTGTCCGCTCGACATCGCGGGTAATGCCAGCACAATATCGACTCCTATCGTGGCTGACTAGCCGTCCGTTTGATCGAACGTACGATCGGATCGTCTCGAATGTCTCGGAGTAACTTCCTATAACGACCGTCGAGGCCACGGATTCGTTACTCGTCGACGAAACTCATAAGGACGGAAGGCTTTTGTTCGAACTGATCATTCAGTTAATCGCAGGGGCTACCGAAGCTCCTGTCCGAGGGTGCGATGGGGTGCTCACCGATCGTGACGCGGCATTGACACTGTCGGGGCGAACGCACTGGTCGCCCCGATTCGCTTGTAGTCTCCGGCACTGGGACGTTCATCGGAAAGACTCGCTCGCGTCCGCGGCGCTCGTTCGTGTGAATCGCTCGTCTCCTCGGTCGCTCGTTCGAGAGCGCGGTACACGAACCGCGAACGCGCTCATCGGTCGATCCTCTTGACTGAACTTTCAGTAACGCTCGGATACGGTATATGGATGAATGACCGTATCTACCTCGGGGCTACTCGTTCAGGTACGCCCCACAATCCCAGCAGAGTTCGGCCGCGGTCGGGTTCGGCTCCCCACAGCGCGAACACTCGGTGGGATCGGGTTCGACACCGATCTCGATCTCTGAGGCCCGAGGTCGGGGACGACCCTTCGCCGGTTCGGAGCGACGCGAACGCCCGACGGCGGCTTCGCCGATCCCGCCGTCTGTGACCTCCTCGAACCGGCCGGCGTTCGGCTGGCCCGACGGCAACGTATCGAACAGGCCACGGAGCTGGCGGGCGGTCACCACGCTGGCCAGTTCGTCGTCACGCAGGTGCATCATCCCGCGCCAGAGCCCGAGGAACAGCGCCGTGGGTGCGAGAACTACGAACACGGCGATCGTCACGCGAAGCCAAACGTCCATGTGCGTCTCTCTCCTCTTCGTCCTACGAGCACTTGCACTATGGGTATTGCGCACGAACTGCCGGTTTCGAGGTCTCGATCCCCGACCCCCGAGATCCAGCGTTCGACGGGCGGGCGTGGTGGCTCCGAGACGGTTCGACGTGTCGACGTTTCACCGGACAGCTGACGGACGGCTGACGCGCGACGGACCGTTCGGAAGGCTTTTTCCATGCTGAGCGAACGATAGGAGTAATGGCGGACGTACACGACCTCCTCGATCGGGTGGTGGGTGAGGTCGATGCCGTGTTCCTCTTCTCGCCGAGTACGGCCTTTCACGAGCGGTTCGCCGACCTCGACGACATCGAAGTCGTGGTGGTCGCCCCGGAGAACGGGATCGGTGCCGATCGGTTCGTCGAACTCCCCCTCGAGTTCGAGGACGTCGTCGATCGGATCCGCTTCGGGCTCGAAGGTGCGATCGACCGGGACCTCGTGGCCGAGGGCGACGAGGTCGCCTGTGCGACGCGGATCTTCGACGAAGGGATCGACAGCATCACGCGTGTACGGGTGAACTCGTTCACTCGCTCGGGCATCTACTCGCTGTTCGCCGAATCGCGCGCCGACCCCGCCGTGGTAAAGGACGTCTTGGAACTCGCGATCGAACTCGGCAAGAAGGGACAGAAGGGACAACCGGTCGGCGCGCTGTTCGTCGTCGGCGACGCGGGTAAGGTGATGAACAAGTCCCGACCCCTCTCGTACAATCCCTTCGAGAAGTCACACGTCCACGTCGGCGACGCGATCGTGAACGTCATGATAAAGGAGTTCACCCGTCTCGACGGCGCGTTCGTCATCTCGGACTCGGGCAAGATCGTCTCGGCCTATCGCTATCTCGAACCCGCCGCGGAGGGCGTCGACATCCCGAAGGGACTCGGTGCCCGGCACATGGCCGGCGGGGCGATCACGCGGGATACGAACGCGATTACGATCGTCCTCTCCGAATCGGACGGGATGGTCCGGGCGTTCAAAGCCGGCGAAATAGTTCTCGAGGTCGACCCGGAGGAGTACTGATGCTCGTCGACTGGGACGGGGTCCTCAGAAGCCTCGTTCGCCAGCTGTTCGCCCAGAACAACCTCGTCTTCGCGATCGTTATTCTGCTAATCGGCGTGCTCGTGAGTTACTTGGTCGGTGATGCGAGCCGGCGGGTGCTCACGGCGGTCGGCATCGTCGACGCCGTCGAGGGGACGGCCTTCGAGCGAACCGCCTCTCGACTGGGGACCTCGACGGTCACCCTACTGTCCCAGCTCGCAACGTTGTTCGTGCTCGGGGTCGCGCTTCTGGTGGCGCTCAACGTCGCCCGCCTGCTCAACGCCCGGCTGTTCTGGACGGAACTCACGGTCTTCTTACCACAGGTGTTCGTCGCCGCCCTGACAGTAATCTTAGGGCTGATCGTCGCCGACAACGCCGAGGTGGCGATCAACGAACGCCTGCGCGGCGTCAAGCTCCCGGAGGTGAACCTCGTTGCCCTCTTCGCGAAGTACAGCGTCCTCTACGTCGCCGGACTGATCGCGCTGAGCCAGCTGGGCGTTGCGACGAACGCCCTCGTTGTACTGCTCGCGGCGTATGCCTTCGCGGTCGTCTTCCTCGGCGGACTCGCCGGCAAGGACCTGCTCGCCTCCGGCGCGGCGGGCGTGTACTTACTCCTGAACCAGCCCTACGGGATCGGCGACGAGATCGAAGTCGACGGGCATCGTGGCATCGTCCAGGAGGTCGACGTCGTCGCGACGCGTATCGAGAACGATACCGAGGAGTTCCTGATCCCTAATCACCGGGTGTTACAGTCGGGGATCGTCCGCGTTCGCAACTGAACCAGACGACGAGCCGCGTTCGTGTGCGTCTCCGGGTTACTCGCGCTCCGCGTCGTTCCCGATCCCGGTTCAGGCTCGGTTCTACCAACTCGCCAGGAAACGTCCACTTCGTCGCCGACTCGCGTTCGAAGAACGGGTCGAGACGTACCGCCCCATCATGGGCGCACTGACCGACTCGAACGCGGTGATCGGCCCCGCTGCCGTGAACCTAAAGAACTCGTGGCCCCTCAGTATCGACCACTCGACGAGCTATCCCGCCCCCGGCGAACGATGGTTCCCATGTCGCCGATCGGCCCGATCGGGATATAGACCCCTCCGACGACTGGACGACTACCGAACTACCGAACTACTAACCCCGATCGGATCGCCGCCCGTGCCAACACCAGCACAACCTTTTTATAGAAGTACGGCTAACCTGATGTTAGGATGAGATCGAACACACAGCAGTTCGGCCGGCGAGACGACGGCGGTCTGCGTCGATACGACTACGAGGAAGAAACGGTGTTCGTCGCGGATCTCGGTACGGAAACCGGCGACGCGACGGTCGATGCCGTCGACGGGACGGCGATCGTCGTCGCGGAAAGCGGCGAGCAGTTCGAGTTCGCGTTGCCCGACGGCGCACGGGAGCCGTCGATCAGAAACGGCGTCCTCACGATCGAGGTGGCCCGATGAGACTGACCGTCAAACCCCTCAAGCAAAAGGACGCCGGTCGCGGGCTGGCGGCGGTCGACCGCGCGGCGATGAGCGAGCTCGGGGTTCAAAACGGCGATTACGTCCGGCTGGGCGGCCAGGGAGACCCGACCGTCGCGCGCGTGTGGCCGGGCTATCCCGAGGACGAAAGTCGAGGAATCATCCGGATCGACGGCCGCCTGCGCCAGGAAGCCGAGGTCGGCATCGACGACGGCATCGACGTCGAGAAGGCCGACGTCAAGCCCGCCGAAAGCGTTACCGTTGCCCTGCCACAGAACCTCCGCATTCGGGGGAACATCGGGTCGTACATCCGTGATCGCCTGTCAGGTCAGGCGATAACCAAGGGCCAAACGATACCCTTCTCGCTCGGCTTCGGCCCGATGGGCGGAATGAGCGGCCAGAAGATCCCGCTCAAGGTCGCGTCGACCCAGCCCAGTGGCACGGTAATCGTCACCGACGGCACGGAGATCGACGTAAGCGAGAAACCCGCCGAACAGATCTCCGAAAGCGCCGGCTCGCGCGAGACGCCGAGCGTCACCTACGAGGATATCGGCGGACTGGAACGCGAACTCGAACAAGTGCGGGAGATGATCGAACTCCCGATGCGCCACCCCGAGCTCTTCCAGCAACTCGGGATCGAACCTCCCAAGGGCGTGTTGCTCCACGGCCCGCCGGGCACCGGGAAGACCCTGCTCGCGAAAGCGGTCGCCAACGAGATAGACGCCTTCTTCACCAACATCTCCGGCCCGGAGATCATGTCGAAGTACTACGGCGAGTCGGAAGAACAGCTCCGGGAGGTCTTCGAGGAAGCCGAGGAGAACGAGCCGGCGATCGTCTTCATCGACGAACTCGACTCGATCGCTCCCAAGCGAGGGGAGACTACCGGCGACGTCGAGCGCCGCGTGGTCGCCCAACTCCTCTCGCTGATGGACGGGCTCGAAGACCGCGGGCAGGTAACCGTTATCGGCGCGACCAATCGAGTGGACTCGCTCGATCAGGCGTTGCGCCGGGGCGGCCGGTTCGACCGGGAGATCGAGATCGGCGTGCCGGACAGGGACGGTCGCGAGGAGATCCTCCAGGTCCACACCCGCGGGATGCCCCTGGCCGAGGACGTCGACCTCGGGGTCTACGCGGAGAACACCCACGGGTTCGTCGGCGCGGACTTAGAGAGCCTCGCAAAGGAATCGGCCATGGGGGCTCTCAGGCGGATCCGCCCGGACCTCGACCTCGAATCGGAAGAGATCGACGCCGAAGTCTTAGAATCGCTACAGGTGACCGACGACGACGTCCGGGGAGCGCTCAAGGGTATCGAACCCTCCGCGCTCCGGGAGGTCTTCGTCGAAGTGCCCGACGTCACTTGGGAGAACGTCGGCGGCTTGGACGAGACCAAAGAGCGCCTGCGCGAGACCGTCCAGTGGCCCCTCGACTATCCCGAGGTGTTCGATTCACTCGACATGCAGGCCGCGAGGGGTGTCATGCTGTACGGCCCGCCCGGGACGGGCAAGACCCTACTCGCGAAAGCGGTCGCCAACGAGGCCGAGTCGAACTTCATCTCGATCAAGGGACCCGAACTACTGAACAAGTACGTCGGGGAGTCCGAACAGGGCGTCCGGGACGTCTTCAGCAAGGCCCGCGAGAACGCCCCGACAGTGATCTTCTTCGACGAGATCGACGCCATCGCGGGCGAGCGCGGCCAGCGGATGAACGACTCGGGCGTCGGCGAGCGCGTCGTCTCCCAGCTACTCACCGAACTCGACGGGCTCGAGGATCTCGAGGACGTCGTCGTCGTCGCGACCTCCAACCGACCGGACCTCATCGACTCGGCGTTGCTCCGTCCGGGCCGGCTGGATCGCCACGTTCACGTTCCGGTCCCGGACGAGGCCGCGCGCCGGGCGATCTTCACGGTCCATACCCGAAGCAAGCCACTGGCCGACGACGTTGATCTCGACTCGCTGGCCCGCCGGACCGAGGGCTACGTCGGCGCGGACGTAGAAGCCGTCTGTCGGGAGGCCGCACTGGCCGCGAGCCGGGAGCTCATCACCGAGGTCGACCCCGAAGACGTCGGCGACAGTGCCGGTAACGTCCGGATCAGTGCCGAGCACTTCGACTGGGCGCTCGGCGAGGTGACCCCGAGCATCACCGACGAGACCCGCGAGCGCTACGAGGAGATCGAAGAGCGCTTCGACAGCGGAGAACCCGCCCAGGAAGGTCAGGTCGGCCGAACCTTCCAGTAGGACGCACCTTTTGCTCTGCGCGCGACCAAAGGTCGCGCTCGTTACACTCGCGCGGTAGTCGCTCGTCGGCCCGCTCGTTCGCCCACGGTTCACTCGCGGTGCGATTGCTTGTACCGCAACCGCACAGCACCAGTACAGCAATTTTCGGCGGTTAGGTAGCGACCATGTGCGAGCGAACCGAGCAGGAGCGAGCGGAGGTCGCGCTCAAGAAATCCCCTTGAATGTGTTTCTCGCCTTCAAACGAACCGTCTTCGAGGACGGTTAGCGGGGGCTGAATTCGCTTCGAGGACCGTCCGAATCCGACTGCAATCGGCCGTCACCTGGTCCCACGATGTCCTTCACTACGTCACGGTCAGGGCGCGTAGTAGTACTCGCCCTCTCGTTTCTGCTCGCGATCGAGCTGGCTGTCGGGCTTGTTGATCCGCGGACGACCCATCCGCTCGTCGCGCCGGAAGGTCACGTCGAGATCCGACAGGAACGAGTTCATCCCCTCGCGCATCCCGACCGGTTCGCTCGCCCGGCCACGGACGGCGGGCTCGCCCTCGAAGACGAGCAGACGATCGGCCAACAGATCCATCATATATATGTCGTGATCGATCACCAGCACGGTCTCGTCGCGGTTTTCGGCCGAGCGCCGGATGGTGCGGGTGGCTTGCACGCGCTGTTCGACGTCGAGATGTGCGGAGGGTTCGTCGAGCAGGTAGAGATCGGCGTCCTCGGAGAGACACGCCGCGATGGCGACGCGCTGGCGCTCACCCCCTGAAAGGTCGACGAGGGTCTGTTCCATCAGCCGTTCGAGCTGGAGGGGCCGGGCGATCTCGGTGTTCCAGTACGAACTACCGAACTCGCTCGTGATCGACGAGAGGAAGGCATCGACCCTGATGGGTTCGTCGCCTTCGAGGTACTGGGGCTTGTACGCGATGTCGAGCGCCTCCGGGGGACTCCCTCCGTCGGGTGCGAGCCGGCCGGCGAGCATCTCCGCGAACGTGGATTTCCCGATCCCGTTCGGCCCGACGATACCGAGCACCTCGTTCTCCCGGATCGTCCCGCCTTCGACCTCCAGCGTGAACTCCCCGTCGCCGTAGGATTTCCGTAGGTCGGGATACTCGACGAGGGGCTTGCCGCCGCCGACCTCTCGGGGAGCGTGGCTCCCGAACTCGATGGCTTCGGGGCGAATTCTCATATTTTCGGCGTCGAGATACCCTTTTAGGTACTCGTTGATGCCCTGGCGAGTGGCCTTCGGGCTCGTGATCACGCCGAAGGCTCCGGGTTCGCCGTAGGCCACGTGTACGGTGTCACAGAGCAGATCGAGGATCGCGAGATCGTGTTCGACCACCAGCATCGAGCGATCGCCGCTCTCGGCCAACTCGCGGATCAGCCGCGCGGCGGCCATCCGCTGGCCGATATCCAAGTACGGCGTGATCTCGTCGAGGAAATAGAAATCGGCGTCGCGGGCGAGCGTCGCCGCGAGCGCGACCCGCTGGAGCTCACCCCCCGAGAGGGTCGTAATGTCCTGGTCGACCACCGGCTCGATCGACAGTCCCGAAACGAGTTCGTCTATCGCGCCGCGCTCGTCGACGCCCGCCAGGAGCTCGCGGGTCTTCCCCGAGAACTGTTCGGGGATACCGTCGACGTACTGGGGCTTTTTCGCCACCGTGACGTCGCCCTCGCGGAGGTCCTCCAGATATCCCTGGAGTTCGGTCCCGCGATACTCTTCGAGCACGGCGTCCCAGCCGGGCGGGTCGCCCCACTCCCCGAGGTTCGGCGCGATCTCCTCGCCGAGGATGCGGACGGCAGTGGTCTTGCCGATGCCGTTCGGGCCCAGGATACCGGTGACGTGGCCCTCGCGGGGCGCGGGCAGGCCGTAGAGCCCGAACGCGTTCTCGCCGTAGCGATGGACCGGATCGTCGTCTAACTCCTGGGGGAGATTGATGATCTCGATCGCGTCGAAGGGACATTTCTCGACGCAGATCCCACAGCTCTCGCCGAGACACAGCTCCTCGGATATCGAGATCTGGTCGGCACCGCCCGCGTACTCCTCGGCCGTTTCGAAGCGCTCCTCGCGAGTGACGATACACTCCTCGCCGGTGCGATTGGGCGGACAGAAGTTCGCACACTCGTAGTTACAGCGATCGGGTTGACACCGGTCGAGATCGACGACCGCGATCGAATCGTCGGCCATTAGAGGGTCGTGCCCGTGGTCAGCAAAATCGCCCAGGTGACGTACCAGAGCGAGAAGGTCATGAAGACGATGTAGAGGTAGTCCTTCGCCGAGAGGTCACCGGTATCGATCCCCATCACGCTCAACAGCGGGAACTGTGCGAGAACGAACGCGCCGAGCACGGCGACCCCGATGGTGTCGGTCGCCCCGGTGGCGATCGCCGTCGTCACGACCGCGCTCGCGACGCCCGCCAGCGTGGCGATCGACGTGACCGTCAGCCCCCGGATGTGTGACGCTCGCTCGTCGAGGGTTTCGGCCGCCATGCCTATTGGTCCGCTACCCGGATTAAAAAGCCGTTCGCTCCGGCACTTCCAATACGTCGTTTCCCGATCGATGCCGACGACCCTCTTCGAGGACGCCCGATTCCGTCTCACGAGCGGATTGATTCGTCGACGAACGAGTGAACGAAACCGCCGAATCAGCCGCCTCCGCCCACTCGCTCGCCGGTTCAGTACGCTTCGTCCCTCAACCTTTATACACCCCGCGCGCGTTGAATCGGACGATGACATCTACCGATGAGGAGGGGCTTTCCGACCTCCCGCCGAGCGCGAAACTCGTTTTCAAGGTGCTCGAATACAACGGGCCGCTCACGCAGAAAGGGATCGTTGAGGAATCGATGCTTTCGGCGCGAACGGTCCGGTATGCGCTCGAACGGCTCGAAGGTGTCGAGGCGGTGGACGAAGACGTTTACTTCGCCGATGCGCGACAGAACCTCTACGAGATCATCGGCGACGCGACCGCCGAGCGCAGTGCCGACGTGGGTGCGGCTGACGACTGAAACGCACCGTTTTCTCGGAGTTCTCGCTCACTCCCTGCGGTCGTTCACTGCGGGCCTGAGAAAGAGGTGCAGCAAAGACCGCTCGCGCCTGCGGGTTCTCGGCGAGCGACGCGAGCCGAGAGCAGGAAGTGAGCGGTGAGCGACTGCAAGGAGCGAACGGGAACGATCGCACACCGCCACCGTACCGCTGACAGGATTCGTCTTCTCGGCACAGTGATCGGCCTCTGTAGATAGCGTTGCGACCAGTGCGTGTGGGTTCGTGCCACATTGGCCGCAAGCATCAAACCTATATGAGATGCGTGGCATACTGTAACACGTATGGCCATCGAACCGACCGACGACGATCTCCTCGATGATTTCCTCGCCCAGCGCGGCCACGAGACCGACCGACCGGGTTGGGAGGAGAGTTACAATAAAAAGCAGTGCCCGGACTGTGGGGGATTGCATGACTCCGGGGCCGCCGAGTGTACGGTCTGTGGGTGGCGACCCCGCGGCAACTGACGACCTCGACGACTCGTGATCCCTTTCTCGGGCGTGGCGATCGAGCGACGGATCGGCTCCTCTCGCGACCGTCGTTGTGCTGTAGCGGGCTTCTCTCGTAGCGTCACTGAATCGACGTCGCCGGGCCAAAGGATTAGACCCGGGGGGTGTTAGGCTCTGCTATGGCTATCGAACGGGACCCGGTGCAGGAGGAAACCGACGGGTCCACCGACCTCTACGACATCGCGACCTGGGAGGCGCGCTCGCGCCTCGACGAGCTGTCCGTCTCCATTTATAGCACTATTCGATTCGTCGTCCGGTGGGTCGTTATCCTGCTGGCGTTCGGAATTCTACTAGCGCAACTCGCCCTCGGCGGGTTGGGTGCGGCGCTTCTCGATCCGCCGGTCACGGTCTTCATCGCGCTCTCGATCGTTCCCGCACTGTTGCTCGCGGCCTACGTCCGGTATGCCGACGTCACGACGGCCGAACCCCTCTCGTTGCTGGTCGGCACCTTCGCGCTCGGGGTACTGTTCGCGGGCTTTGCCGGCGTGCTCAACTCCGTGGCGGGACCGCTCTTTCAGTCGATCCCCGTGATCGGGATGGTGCTTTTCTTCTACGTGATCGTCGGTCCGGTCGAGGAGACCGTCAAGTTACTCGCCGTGCGGCTGTATCCCTACCGCGACGACCACTTCGATGCCGTGGTCGACGGCGCGGTCTACGGCGCGATGGCAGGCCTGGGTTTCGCGACGATCGAGAACGCGATCTACATCGCCGGCCAGGTGAGCGACCCGATGGTCACGAACGTGCTGACGGCGGGCGGGGGTATCGCCCCGCTACGCGCGCTCGCCGGGCCCGGCCACGTCATTTACTCGGCGATCGCCGGCTACTACCTGGGACTTGCGAAGTTCAATTCCGATCGCGCGGGCCCGATCGTCGTCAAGGGCCTGTTGATCGCCACGCTCGTCCACGCGACCTACAACACGCTCTCGTCGGTCGTCCCCGGGTTGGTGGCGCTGTTCGTGCCGGGCATCCCACCGATCCTCGCCTTTCTCGGGTTCGTGTTGCTCTACGACGCGATCTTCGGCTTTTACGTCTATCGGAAACTCGCACGCTACCGGGCGGCCTATCGCGACGCGGACGTCGGCCTGACGGCCGACTGATACGACGCCGACGACCGCCCGACCGCATCACGGATCGCCGCGGATCGCGTCGCGGCCGCGGTGGCCGACCGGTCGCGACGATCGATCCTCGGACTTTCCTTTCCGGCCGTCGATCGATCGAGGTATGTGCCCCGACCGACGACCGGGTTCCCCGCGATCGTGCCCCCGACGACTCCATTCCGACACCGCGAGGGAAGTCGAGTGACCGCTCGCGTCCGTCTTCGGGGGATCTACACCACCGCCCTTGCCCGGTTGCTGCGCGAGGACGGGTTCGAGGTCGTCCAACCCTCGCCGAGTATCGTCGAACGCTTCTCGATCGACGCCGAGACGAAGGCATACGACGCGACGATCACGAGTACCGACGACCGCCTCGGCGTGGGCATCCGCGGTGACCCCGAGACCGTAGGAACGCTTCGAGACCGCCTCTCGACCGCGGCGATCGACGCGTTCGCCTGGCGCGACGACGTTCCCCGCGAAGCGGTCTTCGATGCCGTCGTAACCGACACGCGGTCGGGCGGTGCCGTTCTCGATCTCGGTTCCCGGGAGGGCTACCTCCCCGCTCGCGCGGTCGACGGGGACGCCGAGGAGGGCGACCGACATCGCGTTCAGGTGCGCGAACCGAGCCCACCGTGGAGCGACGACCGACCCCTTCTCGATACCGAGCTCCGCGTCGACGGCGGCGGCCTCGTGGCCCTCACGCGGACAGGCGACTCCGGCTCGGAATCGGGATCGACGGGCTCGTCGCATGCGGGGTCGCACGTCGGCGGGATCGGCGACGTAACCGACCTGCTCCCGACTGACGTCCCCGCGAACTGGCGTGCCCGGCCGACCGACGAGGGCGAAGAGGCCTCCTTCGACGCGCTCGATGCGGCGCTCGAAAACGCGGCGACCCGCGCGGATGCCATCGACGACGCGCTCGCGGCTGCCGGGGAGCCGGACGCCGAACCCACCGACACCGCCGACGCGGACGACGCCGCCGGCACTGCTGATACCGACGATACCGACGGCACTGATACCGATGTCGACGGTACCGATACCGACGGCGACGGCGGCCCCGCTTCGGTATGGGCCGGCCCCGAGACGGCCTGGGTACGGTTCGGGCGCGCCTCGCGGTTCGCGCTCGACGACCGCCGGCGGGCAGTGACCGCGACGATGGCCGGCCACCACCGGATCAAGGCCGGAAGCGAGGACGCGAGCGCCGCCGTCGACTTCGCCGAGAGCGTTTGTGGCTCCGCGGCCGACGGGACGGCGGCCAACGCAGGCGACGACCTCGATTTCCCGTTCGGCGTTACGACCCGGCAGTTCGGGCCGCACGAGGGCGAGGCGGTGGCGATCGCCCACGGCAAGCCCGACGGCCGCGGGGTTTCTCTCGGCCGCGGCGAAGTCACGAGCGTCGATCCGGACGGCGCGCTCCTCGTCCAACGGGAGATGCACTCGGATGGGGTCTACGACGCGATCGGGACCGAACGCCGCGCGGGCGACGTCGCGATCACCCGCTTCAAGGAAGGTCGGTGGTGGTATCGAACCCGGTACCGGGGCGCGGACGGCGACCGGCGGGGTACCTACGTCAACGTCTGTACGCCGGTCGAAGCGTTCCCTGATGCCGTTCGGTACGTCGACCTCTACGTCGACGTCGTCAGGCGGCCCGACGGCGAGGTCGAACGCGTCGACGACGACGAACTCGACGCGGCCGTCGCCGACGGGTTGGTGGGAACGGAACTCGCCCAGAGGGCCAGGTCGACCGCGACGGCTATCGAGCGGGCTCTTTGAGTCTTCGAATCGGCCTTCCGGGCCGGTGCGTTCGGTGTCCGTTCCGGCATTCTAACTCCCCGCACGGTGCGGGGGACGGTCCCGATCGGAATCGTTGGGGTCGGCGGGGCCGTCAGGGTCGTCGGAATCGTCGGGATCGGAACGGTAGAGGCGAGACCGCGTACGCCGGACCCGCCGACGGTTCTCGACAGCGGGACTGCTCGACCCGGTTTTCAGTTCGATTTTGATTCTCAGAGGGACGAACCGGCGGCTCGACTCGCCAGTCGGACGCAGACGACGCCACCGAGCCCGCCGATCGCGCCGATCAGGACGAACGCCCAGCGGACCGCCCCGGCGAAACCGACGATCGGCTCGACGCCGGCGATCACTACTCCCATGCCGATCGGGGTCAGCGTGGCCGTTATCCGGCCCCCGGCCTCGCCGAGACTCACGAGTTTTCCGCGGAGCGGCCCCGGCGCGAATCCCGTGACGAGGCTCCGGTACAGCGACATCGCGACTCCGAACCCGACGCCGGTGAGAACGACCCCGAGGCCGGCGATCGGGAACGACGGGGCGGCCGCGAGGAGCCCGATGCCGCCGGCGAGAACGAGGTTCGCACCGTAGAGCACGACGGCCCGTCCGCCGAGGGCCGTCGTGAGACGGCCCGCCTGACTGGCTGCGCCCGCGTACGCGACGCTTCCGGCGGCGACGAGCACGCCGGCCCCCTGGGGCGTGCCATCGAGAACGCGGACGACGAGCACCGAGTTGTAGGTGAAAAAGCCGAGCCACGCGATCACCGGCAGTCCGCGCGCGAGGAGGATCGCCGCTACGTGGGTGTGGGTCGCGAGTTCGTAGAGTTCACCCAGCGTCCCTCGCGTGTCCGTTTTTCCGTCGGTTCCGGGGTCCGTACTTCCGGCGGTGTGTGGGTCCTCGAAGCGAGCGTACACCAGGAGGGCGACCGGGATCGCAAGGGCGTACAGCAGGAAGGGGTACTGCCAGGCGAGCACCACCAATCCGCCACCGACGATCGGGAACACGGCCTGGGAGAGCCCGGAGACGGCGAAGCGCAGGCCCTGTCCGGTCGCCTCCTCGCCGCCGTCGTACAGGTCGCCGATGCTCGTGATAACCACCGGGAGGATACCGGCGAACCCGAGTCCCTGTAGCGATCGCAGGGCGAGAACGACGGCGAAATCGGTCGTAAAAGCCAGTGCGGTCCCGCTCACGCCGAAGAGACACAGGGCAGGGACGAGAACCGGTTTCCGCCCGTAGCGATCGATGAGCGCTCCCAGCAGGGGAATAACGAGGATCGCCGGCGCGGTAAAGACCGACATCATCAGTCCGATCTCGGTCGCTGGAACGCCGTAGGGACCGGTGAGCGACGTGAGAAGCGGCGAGACGAGCGCCGATCCGAGCGCCTGTGTGCTGTTCGCGAGCAACAGGAGCCGGAAGTCCGCGTCCGCGAGGATCCGCGCGTCGCTTCCGAGGACCGTGTCGAACGTGTTCGCCACTGACAGCCACCCCGTGGACCGTCCGGTAAAAACACCGGGTCGAGGCAACTGGGGAGCCGAACGCCAACGGACACCCCGGATCGAGCGCCCGGCTTTCGGTCCGGTTCGGCGGACGCGAACCGAACGCCGAAGCCTCCGTTCGGGGCCGGGGACGACGCGCCAGGACGGTACGGACGAACGCTTCCGTTCTGCCGTCGCGTTCAGGCCGCTTTCGAGGCGTCGTCTTCTAGCATTCGCTCGACGTATTTCGCGATCACGTCGACTTCGAGGTGGACCGCGTCGCCGACTCCCTTCGCCGAAAGCGTCGTCTCCTCGTAGGTCGTCGGGATAATCGCCACCGAAAATTCCTCGTCACCCCGCTCGGCGACGGTGAGGCTAATACCGTCGATCGTGATCGAGCCCTTCTCGACGACGTACTTCGACACCGACGCCGGAAGCGAGAAAGTGAACTCCCAGTCGTCGCCGAGGCGCTCGATTCCTGTCACTTCGGCCGTCGCGTCGACGTGACCCTGGACGACGTGGCCGTCGAACCGGCCATCGGCAGCCATCGCGCGTTCGACGTTCACCGCCTCGCCTTCCTCGATTCCCCCGAGGGCGGTCCGTGCGATCGTCTCCTGTGCGAGAAAGACCGAAAAGGAGCCGTCGCCGACCGCTTCGACGGTGAGACAGGCCCCGCTGACGTTGATACTCTGGCCGTGTTCGAGGTCCGGAAACCCCGTTTCGATCCGCAGGCGTCGCCCCTCCTCGGTGTCCTCGACCGCCTTCACTTCGGCCGTTGCCTCGATAATGCCGGTGAACACGGTCTCCTTACGGTTCGTCCCCGCATGTGCGTTGTGCTTCGTGTGCCTCGTGGATCGGAACGCGAACAGGAGTTCGAGGGTGGAGCGTGAGCGTCGCGATCGGGGAGCCGATCGCGGTCGCCACCGATCGGGATCGGGGCGTTCGCTGCCGACGTACACGAGGACGTATCCGGGATGTCGGGGTCGTTGCCGACGCTCCGACGAGTCGGTAGGTCGGTGGTGTCGCAGTGATTCGGCGGCGGTCGTGGCGATTCAACGGCGGTCACGGCGTGGCGCTTTTGTTCTCGGTCGTCGATGCCAGGGTATGGCAAGGGGTGTTCTCGAGACGATCGGGCTGGCGCTGACTCTCGTGTTCGCGCTTCCCGTGGCTCTGCTCGGCCTCCAGTTCCTGGTGCTCGACAACCGGCCGTTGCTCGGTGCTGGCTTCCTCGCGATCGCTCTGTTGATGATCGCCGTCGAGCAGTACGTCACCACGCCGACCGACCTGCCCGGGATGGTACTCGGAGAAACCGTCGGGAAAGTCGTCACCATGCCGGGTGAGAAGGAGGCCGATGAAGGGAGCGGGGACGACCGCGAGATCGAGTGATCGTCCGTTTCGGCCTCGCCGTCCCGTTCGACTCCTCGGTGTTCACACGACCGACGCGATCGCCGTACGAATCGGCGTACGGTCGTGTGCGTCATGCTCGGCGCCCGACGGGCACTCGATCGCGAGGCGAGGCATCAACGTGGGCCCCTAGCCACCGCTCGACGGTCGTCACCGCCGCGATCGCCTGGATCTCGTCGCGCTTTCCGGCGAGGTGTGCGCGCCGTCGGCGGCGGAGTTCCGCCCCGTCGAAGAAGGGCCGCTCGCAGGCCGCCGCCAGCAGGTCGTCGACGTACGTCCGAAACTCCTCGTGCTCGCGGTACCAGGCACCGCCGATCGACACACCTCCGTAGGTCGGCCGCGAACGGAGCCGGTCGGCCACGGTCGTACAGACGAACCCCGCGGCGTGGCACCCGAGCGGGTGTCTCGGGGCGAGACCGCTTCGCTCGTAGGGGATCGTCGCGAGCCGGTCGTTCGTTCGGTCGGCGAGTCGCCGCACGAGATCCAGTTTCAGCGGCGCACAGCCGTAGGGTATCACGCCCCGCGTGAACGGGACCGTACGCTCGCGGTACGCGTAGGGCATCCGCTCGACGTGGGACAACAACGCCTCGTTCGCGTAGGGAACCCGTGTGCCGACCTGACTGCGCGCGATCCGGTTGCTCACGAAGTCCCCGCGCTGGAAGTAATACCGATGCAATCCGGCCAGCGCCCGGCTCAGGTCGTCGCCTCCGGTCCGGCCGTCTCCCGTTCGATCGACTCCGCTCCCCCCGACCGTGCCTACTTCAAGCTCGCTTCGCCCGAATCCGCCCGATCCAAGCCTGCTTGATCCGAGTCCGCTCGATCCGAGCCCGCCCGGATCGCTCGTCGTCGATCCATCGGGGTCGGTCGCCTCGCGGTAGGTCGCCATGGGATCGAGGCCGACGGGCATGAGATCGCGCACGCTTTCGGCGTCGAGCCAGTGCTCGCCGCGATAGAGGATCTCGGCGGCCGACCGTCCCCCTTCGGCGTCCGGTTGCCAGATACCGCTTCCCAGTAGGACGCCCTGTCCACAGGCCTCCGCGACTACGTCGGCCGCGTCGCCGATCTGGAACACCGTCGAGAGATTGAGAAACGAGGGCCAGGGAATCAGTCCGTCGGTGAGCGCGATCCCGTCGTCGATCCGGTCGAGCACTCGATCGGGTGTCAGCGAGACCGGCGTGTTCGAGACGTCCCACTCGCAAGCCACCCGCCGTGCGATGGGCGGATCGCGCCCGACCGGCCGGGAGTCGTATGTAAAGGTGTTCGATAGGTCGCCTCGGTCGGCGAGCACAGTACCCAGCGCCCGGCTGTCGAGCCCGCCCGAGAGCCACAATCCGAGCGATCCCTCGACCGTCTCGGCCGTCTCGCCGACCGCCCGACGGTAGCGACGAGCTAACTCGCTCGCGTATCCCTCCGGGGCCGACCGGCCGAAGTCGAACGTTCGGTACCGCGAGACGGTGCGCTCGCCGGCGTCGTATTCGAGCACACAGCCCGTCGGTAGCGTTCGGACCTCTTCAACGAGCGTTCGATCGCCCCAGACCTGCCCGATCAACAACAGATCCGAGACTCCCCGGAGATCGACCTGCGGGCGGTCGATGTCGACGAGCAACGGACTCACGCTCGTCCCGAACCGGAACGGGTCGTCGGCGGTGTAATGCCACTGGCGCGCCCCGAGCTTGTCGACGGCGAGGACGATCCGGTCGGCGTCACCGTCGCAACAGACGATACAGAAGGGGCCGTCGAGCCGCGGGAGGGTCGCGTGTGGTGCCTCCAGGACGCGCTCGAACAGTTCGGCCTCGCTCAGCCCGAGCGCACGGCGATTCGTGACGACGCCCTGTAGCGCGCCGAACCGGTCGCCCGATCGCCAGAAGGCGTGCCCGCCGGGGTCCTTCGTGCCGTGATGGCGCGAGCGGAGCCCGAAGGAGTTCGCTCTCCCGCGATCGGTCCGGTACCACGGCTCGTCCCAGGTCGCGGCCGCCATCGCATCGAGGGTAGACCTACTGGCGTCGCCGCCGACGACGTCGGTCATCGACCTGGCTCCCGGTAGCCGGGTGCCGGTCGACGACTGCGACCCGCAGGAGTTCGGCTCCGGTCGGTCGCACGGTCCGCGGACGTCGGCGGGCCGAGCGTGCGTCGACCGATCACGCCCCCGCCCGCCGGTCCGAGGGTAGCGGCGGTAGCGACGAGGGCGGAAGTGACGGTAGCGTCGGTTGCGGTCCCGGGAACGGAACGGACGAAGGGGGGCTGTGGAATCGACATCGGCTGAACGTTCCACACTCGTATTTAGTTCACATAGATACGAGCCGTCTAAACCGAACAGGGAGAGACTATGTGCGACGCTCCGTCACGACCGGGTTTTTCCCGTCGATTCGCTACTGATCCGGGCGGCGAGCCGATCCCCTCGACGCCCCTCTTTTCCTGGTGGCCGGCAGGCCGCGCCACGATACCGTGATAGTCGGCTTCTACTCCCTGTCCTCCCCTCCGAACGGTTCCCGGAGTTCTTCGAAGCGCTCCGTACTACACTCCCCGCTCGGGGTCGAAAACCGGGACGGCTCAGTTCACCGCTCCGAGTTCTCGCTCCGGGACCGCGATCCGACGGATCGGATCTATGGGTTCGAACGAGGCGACTTGAGGGGGCCAAGGCGAGCGTTCATGCGGGTTCGGAGCCGATGTCTCCGCGAACGACACGCCGAAAAACGACCGCAGTAACTCGCTTTCGACACCATGGCAACAGCATCCGACATCAGACACCTCACTGAGTTCGAGGACGACGACGCGCTCGCACAGCTTCAGGACCGCACTCCCGACGACCGGGTCGACTTCGACCTATACTACGACGCCCAACGCGTCCAGCCGTGGTCGGAAGGCTCGAACGAGATCACTCGTCTGTACTTCGCCGACGAGCGCCTCGACGGGCTCTACGTACCGGTGAACTTCGCCGAACAGCTCAGCGAGGACCTCCGATCGACCCCGCTCGGCGATCCGACGTCGAACGACGCCGACGAGATCGACTGGCCCGACATCGCCGACGAGTGCGAACTCGAAGACGGCGTCGAGATCGACGACCACGAGTTCGACTTGCTCCGATACACCGGAGCCGACAGCGACGAGGAGACGGTTATCGTTGCGGCGGACTTCGGCGACGCCGAATAACTCGCTTTCTTTTCGATTAGCGTCGTCCGACCCCTCGACGCTCACGGGAGCCGGGAAAGCGAGTGTGGTTCGTGTACTTCCTTGCGGCGATCAATCGACGACCGTCACGTCGAACTTGCTGTGCCACCGGTAGCGCCGACCGTCCCAGACGAACGACCGCCTCGACCACGTATACGGCGTGAACAGTACCGATAGCACCACTGCCGGAAACGCCAGCAGATACGTCGGCCGGCACACGCCGAACGCGGCGTATATCCCTCCTACTGCCAGCGTCAGCACCGCCGCTGTGAGCACCGGCGAGAGCACGCATCCGAGGAGAACGGTGATCCCGGCGACCGCCTGCCCGACGACGCCGCCCGGCTGGTGGTGACGAACGATCTGCGTGAACCGGACCTGGTTCTCGATCGTTTCCCGGAGCGAGCCGCCGATGGCGACCCGTCGCGTTCGCTTGACGGTCGTCATCTCGACGTATTCCATGAGCAGGCCGTCATCGCTTACCGTCCGCCGAAGGTCGGCGAGGAAAGCGTCCTCGTCGATATCGCCTCGATCGAAGATCACCGAGCCGCCCCACGGGATGTCCGCGAGGGAGACGCCGAGCGTGCCATTGAGAACGTATATCGGCTCGAAGAGAACGGCTAACGGATCGCGACCGACGAAGACCGGCACCTCCGAGGTCGGCCCGTGGCGTTCGTAGTCGGCCCGTAACCCGGCGAGCCAGTCCGGCGGATGGTGAAAGTCGTCGTCCGTCCAGACGAGCCGATCGTGGCGGGCCGCTTCCATCCCCGCCGCGATGGCGTTTGCCTTTCCCGAACAGCCCTCCGGCTCGCCGGCGCGGATCGTCCGAGTTCGTCCGGGGAGTTCGTCGGCGTGGTTCGCAACGGGATCGCTCTCGGCGTCGTGGACGATCAGCAGTTCGTCCGCCGGGCCGAGCTGATCGGCGACCTCTTCACACGCCGCAGTCGGCTCGACAGTAGGGAGAAGAACGCTGATCGGCGAACTCATGTCTCCGGCATCTCCGGAACCGTCGTCGATAAACGAACCGGAGCGACCGATGACGAATCGATCGCGAGCGTTGGTGCGTCGACGAGCGCGTCAGTCCGCGGCCGTCGGGATTTCAGCTTCCGCCAACATCTCCTCGATCGACATCTCTCGGGGTTCGTTGTAGAGCAAGGCGTCGATCGGCAGGGTCGGTGCCCCACCCACTAGGTTTTCGAGCAGGACGAGGCGCTCGCGCGCCCGGCTCATCCCGACGTAGAAGACCCGACGTTCGTTGTCGGTGAGTACCGGCACCGGGTCGGTGGTCTTCGTGAACTCGCTCACGCCCGGGACGTCCCCGGAGTCGGGCACCGAGGCGGCCATCTGCTCGACGACCTTCTCGGTGAGGTCCGTCGAGACGTAGACGTGGTCGGCTTCCCGACCCTTCGCGGAGTGGATCGTCCCTAATCGAACGCGGTCGGGCGCTACGTCCTGATACTCGCCGTCGTAAAACGCGCGCATCGACCGCTCCTGGTAGTTCGTCACCTTCCGGAGCATCTCCGCCGCGGCGGCCGGTTCGGGGGTAAAGGGCGCGAGGTCGGTAACCAGCGAGGGATCGATCTCGAAATCGGCGTCCTCCTTGACGCCCGCGTCGTCCTTTCGCTCGTTGATCGCCGTATAGAGGTCGTCCCGATCGTTCGTCCCGAAGGCGGCCCCGGCGAGCATGCCAGCGAGCCGGCGGGCATGTAAGCCCGTGATCCGCTCGCCGGCCTCGACCCGCTCGATCGCCTCGATGTACTGGATGAGCCGGTCGGTCCACATCCGCTGGTCGGTGAGTAGCTGAAAGGGAATCCCCTGATCGATGAACTCGTCGATGAACCGAAGCATCTGATAGCGCGCCCGGAAAAGGACCATGATCGTCCCGTCGTCAGTCTCGACGGTGTTTCTGACGTTTCGCACGAGGTCGAGCATCGAGGGACCCGCCATCGCCTCGACAGTCCCGCCCTCGGTGCGCGGCTCCAAGTCCTTTTCCTGGCGTTCGGTGATGTGACGGATCTCCCGGTTGACGACGTTGAGTACTCGGGAGGGAAGCCGGTAGGAATTGGGGAGCACGATGTCTTCAGTGACCGCGGCGTCGAGCAACAGTCGCGGGTCGGCACCCTGCCAGGCGTACACTACCTGGTCGTCGTCGCCGGCGATGAGCACCCGTTCGAGATGGGGTTTCCACTCCTCGTAGACGGCGTACTGCAAGGTAGTGATGTCCTGGAACTCGTCGATCACCAGGTAATCCACAGTCGGGACGAGCGAGCGCTGTTGGACGCGCTCTAACATGTCCGCGAAACCGACGAGGCTCTCCTTACCCTTGTACGCGCGCCAGGCTCGGATCGCCTCGGGTACGTCGATACGATCGTCGGCGGAGGGCCAGGTCGGGGTGTACTTGTTGCCCTGCTGGGCGTTCGGGTCGATCTCGGGGGGGAGTCTCACTTCCTCGGTGTTCCACTGGAAGGGGACGTCGTGCCAGTCGGCGACCTCCTTTCGAGTACGTTGTAGCCACTGGCTCGTCGCGATGACCTTGTTGCCGATCGTCGTCGAGCGCGCCCGGCGGTGACGGGCGCTTTCGTACTCGTCCTCGAACTCGATGCCGTACTCTTCACAGAACTCCTTTTTGTCGCGCTCGCCGACGACGTCCCCGCGCGAGAGATCGAGCAGCTCGTAGGCTTTGGCGTGCATCGTCCCGACGGTGCCCTTGAGCGAGGTCGGCTCGACCGCCAATCGCTCGGCGAGGCGTTCCCTGATTTCGGCGGACGCCGCCCGAGTATAGGAGACTACTAACACGTCGTCGATCGCGATCTCGTCGTCCTCCAAGATCCCGTCGACGCGATCGAGCAACGCCGTCGTCTTCCCGCTTCCCGGGCCCCCGAACAGCCGGGTAACGGGTGTGTCACCGTCGGTCATGTCCCCTGGGATGGACCGACCACTCATAAACGCCCCGCTCGGTCGATCGCTTCCGATAGGGTTCTCGTCGTCGTGCGTCCCTCGTTCGCTGTCATCGTTGCTGTCGCGCTGTAGCCGATCGATCCGTCGGGCGACACTCCCGAGAACACGACCGTCGGTTAGCCGTCGAACTCCCGACGGTCGCCGGTCCCGCCTGTGAGCGCGCTCGCGAGCGCTCCCCGGACGACGGCGTCGTCGCCCAGGGTAGTAAGCTCGATCTCGGGTACGTTGATGAACAGTAGCTCGTCCAGCCGTTCTTCGATCGGGTTGAGCACGAGGTCGGGGTTGTTGAGCGTCACCGCGCCGCCGACGTAGATCACCAGCGGCGCGTAAGCATGGACGACGTTCGCGATCCCCATCGCGTTCCAGCCTGCGACCCGATCGAGAACGTAGCGTGCGAAGTCGTCCCCACCCCCCTTACCCTTCCCGTCTTCGCTTCCGTCCTCGCTCGCCGCGGCGAAGACGTCGGCCGCCGTGAGGTCGTTATCGACGTCGAGACTCGTCTCGACCGGGTCGTCGGCGTGCAGGTCTATTGCGTACTCGGGGATGTTGTTGCCCGAACAATAGGCCTCCCAATGGCCTCGCTTCCCACAGCCACAGATCCGCTTTCCTTCGGGATCGACGGTCATATGACCCACTTCGCCGGCGTTGCCGTCCCAGCCTCCCAGGACTTTGCCGTCGACACAGACCCCGGCACCGATCCCCGAGGAGATGGTCAAGTACGCCATGTCGTCGGGGTTGCGGTCGGAATAGAAGCGCTCGCCGATACACCCTGCGTTGGTATCGTTGTGGAGGCGGACGTCGTCCTCGGGTACGCCTACGAGGTTCGAGATCGGCCCCGTGAGCGGGATGAGTCCGATGCCATCGGGCAGGTTCGCGGGGTTTTCGATCACGCCCCTCGCGAGGTCGAGCGGGCCGATCGACCCGATTCCTACCGATTCGATCGCGGCGGGTGAAATCCCTGCTTCGTCGGTCGCCTCCCGGAGGACCTCCAATAGCTCGTCGGTCACCGCAGCGCCGTTCGGCCCGCGCGGCGTGCGGTGTTCGGCGCTCGCGAGAACCGTCCCGTCGGCGTCGGCGACGACGGCGCGGACGTTCGTCGCGCCGAGATCGACGCCGGCGTACGCGCTCATATCCGATACGATAGGAGCGTCCGTCTTAGTCACCCCGGATCGATCTCGATCGGCGCTCTCGCTCGGCGAGACGAGAGCGCATTTGTCTATGGGTATTTTAGCTATCGCGGCTTAGCCGTCGACACGAACGAAGGTTACGGGACACGGCGCGGTGAGCAACACCTCCTGAGCGGTGGAGCCGAAGACCGCCTTGCCCGTCGGCCGGCGGCTCCGACCGCTCACGATTATCCGGTTCGCGCCGGCCCGGGTCGCCATGTCGACGATACTCCTGGCGTGTTCGCCGACCGCCCCGCGGATCTCGTAGTCGACGTCTACCGCATCCAAGCCGCCGACGAGTTCGCGGACCGTCGCGTGGCGCTGAGCCACTTCGTCCGGCGTTGCCTCCTCCGAGTCGGGATCGAACCCGAGGCGATCGAGCACCTCGTCGTACTCCTCGTCGGTGAAGACGTGGCCGAGCACGACCGTCGCCCCGGCCGGTTCGGCTACCTCGATCGCCGCTTCGGCGAGTCGCTCGATTCGTCCGGAGTCCTTTGGGCCCACTGCCAGCAGAACCGTTTCCAGTGCCATGCACTCGGTTCACACGATACCAATATAAATAGCACGGACGCTCCGGTGCGTCGATCATCCGCCGCACGTTGCTCGCCGCCCGCTATCCGTCGCTCGATACTCGATTCGCCGTCGCCGCCATCAGCGTGACTGTCTTTACTACCAGCGATGTGTCGCCGCTGGAGCCTCGATCACGGACAGTCACGGATCACCGTCTCCCACAGGGGTAAACCGCGAGCGACAGTACGGAGGCTATGATCGACCCCGACCTCGATGGGAGGAGTGCACTCGTCACGGGCAGTGCGAAAGGCGTCGGCCGCGAACTCCTGTGTGCGATGGCCGAACGCGGCGCGAACGTCGCCGTCCACTACTACACGAGCGCCGACGAGGCAGAAGCGGTCGCCGAACGCGCCCACGAGGCAGGCGGGAACGAGGACGGGTCAGTGACCGTCGTCCAGGGCGACGTGACCGATCCCGACGACGTCGACGGGATGTTCGACGCCGCCGAAAGCGATCTCGGATCGATCGACGTCCTCGTCAACAACGTCGGAGCCTTCGCGCCCTCTCACTGGGAAGACCTCGACTTCGAGACGTGGAACACGGTCTGGGAGACGAACTTCAATGGCACCTATCTCTGCTCGAAGCGCGTCCTTCCCGGAATGCGCGAGGAAGGTTACGGCCGCATCGTCAACGTCGGCTACGCCGCGAGCGACCGCCACCTCGTCGCCCCGACGAACTTCCCCTATTTCGCCGCCAAGACGGGAGTGCTGATGTTCACCCGGATGCTCGCCGCCGATACTCAGGATGACGGTATCACCGTCAACGCGATCAGCCCCTACGTCGTCGAGAACTCCGAGGTGATCCCCGACGACCTGCCCCGGGGTCGCCCGGCGAGCTTCGAGGACATGACACAAGCCATGCTGTTCTTCCTCGAAGAGGGAAGCGACTACCTGAGCGGACAGAACGTCGCGGTCGACGGCGGGTGGCGGCCCGAGCGTATCTAACCGGACTTTTTTGCTGGCGTCCTCGCTCACTCGCGCTTTCAGCGCTCGCTCCCTGCGGGGCCAGCAAAAACCTCCACTAAAAACGCTCGCTCGCCGCCTTCGGCGGCTCACTCGCGCGGATCGTGCTTGGAACCGTACTCCGCCTCTGAACAGCTCTTCTTTTGGAGCGCCGACCGTCACCGGTTCCCGGGCGAGTCACATAGAAGACACGTGACGCCGTTCGGCCACCTCGCCATCGCTGTCCTCCTCGCCTATGGGTGGGGGTACACCGACCGGGCGCTCGCGCTCTGTCTCGCGGGCGCGGTCGTCCCCGACCTGATCGACAAACCGCTGCTCGCGGCGGGCGTCGTCCCGGTTTCCCACAGCGTCGGCCACTCGGCGTTGGTGGTCACGGGTCTCGCCGTCGCCGTGCTCGCTTTCCCGCGGCTCCGGCCCGCCGCGCCGCTCGTCGTCGGGTGGGCCGGACACGTCGGGGCCGATCTCATCGTCGCCTACCCGAAGTTCGTCGTGAACTACGCCTGGCCGATCTTAGAGGTGCGACCCACGCCCGACGATCCGTTCGTCGCCTACTGGCTGGAGTACGCCGCCGGCCCGCTGGGATTCCTCGAAGCGTCGCTCGTCGTCGCCGCGATCGTCGTGTGCTACACCCGATGGGTTCGACCCGACACCTCGGGGACGGACGCCACGACCGAACGCGGGTGACGGTGGGGGGAGCGCTATCGGAAACCGCTTTTGCCTTCCCCTCGGCCTTTCGCTCCGACCGCGACGGATTGCTGATCAGTCGTCTTCGAGCGCGTCGATGGCGATGGCGGCTGCGAGGATCGCCTCGCGCGACGCGTCGCCGGTGTCTCCTACTTCGACGACGAACGAATCCCGCACTGAGAACGTCTCCTCGATCGTTCCGATACGCGAGCCGTCCGGCCCGGAAATCGAATACGAATGGGGGAGCAATCCGAGGACTCCGATGTACTCCTTCGCCGCCATGACGAGCGCCGACTCGGATTCGATCGTCGCGAGTAACCTCCCGTCGGGACTCCGGATTCGATAGACGTGTTTGAACAGGGTGTAAGCCTTCTCGATGACCGCGAAGGCCTCGCCCGAAGCCTCGTCGATCAGGGTGTAGTTGCCCGCTACGTCGAAGACGTTCCGTGCCTTGAGCCGGAAGAGAACGTTCCCATCGGGGTCGGTGAAGGGAAACTCCTCTCTGAGTCGAAACCGCTTTTTCTTGCCTTTGAGAACCGTCGTGCCCGCATCGTCCTCGACACGGTATTTCGAGCGAATATAGGACTGTTTGACGACGTAGCGATCGCTCGTGAGGTCGAGACCGCCGATGACGCCGCGTTCCATGGGGTCTACCATATCGGCCCGTGTAGTTCGACCAGCAAAACGAGAGCGATCCGTTAGCCTTGCGAGCGAACGTCCAAGCGCTCGGTCAGCGCGTCGACGACGCCGCTCAGGTACGCAGTCCCCCACGTCGCGGCGATAATCGCACCCAGCGTATTGAACACGAGGTCGAGCATCGTGTCCTCCAAGCCGTACTGGGTCAGCGCCGATTCGGCCCCGATGATACTGCCGAGGCCGCTCACGGCGAACTCGATCACCTCCCAGAACACGCCGAAGGCGAGCACGAACAGCAATATGAACACGAACATGAATCGCGGCGGGAGGTAGATGTCGTCGCGGTGCTCGTCGATCGCACGCGCACCCGTGTAGCCAGCGGCGGCGACGATCGACGCCGACAGCGCGTGGGTGACGTGATCGTACCACCACGTCGAGTCATACGGCGTGCCCGTCGCGCCCGGCAGTCCGACACTGCCGAAGACGTGCAGGAACACGGCGGCGGTGATCCACAGGACGAGTCCCGAATCCATCGAAATTCCCAGATCGCGTTCGAGTGCCGATGGGAGCTGAGTCACGCCGAGCGCGACCGCGGCGTTGACGATCACGCCCGTGTTGCCCTCGTAGAGGCCGACGAAGAACATGCCGACGAGACCGACCTCCATGGCCCACGCGAGCTGGCGCTGGCGGCGCGCGCTGATCCCGAGGCGGTCGCGAAGCTTCACGCGCGCTCACCCTCGGCTTCGGCCGTGAACCAGCCCTGCGAGCGACCGCGCCGGCGGAAGTAGAACTCGAAGACGACGCCGGCGACGGCTCCGGCAACCGTCGAGGCGACGAACTCCCACATGAGCGCGTTCGGGCCGGCGATAAAACCCGTTTCGAGGTAGAGATCCGCGACCCACCTGACGACACCCCAGACCCCGGCAGCCGCCATCGTCGTGATAACGACGAAAAACACCGCGAACCCAGCGCTCATATCCACGGTCGTAAACAACTGGAGTTCGACGGCGACCATCAGCGCGAGCGCCGCGACCGATAGGTACATCGAGAAGTCGCTCGCCCCCCCGACACCGAGGGCGTAGCCGAGCACCGGCGGGACGGCGAGCGCCAGCACTTCCCACGGGACCATCGCCCGCGGCGATCGATAGTACACTGCCGGGACGAGCGCGAGAATCACGATACCCGTCGTGAACCCGGCCCAGAGGAGGTCGCCGACGAACAGGCTCGAAACGGCGATCGCCGCGACGAGACCGACGAGCATCCACGCGAGCACGGCGTTCGTCCGTCGATCGCTCGTGTGTCGCTCGATGTTCGTCCAGTCCATAGCGTCGCCACGCCGCCCGTGAGGATAACTGATCGGTTTCGATCGAACTCGACGTTCGGTCGCCGGTTCGCCGTGCGTCTCCCGGGCATCAGACATTTGCGATTACCCTCTCACGGCCGCTCATGCGATTCGTACAGCTCTCCGTTCCGGCCGGAAGCACGTCGACGTCCTCGGCGTCGAGAGCGGTGAGGACGTCTACTACGCGATCTTCGAGGGGTGACGCTCGATCGACCGCCCGGTCCCGAGCGCGACACGGATTTACTCGCTCGAACCCCACTCATCAGTGATGATGGTGACCACTCACGCCCTCGCCGGGGCGTTGCTCGCGGTCTCCCTACTGTTCGTCGCCCCGGAGCACACCCCGGTTGCGTTCGCTGCCGGCGTTTCCGGTGGTCTGTTCCCCGACCTCGATCTGTACGCCGCTCACCGCAGGACGCTTCACTACCCGGTCTACTACTCCGTCGCCGCGCTCGCCGCGCTCGCGGTCGTCTTCGTCGTTCCGAGCACGGTGACGGTCGCCGTTTCGCTCTTTCTCGTCTCGGCGGCGCTCCATTCGGCCTCGGATATCGCGGGCGGCGGCCTCGAACTGCGGCCGTGGCGCGGCGTCTCCGAGCGTGCCGTCTACGATCACTACCGAGGCCGATGGATTCGCCCACGCCGGTGGATCCGGTACGACGGCTCGCCCGAGGACCTCCTGCTCGCGATCGCGGTCGCGGTGCCCGCGCTCGCCGTGTACGAGGGCTCCGCTCGCCGCGTGGTGCTTGCTCTCCTCGTCGTCTCGGGAATCTACACCCTGCTTCGAAAGCCGCTCGTGAGCGTTGCCGAATGGCTGGTAGGCCGGATCCCGGAAGGCTTCAGACGCTACGTTCCCGATCGCTTCATCGAGGACCTGCAGTAGCTTCCGAGTCGACTACCGCCGCGTTATCGCCGTGTCCGTCCGCGGCGGTTTCGACCATCGTCCGCGCCGTCCGCTCCGGCGAAAACCGACGAAAACCGACGGAGACCGACAGGGTTTCACCCTTCCCGAGTCCATCGAAATCAATGAGTCGGGACCAGATCGAAGTCAGGGGGGCCGCCGAACACAATCTCAAGGACCTCGACGTCTCGATCCCCCGCGAGGAGTTTACCGTCGTCACGGGACTGTCCGGATCGGGCAAGTCCTCGCTGGCGTTCGAGACCGTCTACGCCGAAGGCCAACGCCGGTATATCGAGTCGCTGTCGGCCTATGCCAGGAACTTCCTCGGACAGATGGACAAGCCACAGGTCGAGTCGGTCGAAGGCCTCTCGCCGGCGATCTCGATCGACCAGAAGAACGCCGCGAACAACCCCCGTTCCACTGTGGGCACCGTCACGGAACTACACGACTATCTCCGCTTGCTCTACGCCCGTGTCGGGACGCCCCACTGTCCCGAATGCGGCCGTGAGGTCGGCGAGCAGTCGGCCCAACAGATGGTTCGCCGAATCCTCGAACTGCCCGAGAACACCCGGGCGAAGATCGCCGCGCCGGTCGTCCGCGACCAGAAAGGCGCTTTCGAGGACCTGTTCGACGACCTCGTCGCAGAGGGGTATTCGAGAGTCGAAGTCGACGGCGACTCCTACGATTTGGCGCTCGATCGTCCCGATCTCGACGAGAACTACGTCCATACGGTGGACGTGATCGTCGATCGGGTCGAAATCAGCGAGGAGGCGCGCTCGCGGATCACCGACTCGGTCGAGACCGCCCTCGAAGAGGCCGACGGATTGCTCAAGGTGATCTGTCCCGACGCACCCGAGGGCGTCGACATCGGCACCGAAGCCCGCCGCACCGGCGACCTCGGACGCAACGACGGGAGCGTCGAGAGTGAGGGAGAGAGCGAAGACGACGAGCACGGAAACCGCCTCGTCGTCGAGTTCTCCGAGGAACTCGCCTGTGTCCACTGTGGGATCGACATCTCCGAGATCGAGACCCGTTCGTTCTCGTTCAATAGCCCACACGGCGCGTGTCCCGAATGCGAAGGCCTCGGCGAGACCAAGGAGATCGACGAGGACCTGGTCGTCCTCGACCGAACGAAACCGCTGAAGAACGTCTTCGAGCCCTGGAGCTACCGCCGATCGTACTATCGCACTCGCCTCGACGCCGTAGCGAAGCACTTCGACGTCTCGGTCGAGACCCCCTTCGAAGCGCTCGATCCCGAGATACGGAAGGCGTTTCTCCACGGCACGAGCGAACAGGTGGTCTTCGAGCGCCGGACGAAAAACGGCACTCGCCGAAAGAAAAAGCGCTTCGAAGGGGTACTGCCCAATCTCGAACGCCGGTACGTCGAGACCGATAGCAAAGGGACCAGGAATCACATCGAGGAGTACATGGCCGTCACGACCTGTCCGGCCTGTGATGGCACCCGCCTCAAACCCGAGAGCCGTGCCGTGCTGGTGGACGGAACGGCCATCACCGAGGTAAGCCGTTCGAGCATCGGCGATGCCCTGTCGCACTTCGAGGACATGGAAGCCGCCCTCACCGAACGCGAGCGGACGATCGGCGAGGAGATCCTGAAGGAGATCCGCGCCCGTCTCGGCTTCATGTGTGAGGTCGGCCTCGAATACCTCACGCTCGACCGGGAGGCCGCGACGCTTTCGGGTGGGGAGTCCCAGCGGATTCGCCTCGCGACCCAGATCGGCTCGGGCTTGGTGGGGGTGCTCTACGTGCTCGACGAACCTTCTATTGGACTGCACCAGCGCGACAACGACCGCCTGCTCAACACCCTCTGTGAACTGCGGGACATCGGGAATACCCTCTTAGTAGTCGAACACGATAGCGAGACGATGCGCCGGGCCGATACGGTGATCGACATGGGACCGGGCCCCGGCAAACGGGGCGGCGAGGTCGTCGCCCAGGGCGACACCGAGACAGTCATGAACGCCGAGGAATCGGTTACCGGCGATTACCTCGCGGGTCGAAAGGCGATCCCGGTACCCGAAAAGCGCCGTGACGCCGAAACCGCACTCACCGTCCGAGGCGCTCGCCAGCACAACCTCAAGGATCTCGACGTGCCCTTCCCGTTGAGCAACTTCATTGCGATTACTGGGGTATCGGGCTCGGGCAAATCGACGCTGATGGACGACGTTCTATACAAGAGCCTCGTCCGGCGGATGAACGACAATCGGAGCGTCGATCCGGGCGATCACGACGACATCGAAGGGATCGAGAGTATAGAAACCGTGCGGTTGATCGACCAGTCACCCATCGGCCGCACACCCCGGTCGAACCCGGCAACGTACACAGGGGTCTTCGATTACATCCGTGACTCCTTCGCCGAGACGAAACTCGCCCAGCAGCGCGGCTACGAGAAAGGGCGCTTTTCCTTCAACGTCAAGGGCGGCCGGTGTGAGGCCTGTGGCGGGCAAGGAACGGTCAAAATCGAGATGAATTTCTTATCCGACGTCTACGTCCCCTGCGAGGAGTGTGGGGGTTCGCGGTACAACGACGAGACCTTGGACGTCACCTACCGCGGCGCGACGATCGCCGACGTGCTCGAAATGTCCGTCGAGGAGGCCTACGAGTTCTTCGAGCACGACACCCGGATCAAACGCCGGCTCCAGCTCTTGAAGGACGTCGGCCTCGATTACATGAACCTCGGCCAGCCCTCGACTACTCTCTCCGGAGGTGAGGCCCAGCGGGTGAAACTCGCCGAGGAACTCGGCAAGAAACAAAGCGGCGAGACGCTCTATCTGCTCGACGAACCCACGACGGGCCTGCATTCGGCCGACGAACGGAAACTCATCGACGTGCTCCAACGGCTCGTCGACAACGGCAATACGGTGGTCGTGGTCGAACACGAACTCGACTTAGTGAAAAACGCCGACCACGTGATCGATCTCGGGCCCGAGGGCGGCGAGCATGGAGGAGAAATCGTCGCCGCCGGCACCCCCGAGGAACTCGCCCGTATCGAAGAGTCGTACACCGGTCAGTACCTCAGGGACCTGCTCCCCGAAATCGACTTAGAGGGACCGCGCGCCGATCGCCGGACGCCAACGCCCGCA
Organism: Halobacteriales archaeon QH_6_64_20; assembly: GCA_003021235.1. Taxonomy (GTDB): domain Archaea; phylum Halobacteriota; class Halobacteria; order Halobacteriales; family Halococcaceae; genus PXQR01. The sequence goes on along the minus strand of PXQR01000056.1, from coordinate 1,821 downwards.
GCGAGCGACGACTGACCAGCAGTCTGAGCTGATCCTATCCCGACCGATTATATAGGCGAACGTACCTCATCGGAGACGCTGTGTTCGACCGCGAGCGGACCCGAATGTTGGCCGTCGCGAGCGCCGCTCTCTTACTCTCGGTGCTCGTCTGGTTCAACTACTCGGCGGTGCTCCCGCTCGTCGTCGCCGACTGGGGGCTCTCGGGCACTCGCGCCGGGATCGTCTTCGGCGCGTTTCAGGCGGGCTACCTCCTCGCTATCGTCCCCGCCGGCGTGCTCGTCGACCGCCACTCCCCGCGATACGTCATCGCCGCCGGCGCGACCGTCGCCGGCCTGCTGAGCCTCGGATTCGCCCTTCTCGCCGACGGTTTTCTCGCCGGCACCCTCCTCCGATTCGTCGCGGGCACGGGGATGGCTGGCGTCTACGTACCGGGGATGCGCTTCGTCACCGACTGGTACGGGACGGCGGACCGCGGGACCGCGATGGGACTGTACGTCGGGACCTTTTCGCTCGGCTCCGGGCTGTCGTTCTTGCTCGCCTCCTCGATCGCCGCCGCTATCGGATGGCGGGTCGCTATCGGCGCGACGAGCGTCGGAGCCCTCCTCGTCGCACCGCTGATACTCGGCGTCGGCCGCGACGCGCCCGGCACCGACACGCGGACCTCGGACGGCTTCGACCTCGACGTGCTTCGCAATCGGGCGTACCTGGCGGCGGTCGGCGTCTACGCCTGGCACAACTGGGAGCTGTTCGGCGTCCGAAACTGGCTCGTTGCCTTCCTCGTCGCCACGGCGGCGGTCGGCGGTCTCGGAACGCCTGAAGCCGTTGCAGGGGTTCTCGCGGGGGTGATGATCATGTTAGGCGGCGTGGGCAACGCCCTCGGCGGGACGCTGTCCGATCGCATCGGTCGTACGACGGTTATCGCGATCGCGCTCGTCTGCTCCGGTCTCGTGAGCGCCGTCATCGGTGTGCTCGGCGGCCTCCCGCTGCCCGTGCTCCTCGTCGTGGTACTCGTCTGGGGGGTTGCCCTGACGATGGACTCGGCACCCACGTCGACGGCCATCACGGAGATCGTCAACGACGAGCGGGTGGGGACGGCGCTGTCGATCCAGTCGTTTATCGGATTCACGACGACGGTCGTCTCGCCGATCGTCTTCGGCGCGGCGCTCGACTTGGGAGGGTTTGCCCTCGCGTTCCCGACGCTCGCCGCCGGCGCGCTCGTCGCGCTCGGCTCGCTCGCCGTACTTCGATACGCCGAGAAGCGACGATCGGTCGAGCGAAGCGTCTGATTCACTCACTCCTGACCACCCTCGGAACGATCGTTCGCGTTTCCCGATCGGACGGCGACTCGCACCGATCGCGAGGGCGTCGTTATAAAAAGGGTTACCGCGAGGTCCGTCGAACGGCGCCGATATGACCGGGGAAGTGAACCAATGTACGTGACGGTCGTCGGCGCTGGAGACGTCGGGACCGGGATCGCCGCGCGCCTCGCCGACACACACGACATCGCCGTCGTCGACGTCGACGAGGACCGACTCGATACGCTCGCGTCCGCACATGACGTTCACACGGTGTGTGGCGACGGGCGCTCGCTCGATACGCTCGAAGCGGCCGGACTCGGGGACGCCGACGTCCTCGTCGCGAGCACCGATAGGGACGGCGCGAACGTCATGATCTGTGGCGCGGCGAAGAACACGACCGACGTGCGTACCGTCGCCCGCGTGAAGCGGATCGATCTCTACGAGACATGCCAGGAAGCTGAGGGCGCGTTCGGGATCGACGACATGCTCTGTGTGAACCGCCTGACCGCGCGGGACATCGTTC
>PXQR01000055.1:63161-70447 GCA_003021235.1 Halobacteriales archaeon QH_6_64_20 | reverse complement strand
TCGACTCGATCTGGCTCTCCCCGTCGATGTCGTTACCGTCGTCGCCCTCGTCGTCGCCTTCGGCACGCCCGCCGAGCGGGATCATCGCCGCTGCGACCTCGCGGCCGTAGGTCGCGAGTACCGCCTCGCGGCGATCCCCACTGGCGCTCGTTGCGAAGGTCTCCCGGGAGCCGTGTTCGAGGCCGATTGCTACGTCGGGGTTCGCGAGCGCGTAGCCGGTAACGATCCGGTTGACGTGGGCGAACTCCGTCGCCTCCCGTTTCAAATACTTCTTTCTGGCCGGCACGTTGTAGAACAGGTCGGTCACTTCGATCGTCGTTCCGGCCGGCGTCCCGATCGGCGACACCGACTCGACCTCGCCACCCCGGACGACGAGTTCCGTACCGCGCGTTCCGCCGCGGGGTTTCGTACGGATCGTAAGCTCCGATACCGCTCCGATCGCTGCGAGTGCCTCACCGCGAAAGCCCAACGAAGCGACCCCGCGCTCCAAGTCCTCGATGTCCGCGATCTTGCTCGTGGTGTGTTTCTCGACCGCCCTCAGTACATCCCCCTCGCTCATGCCGATCCCGTCGTCGGAGACCGTGATGCCGTCGATCCCGCCGCTTTCGACCGCGACGCTTACCCGCGAGGCATCCGCGTCGAGGGCGTTTTCGATTAGTTCCTTGACCGCCGAGGCGGGCCGTTCGACCACCTCGCCCGCGGCGATCCGGTCGATCGTCCGCCGGTCGAGTTGCTTGATCCGCGTCCCGTCGTCGGCTCCCCTCTTCTCTCCCCGAGCTCGCTTCTCGTTTCTCTCGCTCTCGGGCTCGCTTTCGCCGGCTCCTGTTCCCGTCTTCGCTTCGCGTTCGTCCCCGCTCATGAGTCGTCGAGTCGCTCCTGCCAGCGCTGGACCTTCGACAGCAGTTCGATCGGGGCCGTCTCGTTCACGTCCGTTCCTTCGAGTTCGCTCAGTACCGACTCCGTAGCCGGGTTCGGCGGTTTCCCGTCGCCCCCGTCACCCTCGTCGGACTCCTCCTTCGATTCCTCTGACGACGGCCGACCCGCTTCGCTTCCCTCGCCTCCCTTACTCCCCCCGCTCCTGTTCGCACCGGCCGAACCGCCGAACTGTCCCGAGGCAATGTCGAAGACTACCTGTCGAGTACCGTCCGCGTCGCCCCTGCCGCCTCGAACGTCGACGGCTTTGTCCGCACGGAGCCTCCCGAGCACGTCACGCGAGCGCGACACGACGGGCGAGGGGACGCCCGCGAGATCCGCGACGTGGACGCCGTACGAGCGATCGGCGGGTCCCTCTTCGACCGTCCGCAGGAAAGTCACCTCACCGCCGCGCTCGTCGGCGCTCATGTGAACGTTGTGAACCCCTGAGAGCCGTTCTGCGAGCTCGGTGAGTTCGTGGTAGTGAGTCGCGAAGAGCGTCTTCGATTCCACCTCGTTGACGAGGTACTCCGTCGCGGCCCAGGCGATCGAGATACCGTCGTACGTCGCGGTGCCCCGGCCGACTTCGTCCAAAATCACGAGCGACTCGTCGGTCGCCGAATGCAAAATATTGGATAGCTCGGCCATCTCGACCATGAACGTCGACCGTCCCTGAGCGAGTTCGTCGAGTGCCCCGACCCGCGTGAAGATCCCATCCACCGGTTCGATCGCCGCGCTTCGCGCCGGCACGAAACTCCCGATCTGCGCCAGCAGTACGATCAGCGCGGTCTGGCGCATATACGTCGACTTGCCGGACATGTTCGGGCCGGTCACTAGTACCAGCGACCGATCGTCGTCGAGACGGGCGTCGTTCGGGACGAACTCGGTGGTGCCTTCGACCACCGGATGCCGGCCGGCCTCGATGTCGATGCCCGATTCCGCAAAGCGGGGCCGCGTCCAGTCGTGTCGCGTAGCGTGGGCCGCGAGCGAACTCGACACGTCGACTTCCGCGAGCGCACGGCCGGCGTCCTGGAGTTCTTCGGCCGTGTCGGCGACCCGCTCGCGTACCGCCTCGAAGGCCGCCCGTTCGAGGTCGGCACGCCGTTCTTCGAGCCGAAGGAGGTCGCGTTCTCGCTCGTCGAGTTCCGCCGTCGTGAACCGCCGGGAGTTCTTGAGCGTCTTCGTCTCCTCGTATTCTTCGGGTACTGCGTCGGATTCGGACTTTCCGACCTGAATGTAGTACCCATCGGTCTTGTTCCGATCGACGCGCAGGTGACTGATCCCGTGACGGCGCTTCTCGTGCGCTTCGAACTCTTCGAACCACTCGATCACGCCCTCGTACTCCTCGACTACCGCGTCGATTTCGTCGTCGTAGCCCCGTTCGATAACGCCGCCCTCGCCCGCGCTCTTCGGGGGATCGTCGGCGAGCGCCGCGTCGAGTTCGTCTTCGAGATCGCTCAGAACTGCGCGATCCGGTTCGTCGAGGATCGAGGCCACCGGCGATCCGGCGAGACGCGAATCGTCGATCGCGGCTTCGAGCGCCGGAAGCAACGCGAGCGTCCTCCGAACGCGGCACAGGTCGTCGGGCCCGGCGCTCCCGGAGACCGAGCGGCTCGCCAGCCGTTCGAGATCGTAGGCGTCCCCCAGGATCTCCCGCACCTCCTCGCGGGCGAGCGCCGTCCCACCGAAAGCCTCGACACAGTCCTGTCGGCGGCGGAGTTCCTCGACGTCCCGCAGTGGTCGGGTGAGCCGTTCTCCCAGCAGACGCCCGCCCGCGCTCGTCCGCGTGTGATCGATCGTGCCCAGGAGCGACCCCGCCCGATCGCCGTGGATCGTCTCGGTCAGTTCGAGATTGCGCTGGGTCGTCGCGTCGAGGCTGACCGTCTCGCCGTAGGCACCGAGCCGTGTCATCGATGCGAGTACCCCAGTGCCGGTTTCGTCGACGTACTTCAGAACCGCACCGGCCGCCCGTCGTGAGAGTTCGTCCAGTCCGACGCTCGTAGCCGCTTTCTCGCCGAAGTGGTCGTTCACGCGGTGGCGCGCCCGTCCCGGTGCGAAGGCTTCCTCGTCGTAGTCGGTCACCGTAGTGTCGATCCGGCTCTCGACGTCGCCGCACAATCTCTCGTTCACGTTCGGTCCGGGGAGGACTTCGGTCGGCGAGAAGCGATACAGTTCGGTGCGCGCGGCCGCCCCGCCCTCGACCGCGGTCGCGTGAAACCGGCCCGTCGTGACGTCCGCGAAGGCCAGTCCGTATCGCCCCGCCTCGTCGTCCGCACGTTCGTTTCTGCTTTCGTCGCCTCCGTCTTCGTCTCCGCTTCCGTTCGACCCCTCACGACTCGCGTGCCCTCCCTCGCCGTTTCGAGTCCGGTCGTGCTCGCTCGCTGGTCCGTTCTCACGAACGATCGCGGCGAGGTATCGGGCGTCGGCGTCGGTGGTCTCCAACAGGGTGCCGGGCGTGGCGACCCGTGTGACCTCCCGGCGAAATCCCCCGTCCGTTTCGCGCTGATCGGCGACGGCGACCCGGTAGCCGCGCTCGACGAGCGCCTTGAGATAGGGCGTGAGATCGGCAAGCGGCACGCCGGCCATCGAATAGGTCCGGTCGCCCGCTCCCTTCTGTGAGATCGCCAGATCGAGTTCCTCGCTCACGAGTTCGGCGTCGTCGCCGAAGAACTCGTAGAAATCGCCACACTGCATCGCCAGTACGTCGGCGTCGCTCTCGCGTTTGAGCGCGAGGAACTGACTCACGATCCCATCGCCGCTCCCGGCCGCAGGCATATCCACTTACGTTCGCCGCGCGGGACAAAACTCTGCCGGAAGCACGGTGAAAGTGAAGCGCCCCTCGTCGGGCCGGTTTCGGCTCGCCTCGACCGACCCGCGACCCCGTTGCGTACCCTTGCTGCCGATGGGTCGGGCGGTGCTACGGGCGACAGTTCCTTGCCCGCGCCGTGGTTCGGTCACCGTATGCCGACGATCGACGTTCGCGGCCGGAAAATCGACTGTGAGGAGGGAGCCGTCCTCCGGGACGTCTTATTAGCGGCAAACGAGTCGCCGCACAACGGGCGTGCCGATTTGTTCAACTGTCGGGGCCACGGAACCTGTGGGACCTGTGCGGTCGAAATCGACGGACCAGTGAGCGAGACGAGTGCTCAGGAACGCCGCCGGCTGTCCTTCCCGCCCCACGACCTCGATTCGGGGCTCAGACTGGCGTGTCAGACCCGCGTCGAGGGCGATCTAGTAGTTAAAAAACATCCCGGCTTCTGGGGACAACACGCCGAGGAGTGAGCCGACAATCACCGCCTTCGCTCTTTTTAACCTCGGTGCGCTACGGAGACCGTCGGCGTTCTTTCTAGCGGTCGGATACCCCATGAGTAGCGATGGGATCACACGATTGCATTCCTAATCAGCCTCTCAACCTTCGATTGCCGCTCGTCGGTCGGTAAACGTCCGCTACCCGTAGACGTGGCCACAACGCATATGCCCCCGATCGGCCATTGCCTGATGAGGTATCGCAGTGATGCAATCGACCCCCCGCTATGGAGCCACAGCGCTCGCCCTCCTGGTCGCGATCGCGGCGATCGCGGTCACCGTCCCCGCGAGCGCACAGGTAAACACCGCAACTGAGATCGACTCGTGTACCGACATCGAAGCGTCCGGCGCGTACGTCCTCACGGAGGACCTCGCCGACAGCGACGCCGAGACCTGTATCGAGGTCCGGGCGGACGACGTTACCCTCGACGGTGACGGCCACACGATAGACGGGATGGGCGTCGAGGACTCGACCGGCGTTCTCGTCGACGGCTTCGAGAACGTCACCGTGCGTGACCTGACCGTCACCGACTGGACCGTCGGTATTACCTACCGCGTCGACGCGGCCGGGACCGTAACCGACCTCACGGCGACGGCGAACGGTCTCGGCGTGTCGGTCGACGACTCGAGCGAGATTTCCCTCGCCGAGAGTGCCCTCGATAACAACGGAGCCGGCGCGCGCTTTTCGGTGAGCGACGGGAACACGATCACCGACACCACCGCTAACGACAACGACGACTACGGGCTGTACTTCGTCGATAGCTCCGAGAACGACCTGCGAGGAGTCACGGCGAATAACAACGACGGCGACGGGATTACCCTCGAAGAATCGAGTTCGAACACGCTCGTCGATAGTACCGTCAACGACAACGAGCGCGGCATCCACGTCGTCCGCGGGGACTCGCTCGACAACGAGATCGAGGACGTCACTGCCGTCGACAACGAGGAGTGGGCCTACGAGTCCGAACTCGACTCCTTCGGCGACCGTGACGACTCGAATGTCGTCTCGGCTCTCGACGTCGGCTCGGCGACCGTCTCGTTCGCGGAGGGCGAGATCGGCGTCGTCGGCGTCGAGAACGCGCCCGACGACCCGGAGGGCGTCGAAAGCGTCGATGAGTACGTCACCGTCACCGACCGCGTGAACAACGACGACTCGGAAATCACCATCGACGTCCGCTACGACGAGTCGGCCGTCGAGGACGCCGGCGTTTCGGAGGATTCGCTCGTGATCTATCGCTTCGTCGGCGACGAGTGGAAAGAGGTGTCCAGTTCGGTCGATGCGGACGAGAACACCGTCTCCGCGACGGTCGACGCCTCCGGCGACTTGGACGAGGGCTTGCTCGGCGTGTTCGGCCGAACCGATGGCGACGCTGATGAGAACGGCGATGATAATGGCGATGTCGTCGATGTCGGCACGAGGGACCTCGCGATCGACTTCGGCGATGTCGTGATCGCAGACTTGGATCTCGACGGTCCCGGCCTCCCCGACGAACACGTCGACGAGCGGACCTACGAGGTCGGCGGGTTCGACGCGACGATCGACGGCCTCTCGATCGCTATCGGCGACACCGACTATCGCTTCGGCCAGGTTACGATCGCCGTCGAACCGTTCGACGTGGTCTTCGAGGACGTGACCTTCGGCGACGGCGAGACGACGTAGTACGACCGAACGCTACCGCTGTGTTCTCGTGATCGTGCGTTCGGTTCGCGTCCGTCAGCCGTGAACGCGCGACGGAACGACCGAGCGGAGCGGACGGCGCGACGGTAGCGACGACCGACGACGGTCACTCCCGCTCGTGTTCTACCTCCGCTCCACCGCTGCACTATTATCAATAGGTGAACAACGGCAGATCGCTGAAGCGGTCGTTTTCAGCGGTATGAGCTGATTTCTTACTAACCCATCACCTTATCACTAGTTCAATTTCCTTGCTTCCCTCCGGTGGTTTGATCCCAATCTAGCAGTGCCCCTGATATCATGTGGTGAGATACCTCTCAGCATGGATAAGCGATCGGGTGGTGGCTTCCTTGTTCCCTCGTCTCAATGCACTATCGCAGCTCGGCTCCGAGGTCGCTGATCCACCAGTCCGGTAGCCGACGGGATACTCGGACGCTCGCCTCAGTCGTCGACGGCGCTCGTCCTCCTCGGCGCGGGCGAGGACCTCTACGGCGTTCTGGGCTCGCTCGTCCGCTTCTCGTCGCGCGCTCGCCTCGGCCCGCACGCGACCCGTGCTCGCGGTCGGTGTCTGCCTGCTCGTGTTGTTCGCTGTCTTACTCGCTCGGAACGCCTATACCATGCGATCTTGATCCCAGTAGCGAAGGTTCGTGGCTCCTCGACCGATCACCGACCGTCAAGCCACGCCGTCTTCGTCGCTCGCGTCGAGCCTATCGAGCACTGTGAGGGTTCGCTCGATCAGGGTCCCTGAATCAGGTGCGACGATCCACGCCGAGTTCTCGCCGCCGCGCTCGCTCCGATCGATAGCGGCAACGGGCGTCTCGCTGTCGGCCTCTTCGCTTCCGACGGAATCGCCGCTATCTCGATCCGCTTCGCTCTCACCCTCCGTCTCGAACGCCCGTCGAACGGCCCGCTCTATCGCGACATCCCCCAGTCCCCCGTCGTTCGCCGAGTTTTCGGAAGCCGCCGATCCGCCGACTCCATCGTCTCCACTTTCGGGCCCGGTCTCGATTCCGACGACCGGTCCGTCGAGCGCCGACAGCGCCGCCTCGACGTCCCAGTTCGATCGCCAATCGAGCGCGAATCGTAGTCCGGGAACCGCCTCACGAACAGTGAGCAGGAAGCGCGCGGCGTCCCCGGAAACCCCGAACCCGACGCCGCGGGTCGGTTCCGTGCCCGAAGACGCGTCCGCGATCGGTCCTTCAGCGGTTGCGACCTCCCCCGCCGTCTCGGCATACGGGGTCGCCCCGGCAACGGTCATGCCGGCGTCGGATATCCGGGAACTCACGTCTCGCGCGGCGACCGCATCGGCGATCTCCCGAACGTCGGCCATTGTTTCCGCTCGGGCGGCCCGCTCGCGCAACGCGACGAGGTGATGGACTGCGCCGGGACCCTC
>PXQR01000055.1:0-62964 GCA_003021235.1 Halobacteriales archaeon QH_6_64_20 | reverse complement strand
ATCAGGTCCTTGTAGGCGTCCTCGCCCGCGGGTTCGAGCAATCGGTCGCCCGAGGTCGCGACCATTACCGGATCGACGACGAGCGGAAACGGGAAGTCGCGCGCGCGTTCGGCGACGAACTCCACCACGTCGGCGGTTGCGAGCATGCCAGTCTTCGCTGCTCCGACGTCGAAGTCCCCGACCACTGCGTCGAGCTGTGCGCCGATCTCCGCGGTCGGAAGCACGTGAACGCTTTCGACCCCATGGGTGTGCTGTGCGGTCGTCGCGGCGAGCACGCTCGTTCCGAACGTCCCACAGGCTTCCATCGTCTTCAGGTCGGCCTGGACGCCTGCCCCACCCCCCGAGTCGCTCGTCGCGATCGTGAGCGCCACCGGGACGGACGTCGGTGCCGGTTGGCGGGTCATCGGCCTCTCACCCCTTCGTCGCCGTCGTCGTTGCTTAGTCATGACCGGATGGTACAACGCGGTGGCGTTTAGTCGTAGCGGTGACCTCGATCCGTGCTCTCAGCGGACGACTGTCGGACGATGATCGAACGAACCGGGATCGATACGTCTCCTCTACTGTCGTGTTCGCTGTGGATATACTGACTGCGCTTCGTCGTCAGCCGTTCGTGGCCGGTCGCTCGATCAGTTCCCGACGCCGTCGACGAGCCGTTGCAACTGACTCGGCGGAACGGCTCCACGGGCCGCGTGGCCATTGTACGCGAAGGTCGGCACGCCGGTCACGCCGGTCCGCTGGGCCGACTCGAAGGACTCCGCGAGCTCGGCTTCGAGCTCGTCGTCCTCGATCGCCTCGCGGACGCCGTCGGGATCGACGCCCACCTCCTCGGCGATCGACGCCAGGACATCTGGATCGCCGATATCCTCGCTTTCGGTCCAGAGCGCGTCGTAGACGGCCTCGTGGAAGTCGGCGAACGCCTCGGGCTGTTCGCGGCGCACGTACAGCGAGGCCTGCTGAGCGTTCCAGGAATCGATGTCGGTAGCGATGTCGAGATCCATCTCGACGCCGTACTCCTCCTGTAGCCGCCGGACGTTCTCTTTGGCCTGCTCGTAGTACGCGTCGTCCTTGCCGTCCTCGACCGACTCGTCGATCTCGCCCGACGGACCGCGCTTGTGCCCGCGCAGGTCGAACGGATGCCACTCGACATCCAAGGGCTCCTCGCGTTCGTTGCGGTACTGCGCCAGCGATTCCTTCCCGAGATAGCAAAACGGACAGACGTAGTCGGAATACATCACCACTGCGTCGTCAGCGCTCGTTCGACTCATGCTTGCTCATCGGTCGTCCAGCCGGAAAAGTACACCTGTGACGCCGGGCCGTCGACGACGGGCCGATCGCTCCGATTGCTTGGATGGCAGTGCCAAGCTATGCAATTGTCCGCCGAATAACCGTCACGGGGTGGGACTGAAAGGGGCCGGCGCGGTCGGCGTTCTCGCGAGCGACTGAAGGGAGCGAACGAGAGCTCGAAAGTCGAGCGGAGTCGTTCGAGAGAGCTTCGCTCTCTCGTGATGACGAAACGGCGAAGCCGTTTCGAACCACGAGGCTTTCGTAGAATCTCGGTGTTCAATGCGAGCGGGCCTGCGGCCCGCAAGCAGAAGCCGAGCGTGTCGGGGGCTTTCAAACCGTCCAACCTGATTCGTTATCCTCGCTCATGCCCTTAGGTTAACACTGCTGCTCGGGTCGCATCAAGCGTTAATAGGGCTCGCCGAGTCACGAGGGACGAACACACATGGCTATCGTCATCGTCGGCACGCTCGATACGAAAGGGGCCGAACACGACTTCGCGCGCGGAATCATCGAAGACCAGGGAGTAGACACTCACCTGATCGACGCCGGAGTGAGAGGCGAACCGGCCGTCGAGGCCGACACCCCCCGGGAGGAGGTCGTCCGCCGTGGCGGCACGGAATTAGAGGAACTGATCGACGCCGACGACCGCGGCGAGGCGGTGGACACGATGGCCCGCGGCGCAGCGGCAGTCGCCGCCGACCTGCACGAAGAGGGCGTCCTCGAAGGAATTCTCTCGCTCGGCGGCTCCGCGGGGACGACCATCGGCACGACCGCGATGCGCGCGCTGCCGTACGGCGTCCCGAAGGTCATGGTCTCCACGATGGCCTCGGGCGATACCCGGCCATACGTCGAGTCCCGGGACATCGCGATGTTGTACTCGGTCGCCGACGTCGCCGGCCTCAATCAGCTCACTCGAACGGTGATCTCGAACGCCGCACTCGCCGTCGTCGGCATGACGACTGCCGACCCCGATTTCGAGACCCCCGACAAGCCGACGGTCGGCGTCACTATGTTCGGCGTGACGACCCCCTGTGTCACCGAGGCCCGCGCCCTCCTCGAAGAGCGCGGATACGAGGTGCTCACCTTCCACGCAACCGGTACCGGAGGCAAAGCGATGGAGGAGTTGGTCGAACAGGACGTGATCGGAGGTGTGCTCGACGTCACTACGACCGAACTCGCCGACGAACTCGTCGGCGGGGTACTCTCGGCCGGGCCGGATCGCTTGGAGGCAGCGGGCGAGGCGGGAGTCCCGCAGGTCGTGTCGGTCGGCGCGCTCGACATGGTGAACTTCGGGCCGCGCGATTCAGTACCCCAAGAATTCGAAGATCGACAGTTCCACGTCCACAACCCGACGGTGACGCTGATGCGCACCACGAGCGAGGAAAACCGCGAGCTGGGCCGAACGCTCGCCGAGAAGGTAAATCGTGCGACCGGCCCGACGACGGTGGTGCTCCCCACCGGGGGCGTCTCGATGATCGACGTCGAGGGCGAGGATTTCTACGACCCGGAGGCCGACGCCGCGTTGTTCGACGCGATCCGGGAGACCCTAAACGACGACGTCGAACTGATCGAAGCCGAGACGGACGTCAACGATCCCGAGTTCGCCCGGACGCTCGTCGACGCGCTCACCGAATCGCTGAACGACGGACGCTGACCCTCTCGACTCCCGCTGTCGTCCCGCGACGAGCCACGACCTGCGGTAGCGTTATAACTCCGCACGGAGAGGTACCTGCGAACGATGAGCACTGATTCCGACGACGCGAACGTCGATGGGACGGAAGACGGTATCGTCGCGCCCGAGGACGTCGAGAGCCAGGTCTTCGACTGGGGCGTCCTCAAGTGGTTGTGCACGCCCGAGGTAACCGGCGCGGAGAACCTGAGCGCCGGCGTCGTCCGCCTTGAACCAGGGAAAGGCCACGATCTGCACGAACACCCCGACAGCGAGGAGATCCTCTACGTCGTGAGCGGGACGGGCGAACAGACCATCGCCGGCGATACCGCCGAGATCGGTCCCGGCGAGGCGGTTTATATCCCCGCCGGCGTCGAACACGGCACGATCAATACCGGCTGGAACACCTTGGAGTTGCTCGCGGTCTACACGCCGCCCGGCCCCGAGGACGTCCTCGGCGATCTGCCCGAATGTACGATCGTCCCCGCCGGCGAGATCCCTACACGGGAGTGAGCCGGGGGTCCGGGAAGCCGGCAAACCGGGGGACCGGAAATCCGAGGATCGACACGATGGACCGGGGACCGAACCGACGAAACGGGTCGGCCCGTTGATTGCTTTCGTCGGCCGCCGAATCCGTTTGGCATACGACGACGGTAGGGCTTTGTGCGTCGGTACCAAAGCCCCGATAGATGCTCGATCGAATACGCGAGGACATCGACGTGGCCTTCGAGAAGGACCCGGCAGCCAGGAGCGTCCCCGAAGTCCTGACCAGCTATCCCGGCCTGCACGCGATCTGGACCCACCGGATCGCCCACGCGCTCTGGGATCGGGGCTTTTTGCTTCTCGCGCGCCTGCTGTCGCACCTCTCGCGATTCCTGACCGGTATCGAGATCCACCCCGGGGCCGAGATCGGCCGCCGCTTCTTCATCGATCACGGCAACGGGGTCGTGATCGGCGAGACCGCCGATATCGGCGACGACGTGATGCTCTATCACGGCGTGACCTTAGGCGGCGATTCGATGGTCCCGGAAAAACGCCACCCAACGCTCGAAGACGGCGTGACCGTCGGTGCGGGCGCTACCCTGTTGGGACCGATCACCGTCGGCCGCGAGGCGAGCGTCGGTGCCGGATCAGTGGTATTGGAACCGGTGCCCCCACACTGTACGGCGATCGGCGTGCCCGCCGACGTCGTCGGCGACTGCGAGCAGACGATCGAGGAGTGGAAAAACAGCCTCGAAAGCGACTGATCCGACCCGACGGCCTCCTGGGCCCCCAGTCCGTGGTCCGCGTTCATCTCATCGATCCGCTTCATCATCGAGTCGACGTGGCGCTGTTCTCGGGTCGTTCCCGGACTATCGCCCGCCGTCCGTTCGTCCGACGGCCGGCCGCTTTCGGGTCTAACCGATCCGAAGGATAATAACGATCGGACGTGAGGGGCGTTCCGAGGCCCATGCACTTCACACGCGAGGACTCGCTTCGGGAACTGCGTGCGACCGCCGACGCCGGCGAGCCGATCGTCGGGGCCGGAGCCGGAACCGGCATCTCCGCGAAGTTCGCCGAGCGCGGCGGCGTCGATCTCTTGATCATCTACAACTCCGGGCGCTACCGGATGGCCGGCCGGGGCTCGCTCGCGGGACTGCTCCCCTATGGCGACGCCAACGAGATCGTCGTCGAGATGGGCGGGGAGGTCTTGCCCGTCGTCGAGGACACCCCCGTGCTCGCGGGGGTCTGTGGGACCGATCCCTTCCGCGAGATGGACGTCTTCCTCCCCGAACTCAAACGCCAGGGTTTCTCGGGGGTCCAGAACTTTCCCACGGTCGGCCTGATCGACGGTTCCTTCCGCGAGAACTTGGAGGAGACCGAAATGAGCTACGAGCGGGAGATCGAGTTGATCGCGAAAGCGAGCGACCTCGACATGCTCACCTGTCCCTATGTGTTCGACGAGGCCCAAGCTCGGGAGATGGCCGCCGCCGGCGCGGACGTCGTCGTCGCCCCGCGGAACCAGAGGACGCTAGGTACGTCTTCGAGAACACCGAGGGTGTAGTGGGCTTTTTCGGCGCGTCGAGCGTCGAGCGCCTGCCGACCGAACGCGCGATCGAAGAGCAAGCCCGCCGGTTCAAAGAGCTCTCGCCGTAGCACCCGACTGATCGAGTTCCGTCGGAAGCGAAAGTTCTCGATTACCCCGATCGAGGAGGCCCGACTCCGGAAACGGAGAGGGATCCGCTTGGAACCAGTGAATTCCTCGTAGCTATAGACGATCCGAGAGCCCTGTGCGTGTAGTGCTCTCGGGAGGTGTTAGCCATGTCGGCACTACTGCACGGGTTTGTACTGATCTATCGCTTACTCGGGATATGCCGCGGGAACAGGATACTCGGTCAGGGAAGTTTTCTCAGGTCTACACTGATGAGGACTTTCTCGGGGCGATTTCGACACTCGATGAGCCAGGAACTGGAGATGTCGCCGCCAAGGTAGAGTGCTCGCGAGATCACGCAGGGCATCGCCTCCGTGAACTCGAAAGCGATGAAAAGATCACAAACCGAACGGTCGGGAGCGTCAAACTGCGGTCACTCCCAGAGAGGGAAGTATGGACCAACAGAAACTAACTGCGTTTACTGATGCTGGCGAATCAAACCTTTCGGAGCAAGAGGAGTGTCCGACGTGCGGTCGGGGTTTCGACTCCGAGATGGGGGTGAAGGTCCATCACGTGAATGCCCATGGAGAGAGCATCGCCACCGTCGAAACGGATTGTGGAAACTGCGGGAAGTCGATTAGTCGCAGCCGGAAACATATCGAGAACAGAGCGGCCGTCTACTGTTCCGATAATTGTATGCGAGTTGGCGAAAAGACCGATCCAGCGGAACTGCTCGATCAAGTCCACGAATGCTACCGCCGCTACGGCGAGGTGCGTGGGCAACTGATTCTGTCCGATCCAGATTTCGCGTCTCTTTGGACGTTCCGTGACCACTTCGGAACGCTGGCAACAGCGGAAATGGAGGCTGGTGTCGAGGAGTATAATCGCTGTCCAGAGTGTGCCCTCGCATATGATAGCCTCGGGTCGCACTGGAGTCTATCGGATTGCTCACCGCCCGAACTCACTCAGCGTCAGCGAGAGATTCTCACCGGGGCACTGTTAAGTTAGCGAAAATCGCCAGACTGCGGCGGGTTGATCCGAACCGTTTATTACTATTGGCTGATTGTCACAATCGCTCACACACTCGAAAACGATCATCTAAGCGGATCACCAATGTCAAAGTGTGAGAGGGAAAATCGACTGAATCAGCCAAAAAAGGGATTTATACCGTTGCAGTATGGCGATTTCTGACTAAGTTAACAGTGCCCTCACCGGAGTAGTGATGGGTGACGGACACGTTGCCGTTAGTGATACAGCCCCCTATGTCGTTCTGACGGGTGTTAGGCGAGAGTTCATTGAATGGTTTAGCGATGAAATGGGGGTGTTCAGTAGAGGGGTTCGGGAGGGGTCGACCGGTGATGAACTGCTTGAGCGCGCCCTTGCACATGGAGGCGGATTTGCTACTGAGGACTCTGAATTTAGAGACCAATACACGGCACACACGTGTGTTTCAGAGGTATTCCAACCTTGGAGAGAATGGTACGGTAAGGATGGAAAGCAGTTCCCCACTGAACTCGACTTCACCTCTTTAGTTGCAAAAGTATGGTATGTCTGCGATGGTGGGCCTCCAAACTAACGGACCTGGGAAACCAGTGGTTCCCATGATCAGTTCGAAGAATGAGGAAGATCGGCCTGAGGTGCTCGAATCACTGTTCGAACCCGTCGGATTCGATGCTACGATGAACGCTAAGAGCTTGCGAATTCCAGTAGCCCAGGCTAAGGACTTCTTAGACTGGCTTGGTGACCCTGTTCCCGATTATCAATATAAGTTCGCTCAGTCATACGACGAGTATGATCGGCTCAAGCCCTTCTAGTTCGAACTACGCCAAGCAGGAGCGAGTTCGATCACAACTCCCTAATTACACAACGACGAGGGATTCTCTGGGCTACCACCAGCTAACTCGATCTTTCTCAAGCCGGGGTTTCGATGCGAGCGCCTTCGGTTGTACGCCGACAGAATCTGAGTCCCGATTCTGCACACCACCCCGACCGATCGGTGCGTGAGATCGGTCCCGTTGACCCTTCCGTTTCGACCGTCGGCCGGCGACGCCCGACGCGTGGGCCGCGCGGCCTCTCTCGCTACGCTTCGTGACCCGAGCGGAACGGCTTTCCGGGGCTGGTGTAGAAATCGCGAACCGTCACGACGCTTCCGGCGTCGGCTCGGCTACCGCTCACTGTGGCGAGCGGAGCGTCGACACCCGAGCGTTTTCCTTCAGATTGAGGCCGACCGGCGGCACCGATAGCGGCATCCGGCCTAACTCGCGAACGAACAGCGTCGGGTGTGATCCGCCGCGTTCGAGCAACGCGGTTCGGGGTTGACAGACGAGCGGTTCGGTCGTACTGAGCGTCTCGTTGAACTCAACGAGGTAGGTCCCCTCGCCGAGTTCCCACCACTCGTAGTCGTCGTCCGGGTGCCGGAGGTTCGTCTCGTGTGGGGAGGTCGCTGCGGCATCGAGTTCGTCGCCACCGAAGTCGATCTCGCCGGGCGTGTCGATGCCGTGTATCGCAGCGACCGTCAGATCGAGCCCGCCGTCGTGTAGCTGGGTGTCCTCGTGGACGATCCCGTCGACGCACTCCGTGAGTTCCGTGGCGTCGGTCATGGTCCACTCGGCGTCACTCGCGCTCGATAGGAAAACCCTGCGACCACACCTATCGCTCGACGCCTTCGATCACGAGCACGCGCAGGTCGTTGACGTTCGTGCCCGTCTCGCCGGTCGTCACGAGCGCGTCGTGAGCGTCGAGAACGGGTAGCGCGTCGTTCTCGCTCAGTGCGTCCCGGGCCTCCTCGCGATTTTCGGGCGGGAGCGTTTCGCCGTCCACTAGCGCACCGGCGGCGTCGGTCGCCCCGTCGTGCCCGTCGGTGTCGACGCTACAGAGCGCGACACGATCGTCGACCTCTCCGTTCCCCACGAACTCGATGGCCGCACTCAGCGCACATTCGAGGTTCGGCCCGCCTTCCCCGTCGCCGTCGACCGTCACTGTCGCCTCGCCGCCCGACAGGACGACCGCGGGCGGCGAGGCCGGCTCGCCGGTTGCGAGACACTCCTCGGCGACGGCGGCGTGGGCTTTTCCCAGTTCGCGGGCTTCACCGCGGAGCGTCGAGGCAAGGAGTCGTGTTCGATAGCCTCGATCGTCGGCCGCGGCTCCGGCAGCGTCGAGCGCGGTATGAGCGTTCGCGAGCACCCGGTTCGACACCCGCTCGAACTCCCCTACACCAGGCCCCGGCGTCTCCTCGATTTCGCCGTCGACCCCCCTCTCTAGTCGGTCGCGAACGGCCGGCGCGTCGATCCCGTAGCGATCGCATACTCCCATCGCGTCGGTGAACGTCGTCCCGTCCGGGGCGGTCGGCCCGCTCCCGATCGTTCCATGAGGATCACCGACGACGTCGCTGAATAGCAATCCCATCACGGTCGCCGGGGCCGCCCGCCGGGCGAGCAGGCCGCCCTTGATCGCCGAACAGTGTTTGCGGACGGCGTTGATCTCGTCGATCGTCGCGCCGCTCGCGAGCAGGTCCTCGGTTACGGCCTGCAAGTCCGCGAGCGAGATCCCCTCGGCCGGTGCCGCCAGCAACGCGCTCGCGCCGCCGGTCACGACCGCGAGCACGAGCGTCCGTTCGTCGGCCGCCTCGGCGAGTTCGAGCACGCGCTCGGTACTCGCTACGCTTCGCTCGGAGGGCACCGGGTGATCGCCCGCGAGGACCGCGATTCGTCCTGCTTCACCCGCCCTGGTTGTTCCGGCCGTCTCGTTTCTGCTCTCGCCGCCGCGCTCGATATCGGCGTCGTCGTTCGCGCCGCCGGGCACGACGACGGCTCCCGACACGCGTTCTCCCAGCAACTCGTTCAGAACTCCTGCGATGCCTTCGGCAGCTTTCCCGCCACCGACGACGAGTACGCTCTCGAACCCTTCGAGATCGTATGTGTCCCCGCCTACGCTCAACGTCTCGCCGTCGAGCGTCACCCCCTCTCGAAGGACTCGCTTCGGGTGGGCGGCCTCGATAGCCGCCTCGATACAGGTCAGTGCCGTCTCGCGGGCCGGCGTGCGTGCGAGTCGGTCGCGGTCTTCGATCTCCATTTCGTCTACTATCCTCGCTCACTTCTTTCCCTGCGTTTCGCGTCTCCCCGCGTCTCCCCGTGTTTCGCGCGTCTCAGCGTAGCATGTTCGAGCCGACCTCGTAGGCCTTATCACGCATCCGATCGGGCACGAAGCGGCCGAGTTCGCTCGCCCGCGCGATCGTCCCGACCTGGTATCGTGGCGCCGGCCCGGGGACGTTCGCCGCCGTGAGTATCGAGTCGGCCACTACCCGGGGCGAGACGGCCACCGGGCTTCCGGGGCCGAGCGACCGGGTGTCCCGATACAGTTCGTAGTAGCTGTCGTACGCGCCGGAAGGTTCGAGCCCGTCGAGTTCCCTGGCGGCGCGCTCGTCGAACGCCGAGTCCACCGGCCCGGGTTCGATCAACACGATGTCGATCCCGTACTCCTTGACTTCGGGACGCAGTGCGTCGCTCATCCCTTCGAGCGCGAACTTCGAGCCGCTGTAGACGCCCATTCCGGGGGTCGCGACCCGACCGGCGGAACTGGAGACGTTGATGATCCGCCCGCGCCCGCGATCGCGCATGTGCGGGAGCACAGCACGAGTAAGCCGGTGGGGACCGTAGACGTTCACGTCGAACTGCTCGTGGACCCGTTCGGTGGGAACGTCCTCGATGGGGCCGGGCTGGCTGTATCCGGCATTGTTGACGAGACAGTCGAGCCGACCCGACTCCTCGGCGACCCGCTCGACGACATCCCGCACGTCCTCGTCGTCGGTGACGTCGAGTGCGGCCGTCTCACAGCCCGCATCGACCAGTCGATCGAGATCGCCCTCGTCGCGGGCGGTCGCGTACACTCGCCATTCGTCCTCGAGAAAGGCCCGCGCGCTCGCCCGGCCGATACCCGACGAACACCCGGTGATGAGAACCGTCTTCGATCCTGTCGCGGACATGTCGTTGAACTCGCCCCCACCGTAGTTAAATAGGCCGGGTCGCGAGTCGCCCCTCGACGAGCCGACGTCCCGCTCGCTTCGCCTCCCGGATCGACGGCGACGCGTTCCCGGCTCGCGCCGGAGCCGATAAACGGTCGGAGGCACAACCACTAGTACTTCAGCCATGGCTACCGACACCTCCGCCGCCGATCGTAGCGCTCGAAGCAGTCTTCGTGTCTTCCTCGTCGCCCTCGGCGTCGCGCTCGGCGCGTTCGTCCTCGGGAACCTGCTGGTACTGGCGGTCGCGTTGGTCCTCGGGCTGTTCGGCCTCTCGCTGCTCTCCGATCCGTCGCTCCAGATCCTCATCAGCACCGTCATGCTCCAGGGGGTCGGCTTCGGCGGTGCGGCACTGCTTTACCTGCGCTATCGCGGGCGCGGCCTATCCTTTCTCCGTGCTCGTGTGCCGACGCTACGCGACGTCGGCTGGGTCGTCGGCGGCTTCGTTGCCCTGCTCGGACTGCTCGCGCTCGCTACCGCCGTCCTCTCGACGCTCGGCATCCAATCCGCACGGAACCAGGTAGTCGAACTCGGCAACCAGGATCCTACCGTGTTCCTCCTGTTGGTTCCGCTGTCCTTCCTGCTCGTCGGCCCGGGCGAGGAACTGCTCTTTCGAGGCCTCGTCCAGGGCACTCTCGCCGAGGCGTTTCACCCCACGCGGGCGATCGTGCTCGCCAGCGCGATCTTCGCCGTCGTGCATTACACCTCGCTCGCCGGGTCGGGCAAGTTCGCGTACCTCGGGATCGTCTTCGTGCTCGCGCTCGTCTTAGGGGCGGTGTACGAACTCACCGACAACCTGGTCGTCCCAGCGCTGATCCACGGCGCGTACAACGCCATCCAGTTCGGCGCGGCCTATCTCGCCGCGACCGGCGGCCTGTGATCGCCGCTTCGCTTCTCCGTGCTCGATCGGGAACCGCTGCTTTTGCCTCGGACCGTTCCGACGTCGCCCTCGGCACCCGACCGAACGCTAGTTCCGAAACTCGAACGCGCCGACGGCCGAGCCGAGAACCCAAGCACATCGAGGCAGTTCCGACGGGCACGGAGCGGGTATCGGCATCGAGATCGGAGCCGAAACCGAGGCCGGGATCGGAACCGGAACCGGAACCTTCCTCGAAACCGACCCCGACTTCGATTTCGGTGTCGGCGCTGGCGGCCGCTCCGGTTCTCGCGTTCGTGTCGGGACCCGGTACTGAGATCTCCTCGCTTCCGTCGGGAACGGCGGCACTCGCGCTCGGCTTGGCGATCTCCTTTCTCGCGCCGGTCGTCGTCGCCGTGCTCCTCGTCGCCGATGCGGGCGTACACTCGGAGCGAGCGGAACCCGACGCCACCGCCGCGGATACGACACGAAGAAATCGGACGACCCTCGCGGCGACCGACGACTCGCCCGACGACGAGCGAACGATTTCGACGCACTCGGGGCGCTCCGGACGCTCCGAGCGATCCGAGCGATCCGAACGATCCGAGCGATGAGCGAAGCACCCGGGACGAGCGAGGAAAGCGAGCGCGTCGTGTTCGTCGGCGCCGTGTTGCTCGCCGGCGGTTTCGGCTACTTCATCGGGGCCATTGGCCCGCAGGCACTCGAATCGGTGGCGGTGTTCGGCGTGACGGTCTTCCGGCCGACGCCGGTCGGGATGGCACTGTACGGGATGACGGTTACCGGACTCGTCCTGGGTGTCTTCTACGTCGGTGCCCGATTGGCTTCGCGCCGCGAGAATACGAGCAAGAGGCCATCGAACGACCGGTAGGTCGATCCCGCTGAGCGACGACGCCGGCGCTAGGTCGCGCGATCGCGGGGACCATGCTGAAACCGGATACTGCAGGTCATCACTGAAGCGGATACGCAGGGAGGCCGCGGTCAGGCCATAGGGAGGGTCACTCGACCTGCCCTTTCACCTCGTCGGCGTACGCGTCCGCTCGGCGGGTCGGTTCGGGGAGCTTGTACCCCGCACACAGCGCGAGCACGAGATCGGTGGCCGTCTCGGCGCTCAGGCGGTGACCGGGACTCGTATAGACCGGATTGACGTAGCGACTCCCGGCGAACTGCTTGGTCTGGACGGCGTAGCCGATCACGGTCCCCGACGGAGCCGATACTTCGTCGTTGGCTTCGATAGCGATGTTCGCACATTCCTCGCGGTCGTCGAGGTCTTCGGCGGCTATGCCACACAGCAGGCTCTTTGCCACGCCGATCGCCGGGACGTCGAGCGCGAGCCCCATGTGTGTCGCGAGGCCGGCCTCCCGGAAGTGGATGCGCCCGCTCCCGTCGAACAGGACGAGGTCAGGTGCCCGCTCCAGTTCGGCGAACGCCGCGAGGATCGGTCCGCCCTCCCGAAAGGAGAGCAATCCGGGAACGTAGGGAAACGAAAGCGGCGTCACCGCATGAGCGCGTTCGACGACTTCGTCGCCCCGCATACAGACGATCGCGCTCACCGCCCGGTCGTCGAGGAAAGCCTGATCGACGCCCGCGACGAGCGGCCGATCCTCTGCGTCGGGCTCACTGGATCGCCCGGATTCGTCGGCTTTTCCGACCTCTCCGGCTTCGCTGCCCCTATCGATGTCTCCTCCGAAGAGGGATTCGTCCGCGCGGAGCGAGACGCTTCGAGGATCGAATTCGAGGTCGTCGACGAAGATCGCCTGCTCCGCGATCTCGCGCTGAAGCTCCTCCATGCGCTCGCGCGAATCGGTCGGATCGGGGACGAATTCGGGGTGTTTCGGTTCCATCGTAATCGACGATCACGTTCGCGCTCGGTGGTCAGAACCGACCGCGGCCGGGACCGCCCATCCCGCCGCGGCCGCCGCCGAACTGGAGCTGTTCGGGTGCCTGGGTTCCGGTGCGTCGGAGCCGTTCGCCGTATGCGAGCCCGATCACCAGGCCGGCGAGGTGGGCGATCTGTGCGACGCCGCCCGCGCCAGTACCGCCGGTGCCGATCGCGAAGACCGAAAAGCCCGCGATGCCAATAGTGAGGAGCCATATCGGGACCGGGATCAGGAAGTACAGATAGACCCGCAGGCCGGGGTTGAGAACGGTGAGCACACCGAGGATCGCAAGCGCCGCGCCGCTCGCGCCGAGCACGGCGCTGACACCACCCAGCGCGAGCGAGACGCCGATCTGCGAGAGGCCGGCGATCACCCCGCTGACGAGAAAGAGCGCGGCGAAGGCCTTTGACCCGGCCCGCCGTTCGACGAGCGGGCCGAAGAAGTAGATCACGATGGCGTTGAAGAAGATATGTAGCGGGTTGGCGACGCTGTGGGCGAAGATCGACGTGATCCACGTCCAGATATAAAACGGGTTGGCCGACGAGAGCGTAAAGAGCGCGACGAACGCCTCGCGGCCGACAGTGAAGAGTACGAGGAACTCCGCGGCGAACGTCAGGAACATGACTCCGAGGAAGACGTAGGTCATGTTCCCGCGGAAGTACCCCAGCGGGCCGCCGGTGCTCGTGTTCGGTTTCAGTCGGTCGAACGTCGAGGTGTCGTCCGTGCGACCCGGGTTGTCGACGCTGTCGTCGAACCCGCTGTCGAACACCCCGTCGGGATCGTCCCACTCTTCTAATCCGAT
This sequence comes from Halobacteriales archaeon QH_6_64_20, assembly GCA_003021235.1. Taxonomy (GTDB): domain Archaea; phylum Halobacteriota; class Halobacteria; order Halobacteriales; family Halococcaceae; genus PXQR01. The sequence goes on along the minus strand of PXQR01000055.1, from coordinate 49,307 downwards.
GCAATCGTGGTTTTCGGGCAAGCGGTGTTCCCCGCAGTAGGTGTTGCCACACCGCTGACAGGTGTACGGCATGTTCTCGTCTCTCCCGCAGAGGGCACACCGCGCCATTATTCACGGTAGACAATCGCCGCTGAAAGGGATTGGGGTTCGGTTTGTTAACCGTGTGTTCGCAATAACGGAGATCGAGAATTCGAGAGCCGACACTGAGACACGATTTCGAAAGCCCCTGGCAGTCTGGACTCCCGCGGCTCGCTGTGCGCGCTCGCTCACTCCTCCGGAGTTCGCTCGCGTGCTTGCTTCGCCGGGGTTCGCCCAGACCGCCAGCCCCTTTCAGTCCCACCCCGCCGGTTGGTCGGCGGTCGTCGGCTCGCGAGTTGGTGTCCGCACAAGACACTTGCCGCCCCAACGAATCCGTTCGGATGAACCGCCGCTCCCTCCTTAGAAGCGCCGCGAGCAGTACAGTGGTGCTCACCGGAGGGACCGCAGGCACGACCACCACGAACATATCCGTGGAAGGCGAAACGACGATCCACATTGAAGCGGTCAGTATCGAACCCGGAACCAGCCAGCGGATAACAGTGCGGGCGACGAACGTACGGATGATTCATTTCGCATCGATCCGCAGCCCGCTCCTCCGGGGAAGGACATCGGAGAAGTCCTCTATCTCATTGACTACGATTCCGCTACCATCGCTCCACAACCAGGGGTTGTGATGGAGTCTTATCCGCCGTACTGGACGTGGGACTGGCTCCAGAGCGAAGTGGAAATCACAGTCCCCGTCCGTATTCCGGCGGACACGCCACCCGATACGCACCGCTGTACGGTACGAGGATGGCAAAACACGGACTACAGCAACGAACCCGCCGGAAGCGACGATATCGTCATCACAGTGCGAAACGGTGACACCTGAAAGGCGAGCAACGATCGGTCCGATCGGAGTACGAGCCGGGACCCGCAAGGGGCAAGCCGATCGCCCCCATATTCTATTGTATGAAACCACACGAGCGCGACGGCCTGATCGAACGGGTCGAACGGGAGGGCGCGACCGTCGGCGCACGCATCCCCGACACCGTCTCCGTTCAGGGCCGGGAGATGAACCTCCAGGAGTTCGCCTTCGAGACCAGAAAGAAAGACGGCGTCGCCCCCGACGAACGCGAGACCGTCGAGCGGGCGAAACGCAACCTCCGGCGCGAACGTTTAGAGCGCAAGGATCGTCTCGAAGACGACGAAATGACCGTCGAGGAGGGCGAAGCCCTGGCGGCGAGCATCGTCGGCATCGATCGGGCGCTCCACGCGCTCAACGACCTCGGCCCGACCGATCTCGCCCGCGAGGCCGAAGCCCAGGAAGCCGCCGATCAGAAACGCTGGATGAACTTCCTGAAGCAGGCGCTCGGACGCGATAGCGGCCGGAGGCATCGCTCGTGAGCCGCAATGCCGAGATCGCGAGCCGGTTCAAGGAGTTCGCCGCCCTGCTCGAAGCCCAGGACGTCGAGTACAAACCCCGATCGTACCGCCGCGCCGCCGAGAACCTGCGCGGGTATCCCGAACCGATCGAGAACTTGGCGAGCGAGGGCGAAAACGCCGTCAGCGAGATCGAAGGCGTCGGCGACGCCATCGCCGCGAAGATCGTCGAGTACGTCGAAACGGGCGCGATCGAGGAGTTAGAGGAACTGCGCGCGGAGTTACCCGTCGACATGGCCGCGCTCACGAACGTCGAGGGCGTCGGCCCGAAGACCGTCGGAACCCTCTACTACGAACTCGGCGTCGAGGATCTGGACGACCTCGAGCGCGCAAGTGAAAACGGCGAGATCCGCGAGCTTTCGGGGTTCGGCGAGAAGACGGAGGCGAACATCGCCGCGGGGATCGCCTTCGCGCGGACGGCTCAAGAGCGACAGCGCCTCGGCGAGGTACGACCGCTCGGCGAGGACCTCGTAGAGTACCTCGACGACGTGAGCGACGTCGAGCGAATAGAACTCGGCGGCTCGTTGCGCCGGTGGCGCGCGACGGTCGGCGACTTGGACGTGCTCTGTGCGAGCGCCGACGCCGAACCAGTGGTCGAAACCTTCACTGACTGGGAGCGGGCCGATTCGGTCATCGAAGCCGGAAGCGCGAAAGCGAGCGTTCGCTCCGGCGGGACTAGAATCGACCTCCGGGTGGTTACGCCTACTGAGTTCGGCAGCGCGCTCCAGTACTTCACGGGGAGTCGCGACCACAATATCGGGCTTCGCAACCGTGCGATCGCCCGCGACCGGAAGATCAATGAGTACGGCGTCTTCGACGTCTCCGACGTTGACGATCCCGATCCGGGCCAACGCGTCGGCGAGCGGGTCGCGGGCGAGACCGACGAAAGCGTCTACGAAGCGGTCGACCTCCCCCCGATTCCGCCCGAACTCCGCGAGGACCGCGGGGAGATCGCCGCTGCGGCCGAGGGGGACTTGCCCGACCTCGTGGCCGAGAGCGATGTCCGCGGGGACCTACACACTCACTCCGACTGGTCCGACGGAACCGGCTCGATCGCCGAGATGGTCCGGGGCGCAAAGGAGTTCGGTCACGAGTACGTCTGTTGCACCGATCACGCGAGCGGTCCCGGCGTTCCCGGCCCCAGCGGCCTGTCGGACGACGAACTGCGCGAACAGGCCGAGGAAGTCGACGCCGCCCGCGAGGACGTATCGGGCATCGAGGTGCTCCACGGCGTTGAGGCGAACATCGACTCCGAAGGTGAGGTCTCGGTCGGCGACGACCTCCTTACCGGCCTCGATCTCGTGGTCGCCTCGCCCCACAGCGGGCTCGACGGCGACGGTACCGACCGAATCGTCGAAGCCGCTTCACGTCCCGCAGTCGACGTCATCGGCCACCCGACGGGCAGAGCGCTCGGACGGCGACCGGGGCTCGACCTCGACATCGACGCGGTCGCCGACGCCGCCGCCACACACGACACGGCACTGGAGGTAAACGCCAATCCCCAGCGACTCGACCTGCGCGGTAGCGCCGTCAAAGCCGCGATCGAACACGGGGCTACGATCGCGATCGACACCGATGCCCACGAGCCGGCGGACTACTCGCTCCTTCGCTACGGCGTCCACACCGCCCGACGCGGCTGGGCCGAAGCGGGTCACGTGCTCAACACTCGGTCCGCCGATGACCTCGCCGACTTTCTCGACGGATGAGCGACCGTGATCGTGATCGCAGCCGTAATAATGATGTTGAGGTTCGAGAGGAGGCGCTTCTGTGCGACGTGATGTGCGGCTCGCTCGTTACCTACCTGCGGATGTGTGGGTACGACGCGGCCTACGCGCTCGATCGCGGTATCGAGGCCGACGACCGACTGCTCGCCGTTGCTCGTGGAGAGGGTCGAACCCTACTGACGCGCGACCGACAGTTGGCCGCGCGGGCGCGGGCATCGAGTGCCGGAAGCGAGAGGGAGGACGAGCCCGGAGCCGGCGCTGACGGTTTGTTGCTCGAATCACGGGCGATCACGGGCCAGTTGCGCGAACTCCGCGCGGCGGGCTACGACCTCACTTTAGCCGACCGACCGGCGCGTTGCGGTCGGTGTAACGGTCCCGTCGAAACCGTGAGCGAGGGCGAGGAAACGCCGGAATACGCGCCCAGCGCCGATATCGAGGCCGTCTGGCGCTGTGTCGAGTGTAACCAACACTTCTGGAGAGGGAGTCACTGGGATTCGGTCGAGCGGACTCTTGCGAACCTCTAAGTTCTCGTAATCACCATCAAGCCTCACACCGGATTTTCGATCGAAGAACTCCGTTCGGGTCCCTCTGGCCCGATTTCACCATCCTCTTCCATATTCCCGAGTCGGTCTGCTGTCGAGAAACTATCGACGTCGTGCCAGTATTCCGTCTTTGTACGCCGGATACACCTCGTATCGCCGCCTGTCGCCCGTGATCCGGTCGGTGCCGCGCTCCCCGTCGAAGACGGCCCAGTCGGTCTTTCGGTCCCGGTTGAACCAGACGGCCATGTCGATGCCCGCTCGATCGAGCGCGCCGAACGCCTCCCGTATCCACGCCGCCTTGCGCTCGACGTCGTATCCCTCCTCCGTGAGCGACGAGGAGGCGAACTCGGTCACGCCGATCGGGACGTCGTTCCCGACGATCTCCCGGACGCGTGCGACCGGCCCGGCGAACAGTTCTTCCGGCGAGCGCCAGCGCGACCACGGCTGACTTGTCCCCCAGTTGTAGTTATCGACGCCCGCCCGGTCGACGACGGCGTCACCGGGATAGAGCTCCTCCATCGTATAGGGACCGACGTCGACGCCGTTGACCGCCCACGTCCACGCGAGGAGTGACCCAGCTTCGAGCTCGCGCTCGACGCGCGACCGGACGTACCGCCACATCGAGGCGTACTCTTCGGGGGTGCCCTTCCCGCTCGCCGGTGCCCACGGATACCAGTTGCCGTTCGCTTCGTGGGCTAGTCGAACGTAGGCCGCCGGCCGCTCCGTTCGTACCCGCGGGTGACGGACGTTCGCCCGCGCTATCGCCGCGCTCATTCGCTCGGCCCACTCCGTGAGAAAGGCGTCGTACTCGCCCGCCGTGATCCGTTCGAGCACGTCTTCGGGCGTCGGGCTCGAGGTGAGATAGGGCTCCCACGTGAGCATTGGCGTCCGTCCGGCGGCCCAGATCCCCGGGAGCACGCGACCGAACAGCTCGTCCAACTCGTAGCGCCCGTCGTCCCACGGTATGAAGACGTTCTGTACGTCGAATCGCGGACCGATCCACGACTCGATACGGTCGGCTCGCCCGACGGCACCGGCGTCCGAACCCTCGTGGATACCGACGTGAATCCGCTCTCGTGACCGGGAACCGCCGACTTCTCCCACCCCGTCGAGTCCGTGCTCGTGTGTCGAGTTCTCCGCCCCATGGCTCTCCGGCCGACGTGTTGCGACGCCGAGGCCGAGCCCGCCGGCCCCGATACCGGCGATGCTCTTTAGCACCCGTCGCCGCGAGCGCACGCTATCGGACGTATCGGTCGAACGGTCCGCGCGCGACGTCGGGCGAACCCGACGCTCGGCCGGATCGTCTCGCCCTGCTCGCATACGTCCTCCCTTGGCGTCCATGTGATCGCGATCGACATATCACAACTATCCATGACTATTGAATTTTTCTTTTAATAGAGTATTTTATATGCAAGGCGGACAACGTGTAATGTTCGACGGCAGCCGGCCCGATCGAGAGCAGTGCCGGCTCCCGTCCGCTCGTCGTGCTCGGTGCGCGACTTCGCCGGGTTATCGAAGGAGCGACGTTCGACCGTTCCGGTCCCGAGGGCTCGACTCCGTGTCGCTATCCGCGTCGCCGTTCGGTTCTCCCTCGCGGCCGAACGCGAGCACGCCCACGGCGAGCGCCAGGAGGGCGAACAGGAGGCCGAGGGCGTACAGCGAGACGACCGGGGCGGTGAGATCGAGCGCGTCGCCGAACCAGCGATCGGGGTACGCCCACGAGAAGACCGCGAGCCCACAGATCGCGAGCAGGGATCCGATCGCCGCGAGAACGTTCGCGCGCCGGGGCGCGGGTATGGCGGCGAGCACGCCGACGAACGCGAGCGGGAGGCCGAGCCCGCAGAGCACGCGGGCGAGCTCGTCGGCCTCGACCGCCGACAGTCCGGCCGCCGTCGCCACGGTGACCGACGTCGCGAGCACGATCGCCCCGCTGACGAGCGCGCTCGCAGCGACGAGCGCCCCTAACCCGACGTACGGCCGTCGGGGTGTTCTCGCGTCGGCTACACTGCGCTCCCCGTCCGACCTCCCGCTGCCTCGTCCGCGATCCCCCCGCCCGCCACCACCGACCCGTCGGTCGTAGGCATCGGTGAGGCTAGTCATGGTTCTCACACCCATACCCGTATATATAACAGTACCGGACCTCGGCCTCTCGAACGTTAAAAACCGTTTCCCCCTTAGCGTACGTCCGCACCGACACCGACGTCGCCTTCCCACCCCGCTCTTGTGTAGTACAGCGGAACCGCGAGATGACGAGCGATTTAGCTCCTGAGTAAGCTGTATTCGTGACGTAGCGGCTGTCTCTCACCATAGTGTGTCTATTATTAGGGCACTGCTAGATTGGTATCAAACCACCAGAACGAAGTGGGATAGTCGAACCAGTAATAAATGATGGCTTGGTAAGGAATCAGCTCATACTGCCGAAAACGACCACTTCAGCGATCCACCATTGTTCACCCAGCGATAGTAGTGCAGCAACGGGGCAGGAATTGAACGAGTTTCCCCGGTGCTTTCTATCGGTTTCTCCTCAATCTAGCAGTGCCATTATTAGCGTGCTGTTCCGCCAGTCTACATAAGAGCGTCCCACCCTCTCGACATCCGGCTTCGGTTCCCCGAGATCGGCGGTCCGACGCCCGACCCGAACGTAACACGACCGACCCTTTCGCTCTCGCTTCGGTTCTCGTCCGGGTCGTCTCAGGAGTTCGATCGCCACCCGAGACACGGTTCCATGTCGTCCATCGCCTCCTCGTGGTACCCACAGTACGGCGTGAGCTCGCCGTCGGCTCGTCTGTACTGGAAGAACGCGCAGTTGCCACAGTACTCGTCGACCGACGGCCCGAGCCGGACCGCGTCGATCCCGTTCCCGTTCCCCTCGTTGCCCCCACCGTCCGGGGAGGCGTCCTCGCGCCCGCTCGATGCGCTCGCGTCCGACCCCCTCGAAGCGACCGATCCCGTGCCGGCCGATCCGGTCGTCGACCTTGACCTCGACCTCGTCGACCCTCCCGACGCCGACGGCCGGTGTCCGTTCGTCGGCGTCGTGAGCGTGCCCGCGCCGTCGCTCGCGACCGCGACCGGGGTCCGATGTCGCTTCGCTTCGTCCCCCGACGCCCGCGCTCGGTCCTCGTTCGACGTATGCTCGGCCGGTCCAGGGCTTTCAGGGGTCTCGGCGCTCGACTCGCTCGCTTCGATCCGATCGATCGGTTCGACGGTGAACTCCGAGTCCGACCAGGTGAACTCCCCTTCGGTCGACTCGATCCGATCGATCGTCGCCGCTCCGGACGGCTCGGCTCCATCGGCCGCGGTCGCCGTGCTCGTCGCGCCCGTCACATCCCCTCCCGCGTCGGCCGTACGCTCATAGAGCACCTCTCCCCCGTCTCGGTCGACGCTCCCGTCGATCCCGTTCGTTCCGTTGGTTACGGTCGTCCCGTTCGCCCCCTCTTCGGGTGCCCCGGTCGCGTCGGCCTCGTTGCCTCCCGGAGCCGCCGACGCTTTCGTCCGTCCGACGCGTCCTGCCAGGTCCGAGACGCCTGCAAAGAGATACGATCCGACGGTGATCACGCCGAGCGCGTAGACCGCGAGCACCGAGAAGGCCATATCGGGGCTGTCGCCGTACCACCGACCGGGAAACGCCCAGAGGAACCCGGCGACCCCGACGCATGCGACGAGCGCCCCTCCGACGCCCCGGTACCAGGTGCCGCGATCGACCGGCACGATCGCGAGCGCCCCGACGAGCGCCGCGGCCAGCCCGATGCCCGCGATCCCGCCGGCGAGTTCGCGCGCGCCGGTCGTCCCGAGGCCGAGCGCCCCGGCGATGCCCATAGAGGCCCCGAGTGCGACCGCGACGAGCACCAGTCCGACACCACCGGCGAACAACCCCTGCCCGAGGTACGGTCGTTCGTGTCCGCGTCCTCGCCCTCGTCCGTCCACCTCGCTTTCGAACTCCTCCCGTCCCATGCGCGGGCCTCCGCCCGAAAGCATATAAGCGTCCGTCAGACGCCTGTGCGACACGCCGCTCGCATCTTTTTGCTGTGGTCCCCCAACCTTTGAGTACGGCCTTCAGCTGCTGATTGTCGTCTCAGTATGTCTCACGTCTGAGCCACTCTCAGCAACACCCACAGGTTGCGACTATACTGTTAGCGAGAAGTTCTTATGCACTATCTGGCCCCCGGTTGCACAAAGACTTACGACAGACAGTATAGTACTAAAGCCGCCACGCTGTCGGCCCCTTTCAGTCCCGCCCGCGGCGGTTGTTCGGCGGGCAATTGGCCGACTTAACGCTACCCCTGTAACCGCCACAACGGTTAGGTTCGTAGACACGAGAGGAGGGGTGTGGATCACGACCGATTGCTCGTCTGCGGCGTTGCTCCCCTCGGCATTGGGACCGTCGGTATCGGCGTGATCGTGACTCGCTTCGATGGAGGGACACCGCTTCTCTTCGCGTAACTCGTCGCGATTCTCGGCGGGGCGGTGGTTCTCGGTTACGTCATGTTGCGCCGCGAGCCGACGGGAACGGGACGTTCGGGACTCGGATACACGGCGGGCGGTTCGAGTATCGCTCTCGCCGCCGGTATCATCACCGGCGGTGAGGAGTTCGGCGCGCTCGCGTTCCCTATCGGAGTCGCCTTGTTCGCCGTCGGCACCGCGGTATTTCTCTACGGCGCTATGGTCGCTCTCGATGGCGAACTCGTACGGCCCGAGCGGATCTAACGGGGCACCCGATCAGTTGCCCGTCGACTCGCTACCCAGCGACCTCGATTACTCCGCGCAGATCGAGACGAAGTTCCGGAGGATCTCCAATCCCACTTCGCCGGACTTCTCGGGGTGGAACTGCGTGCCGAAGACCGTTCCCTCGGGATCGGCGATCACGCTCGCGAAATCGGTACCGTAGTCGGTGGTGGCGGCGACCGCCGCCTCGTCGTCGGGCACCGCGTAGTACGAGTGGACGAAGTAAGCGTGTTCGCCGTCGATTCCCTCCACCAGGGGATGCGCGCGCTCTATCGATAGCTCGTTCCAGCCCATGTGGGGAACCTTTCGCTCGCCCCGAAAGCGGACGTTCTCACCGGGAATCAGATCGAGGCCCGTCACGTCGCCCTGGCCGGCGGTTGCGGCTTCCTCGCTGGTGGTTAGAAGCATCTGCATCCCGAGACAGATCCCGAAGACTGGGACACCGCTCCCGGCCGCCTCGGTCAGCCGTTCTCGGTATGGCCCGGCGTTCTCGACGCCCTCGCGGAAGGCTCCGACCCCCGGGAGGACGATTCCATCACACGCCTCGAAATCCGGATCGGCGGTGACCTCGACCGTCGCTCCCGCCCGTTCGAGCCCTCGGGTGACGCTCCGGAGGTTCCCGAGCCCGTAGTCGACGACCACGATCTCGGCTTCGGTCCCGGCCTCGGTTTCGCGCTCGCCGGTTCGTCTCCCTCGCTCGCGCCGTGTCGTCTCGCTCATACTCAGCTTACGACCGCGGGTGACAGGCCGCTTTCGGTTCGAGGAACCGTGACTGTTGAATACCGGTTGCCGTCGCAACCAGTTTCGCGTCAGCCGCCAGTTCTCGTCGATCTCCAAGATAGGCGACGAGCGGACAGCGATCGAGTTGTTCGCCGTCTCAGTAGTCGCCGAGCCGGGACTGTCCGCTTCCTTCGCCGTCCCCGGTGTCGACGCCGACCAGTTCCGCGACGGTATCGAGCGCGCTATCGAGGGTTGCCTCCTGACTTCCATCGTAAAAGGTCGCCGCGGGGTGGACACAGATCAACAGTCGGTAGGTCGCATCGCCGATCCGCGTTTCGGTCACTGCTCCGGCTTGCTTCGTGACTGCAACGTCCGTATCGAGGAGGTGTTCGGAGGGCACTTTCCCGAGCGTGACGATCAGTTCGGGATCGATCCCGGTTATCTCACGATCGAGGAACTCACGGCAGTTCGCGAGTTCCTCGGCGTTCGGATCGCGATTCTCGGGGGGCCGACACCGCACGCAGTTCGTGATCCGCACGCTGTCGCGGTCGAGGCCGCGTTCCGTGAGCTTGTCGTCGAGCACCCCGCCGCTTCGCCCGACGAACGGTTCGCCTTCGCGGTCCTCGTCGGCACCCGGTGCCTCGCCGACGAAGACGATCGCAGCGTCGGATGCTCCCGTGCCGTTGACGACCCCCGAGCGCGACTCGACGAGTTCGGGACAGCGCGTACAGTCGATGACGTCGATTCCCTCGGTGTCGGCCATGTCCCGTCTGCGAGAGCGATTCACTAAGCGTTCGCGATCCCGGCGGCCGATCGAGTGTGAGATCGGATGACGGACCCTGCGAGCGAGGAGGAGTCGTTCTCTCGGTCGCTCGACGGAGCAGTATTGAGCTACGCAATTGGCCCCCCGAACGACCACCGCGGGCGGGACTGAAAGGGGCTGGCGGGCTGGGCGAAGCCCGGCGAAGTCGTTCGAAAGGGCTTTCATGCCTTTCGTGATCCCAAAATCTCCGATTTTGAGGACAAGCACGCGAGCGACCGAAGTCGTTCGAAAGACGCCTCGCGTCTTTCGTGATGACAAAAGGCGCTCTAGTGACCGTCACAAGCTTTGAAACGGTGTCCGAGAGTACCCAGCAGACGGCTCGTTCCGTTAATTCAGGGGAGCCATTCCGACCAAACTGCACTTTAAGTATGGGTGCTGCCAGCGGCCGCGTTCGGGCGTCTGCCACCCGAACGCGGCCGGCTTTCGTATCTCGTATCACTAGAAATCCGCTAGACGCTTCGTCCCTAGCATCGCCTCAGTGGCAGTCATATTTCGTTTACGGCGATCTTAGTTGCTCAGATGAAGCATCAATCCGACGTTGCAGAGATTGCGACTAGTACTACCGCGCCTTTTGAACCAGGAGCGAGCGCGCACAGCGGGCCGCGCGAGCCGAGCGTGTCGGGGGCTTTCGAACCGTTCAACACGACTCGCTACCCCTCTCAACTCCCTAACGTAACACTGCTCTCGGCGGTGCGAGATGCCACACGGCGAGACACCTCCGAACAGTCGCTTACCTACCGTCGATCCGAGCGCCACTGATCGGCCGCGCGGGCGGCCAGCCGAGCGACTCGAAGCGGTTCGGGACGCCCGCCCTCGGGCGTGAACGATCGAACGACCTCGTTCGCTTCGGACTCAGGGAGGCCAAGGCTACGGACGAACACCGTCTCGTCGCCGACGTCGAGCGCACGACGCGGCGGCTGGCGCTCGTAGGTCGCGAGCCGTTCGTCGAGCGACGGACCCGAAAACGCCTCGCGCAGGCCGGCTTCGAGCCCCCCGGAACTGGCCTCGAAGGTGATCGAACAGACCGGACGATCCACTGCTGCGTGGAGCGCTTCGAGGTCGACGAGGTCGTACCACGCGAGCGCGAGGCCGGCCACGAACACGTACTGGACGTCCTCGCGGCCGAGTTGAGCAACGAGATCGCACATGGCGTCGGTCGCGTCGGTGCCCCCGATCGTACACGATCCGAAGCAGAAGCCGTCGGTTACGCGACTCGCTCGGGTGACGACGCCACAGAGGGTGCTTGGGTCGCCCTCGTCGCCGGAAAAGGACTCGGCGATGCCGAGCGCGCGCGTCCCGGGTTTGACGACGGTCGCCACAGGGTGGTCGGCTACTCCCCTTTGATGTCTTCGAGGCGATCGAGCAGTTCGTCGTTCGACGCGGTGAACTCGAAGTTCACCTCGCCCTCGTGGGCGTTCTCGGTCGTCTGTACGCCGTCTTCCTCGTCGAAGTCGACGTCCTGGTCCCCCTGCTCGGATTCGTCGTAACTACCGAAGCCCATGTTCGTCTTACCCTATGGAGGATGTCGACAAAAAAGTTCGCTCGCCGGCCCGGTCGCTACCCTGCTCTCGAAACCGAGGGAACAGGACCACGAACCCGGGACGACCCGGACGAACTAAGCCGGCGCGCGGCCAACGGGAGTGCATGGACGTCTATAACGTAACGGCGGACGCCGATACCTTCACCTGCAACGCCTTTCTCGCCACGGGCGATCGGCCCACGCTGGTCGACGCCGGCGCGATGGCCGGTGTCACCGACGTCATCGCCGAACACACCGACACGCTCGACGCGGTGGTACTGACCCACCAGCACGGCGATCACGTCGGCCGATTGGATCGGGTCCTCGATCGCTTCGACGCCGATCTCTACTGTTACGACGCTCACGCCCGACGAACCGGCGAACTCGCCGACAGCGACGGTATTACGATCGGCGACGGGGACTTCGAGGTCGTTTACACGCCGGGCCACGCCGACGATCACGTCTCCCTTGTCTCGGATTCGACGGTCTTCACCGGCGACGTGGTGGTCCACGACGACGGCGCGTTCGACTACGGCAGTTTCGGTCGGACGGACATGGCCGGCCAGTCCAGAGAACGGCTCATCGAGTCGATCGGACGCATCCTCGATCGGCTCCCGGACGGCGTTTCGCACATGTACGCCGGCCACGGCGGCGAGTTCCATGGCGACGTCCGGGACGTGATCGAGACGGCGTTAGAACGCGCGGAACAGCGCGAACCGAAATATCCCGACGAGTAGCCGAACCGTCATCGACGCTCGGGGCGAATTTTCGGTGTGGATTCTCGCTGGTGAGAACGCGCGCAACGATAATGTAGCTGCGCTAAGACGTAGTACGTATGGGTTGGCTGTCGAACGAGAACGAGGACTCCGATGGGACGTCGGCCGGCGACCGGCTGAGAACCCTCGTCCACCTCCTGACGGCCGGTGGCGTTTTGCTCGGCGTCGTCGGCTTCGATCGGATCGGGAGCGAGTTGCGTCGGCTCGAAACGCTGAGTGCGACCGTAGCGATCGGTTCGGGCGTCGGTATTACCCTCCTCGCGGTCGCGACCGTCACCCTGTGTATGGCGCTCGCGCTCGGCGTCGTCGCCTGGTATCGACTGCCCGATCCACCGACGTGACTCGACTCGGGACGACACACCGATCGCTTCGATGTATGCGGATCACGGGAAACGACTCTTTGCCGACCGCCACCGAACTCGGCTATGACTGACGACGACCGCGTGATGATCGTTGCGACTGTCGACGAAACGTTCGATATCGCCCGCCACCACGGCTTCTACCCGTGTCCGATCTCCTACGAGCGCGCCGACGAACCGGCGGCGTACCTCGCGCTCTACCGAACCAGCCCACAAAGCGCGATCACGCACTACGCGTCGATCGAAGAACGGTTCGAGGACGACGGCTCGCATGCCGACATCGACTGGTTCGACCGGCTGATCGGTTCGCGATCCGGCGACGAGACGGCGATGGTCTTCCGACTCGGTGGCCTCGCTCCCCTCGATCGACCGGTGACGAACGATACCAATGGTGTGCGCGGCGCGTGGTACACCACGCTCGACGCGCTCGGCGACGCCACCGTCCTCACCGACATCGAATCGTAGTAGTCAGCGATACCGAGCCCGAAAAACGTCTCGCCTTTTGCTCGCGAGTAGCCGTTCGCGGATCGATCGACCGGCTAACTATCCCTCATCGTTCGTACCGTCGGTTTCGACGGACGTTCGACGGCCGGTCGTGCTCGCGTGCGCTACGCTACTGCGAGTCGTCGTCACGCAGCTGTTCGAGTTCGGCTTCGACGGCCGGGTCGGCCGGTTCCTCGTCGCTTTCCGTACCGCCGCTCGTCCCGCCATCGCCGGTCGTCTCGACTTCGCTTTCGGTCGCGTCGGCGCCTTCGGTCTCGGTCGTCTCGCCGCCGCCCGATTCGTCGCGGAGCTGGTCGAGTTCGGCCTCGACCTCCCGATCGGCGCTCAGCGCGTCGAGTTCGCGGTCGAGCTGGTCCTCGTCCGAGAGGGCGTCCTCGAACGCGCCGCTTTCTTCGAGTTCGTCCATCGCCTCCGCGCGGGCTTCCATGTCCTCGGTCTGTTCGGTCGCGCGCTCGATCGACCGGCTGACGTCCTCCATCTCGTCGCCCGCACCGGTCATCGCTTCCGAAACCCTGGTACTGGCTTCGGCGGCCTCGTACCGGGCTTTCATCGTCTCCTTTTGGGTGCGGAACTCATCGATTCGGCTCTGGAGGGTATTTTTCTTCTCGACGAGCTGGTCTTGGGTTCCCTGGAGGTCCGCGATCTGGCTTTCCAGGTCCTCGACCTGATCGAGCTTGCTATTCTTTTTCTCTAGCGCCTGACGCGCGAGGTCCTCGCGATCCTGGGCCATCGCCTCCCTGGCCTGCTCGTTGTGTTTCTGTACGTTCTCGTCGAGCCGACGCTTCTGGATTTCGAGGCGTTTCTTCTGGGTCGTGAGGTCGGCGATCCCTTGCTTTACGTCCTGGAGCTGGTCGCGTAGCTGTTCGTAGGAGTAATCGAGCGCTTCGTTCGGGTCCTCGGCGCGATTGAGGACCGTGTTGAGCTTCGCCCGGATCACGTACGACATCCGCGAGAGGACTCCCATGCTCCGACGTAACGGCCGAGGACCCTTAAACACTCACGCGCGTACCGTGACGTATGGACGGGGGGAACGGAGACCGGAACTCGAACTCGGACCCGGATCAAGGTCAGGGTCGGGGTCAGGATCGAAACCGGAACGAAGCCGGGAGCTCGGACGCGAACGCGGGGCTCCGATGACGGAGGCGGGAACCGAGCCGGTGATCGTTCCCGGCAGACGGGACGTCCGCGGCGTGCTCGATACGCCCGACGAGTCCGACAAATCCGACGAACTCGCTCCGCCGGGACGGCCACGACGGCGAACCGAATTGAAATCCGAATCGGAGCCGAACGCCGTCGTGGTCGCCTGCCCGCCACACCCCCAGCAGGGCGGCTCCCGCGCGGACGCCCGGCTGACCGCCGTCTCGGCCGCGCTCGGCGAACACGGAATCGCCTGTCTGCGCTTCGACTACGGGCCGTGGGACAGCGGCGACGGCGAGCGCCTCGATACCCGAAACGCCTGCCGGTGGGCGGCGGAACGCTACGACCGGGTCGGGCTGTTCGGCTACAGTTTCGGCGCGACGACGGCGCTGTGTGTCGCCGGCGAAACGGAGGGAGACGCTCCCGGAGCCCCGAACGCGGTGAGCGTACTCGCGCCCGGCCGGGGCGACTCCGATGCCGAGCGCGATGCCCTCGCCGCGCTCGACGCGATTTCCTCGCCCGTACAGGTCTGTTACGGCGAACGGGACACGACCGTCGAGTGGGAACCGGTCGTAGAGCGCGCCCGCGAGCGTGGGTTCGTCGTCGAGTCGATCCCGGCCGATCACTTCTTCGTTGGCCGGAAGGTCGAAACAGCGTCGTGCGCTGCGTCGTTTCTCGCCGTGACGTTGCGCTGATTACGACTCGCCCCGTAATTTTCAGTTCGAGTGAGATACTAAATACGAGTGTCGGGCAACGCTCTCCCATGAATCGGGTTGCGCTCCTGTTCGCCAACCGAACCTTCGGGAACTGCTTGGCCCGCGCGGTCGAAACGACGATCGACGACTACGCCGTCGACGTGTTCTCGGGGGTTCCCGTTCGTCACCGCGTTTCGCTCGTCCGGCGTGGGGAGTACGACCTGCTCGTCGCGGACGAACCGATCGGCAACGGGCCGCTCGCATCCGTGCTCGCTCGTGCTCTCGACGTCCCGTTCGCGCTCGTCCTTCGGGGGTGGGCTGACCTCACGAACGCACACGGTGAGCACGGGTGGCTTCGCGACCGCTCGATCGCGGCTCGAACCCGGTGGAGTACCCGCGTCGCCGACGCGCTGTTCGTGTTGAGCGACGTGACCCGTGAGCGACTCGCCGATCGGTACCCGGTCGAGCGCGCTCGTACGGTCGGTCGGCCGATCCCCGTCTCGCGCTACGCGTCGAATGCGTCGGACCCGGCACGGTCAAGGAGGGACGAACGCGTTGCGCTCACCGTCACGAACCTCCGGTACGAAGGCAAGTTCGACGGCGTGCGGACGATCCTCGATGGATTGAAATCGCTGTTCGAACGGGACGACTCGCTTCGCTACCGGATCGCGGGTGCCGGGCGCTACCTCCCCGCACTCCCTGAGCACGTCGCCGAGTATCCCTACGGCGAGCGCGTCGACGTGCTCGGCTGGCGCGAGGACGTGCCCGACCTGCTCTCGGCAGCGGATCTCTTCGTCTACGTGAGTTACCTCGATTCGATCTCGACCGCGGTGCTCGAAGCCCAGGCCGCCGGCCTGCCGGTCGTCGCGGGCGATGCAGTCGGCGTACCGACGGCCGTCGGCAACGCCGGCTTGCTCTGTGACCCGACCACCGCGGGAGTGACCGACGGCGTCGGTCGCGTGCTCGAAGACGACTCGCTTCGAAAACGACTAGCCGAACAGAGTAGGACGAAGACGGCCGGGTACAACGTTCACGCGGCCCGCGAGTACGTCGCCGTCTGGAACGCCGTCATCGACGACCATGGGACCCGTGAGGAGCCGAACCAGGCGATTATATCCGCAACAGCGGGTCGTAGCGATGCGGACGACCCCACCGAGCTCGTCCCCTGATCGTCGCGTCGTGTCCCCCGTCGTCGTTTTCTCGATCTCAGCCGGAGTACTCCTCCTGGCACTGTGGACAGCACAGGTAGACCGTCTCGCCGTTTTCCTCGCGCTGTTCGCTCATTTGGTCCGCGTCGAGTTCCTTGCCGCAGACGGTACATTCAGCCATGCGTTTGCCTCCGGCTTCGGTACTTCTCCCCACGGATATGTCTTCGAGGCCTGCGATCGCAGGCTTACCGGGATACCGACAGGATCGACCGAGGCGGATCGTCCCGAGCAACGCTCGATAGTCGGAGCCGGCGACCGGCGTGGTGGCGACCGGCGATCGGTTTCGATCGTTCCGAAACGGTTTTGCCAGCACCGGAGGGGTGATGAGCGGGCTCGGCAAGGGGATTACGGCGGCGAGCACCGGCCGCCTGCTCGCCAACGCGGGCTTTTCCGTGACGGCAGTGAAGATCGATCCCTATCTCAACGTCGACGCGGGCACGATGAACCCCTATCAGCACGGGGAGGTCTACGTCCTCAAGGACGGTGCGGAGGTCGATCTCGACCTCGGCAACTACGAGCGCTTCTTAGGGACGGACATGACCGCCG
Organism: Halobacteriales archaeon QH_6_64_20; assembly: GCA_003021235.1. Classification (GTDB taxonomy): domain Archaea; phylum Halobacteriota; class Halobacteria; order Halobacteriales; family Halococcaceae; genus PXQR01. The sequence continues at coordinate 32,571 of PXQR01000055.1, read as the reverse complement.
ATCACAACGTGACGACCGGGAAAGCCTACAAGCACGTCATCGAGAAGGAACGTTCCGGGGACTACCTCGGCGACACAGTACAGATCATCCCCCACATCACCGACGACATCAAGCGCCGGATCCGCGAGGCCGCCGAGGGTACGGACGTCTGTCTCGTCGAGGTCGGCGGGACGGTCGGGGACATCGAAGGCATGCCCTTTCTCGAAGCGATCCGTCAGTTCGTCCACGAGACCCCCGACGAGGACCTCTTGCTTGCTCACGTCACCCTCGTCCCGTACTCGAAGAACGGCGAACAAAAGACCAAACCCACTCAACACTCGGTCAAGGAACTCCGCTCCATTGGATTGCAGCCCGACATCTTGGTCGGCCGAAGCGCCGAGGAACTCGACCCCGATACCAAGGAGAAGATCGCCCTGTTCTGTGACGTCCCGACCGAGGCGGTCTTCTCGAACCCCGACGTGCCCGATATCTATCACGTCCCGCTGACGATCGAAGCGGAGGGCCTCGATCGGTACGTGATCGATCGACTGGACCTCGCCGGGGAGGCCCCACCCCGAACCGAGCGAACCGAACGCTGGCGCGAACTCGTGACCCGCGAGACCGACGAGCAGGTCGAGATCGCGCTCGTCGGCAAGTACGCCCTAGAGGACGCATACATCTCGATCCACGAGGCGCTGAAACACGCCGGGCTCGATCGCGGCGTCGACGTGAACGTGAATTGGGTCGATGCCGACCGCATGGACGACGCCCACGAGCGCCGACTGCGCGAGGCCGATGGCGTCGTCGTCCCCGGGGGCTTTGGCTCCCGTGGTGCGGGCGGCAAGATCGAAGCGATCCGCTACGCCCGCGAACACGAGGTGCCATTCTTAGGGCTGTGTCTCGGCTTTCAGCTGGGCGTCGTCGAGTTCGCGCGCGACGTCCTCGGACTGGCGGGCGCACACTCCGCCGAGATCGACTCGGCTACCCCCCACCCAGTGATCGGGTTGCTCCCCGAGCAGGCCGACGAGGAGGACCTGGGCGGGACGATGCGTCTGGGTGCCCACGAGACCGAGATCGATCCCGACAGCCTGGCGAGCGCGATCTACGGCGGTACGTCCTGCACCGAACGCCACCGCCATCGCTACGAGGTGGCCCCCGAGTACATCGCCGACCTCGAAGCGGCCGGGCTTCGATTCTCGGGTCGATCGGGGAGACGGATGGAGATCCTCGAACTCCCGACCCATCCGTACTTCCTCGGCACGCAGTTTCACCCCGAGTTCCGCTCGCGACCGGATCGGGCGAGCCCGCCGTTCGTCGGTCTGCTCGATGCGGCGCTCGAACACGAACACCGAAACCGCGATCGCGACATCGGCAGCGATAGCGAACGCGACACCGACGCTAACGGCGACCGATCGACGTCGACACCGACGGGACCGACGGAGCCGACCGGCACGGCCGAGCCCACGGAGTCGCTATGAGAGACCCCGAGGAGTTCATCGAGGAAGCCATCGAAGAGATCCGCGCTGAGATCGACGACGCCCGCGCGGTCACTGCCCTGTCCGGCGGCGTCGATTCGTCGGTCACCGCCGCGCTCGCCTACGAGGCGATCGGCGACCGTCTGACGCCGGTGTACGTCGACACCGGGCTCATGCGCGCCGAGGAAACCGCCGAAATCGAGTCGACGTTCGGATACATGGAGAGCTTGGAGGTCGTCGACGCCCGCGAGCGCTTCGTAGACGCGCTGTCGGGAGTCACCGACCCCGAGGAGAAACGCCACGTCATCGGCGAGGGCTTTATTCGAGAGTTCGAGCGCGAGGCCCGCGCGGTCGACGCCGACTATCTCGTCCAAGGAACGATCTACCCCGATCGAATCGAGTCGGAGGGCGGAATCAAATCCCATCACAACGTCGGCGGCCTGCCCGAGGTCATGGATTTCGAGGGAATAATCGAACCGGTACGCGAGTTGTACAAGGACGAGGTCCGCGAGGTGGCCCGCGCGCTCGATCTCGACGAACTCGTCGCCGAACGGATGCCCTTCCCGGGACCCGGCCTCGCGGTGCGCGTCCTCGGCGAGGTTACCGAGGAGAAATTAGCGGTAGCGCGCGCGGCCGATACGGTCGTTCGCGAGGAGTTAGCCGAGCACGACCCCTGGCAGGCCCTCGCCGCGGTGATCGGCAAAGGCACGGGCGTCAAAGGCGACAACCGGGTGCATGGCTGGATCGTTTCGGTGAGAGCGGTCGAGAGCCGCGACGGTATGACCGCCCGCGCCCAGGAACTGCCCTGGGAGACCCTCCAGCGCATCCAGAGCCGGATCACGAGCGCCCATCCCGACGTAGCCCGCGTGGTTTATGACGTGACGCACAAACCGCCCGCGACGATCGAATACGAGTGATGATCGGATGACCGACACCGACGACGCCGACGGCGACGCGAACACCGGAGGCGGTACCGACGCCGAAACATGCGCGGACACGGACGACGACCTCGCTACGGACGAGGACACCGTTGCGAACGGGGATACTCCGGTACGAACCGCCATCGTCGTGGGTCTCGACGACGACTCGTTAGGCGCGGCGCTCACCGACCGTGGTATCGAAGTCGAGCGGATCGACGGGGTCGCGAACCGCGAGGCGCTCGAAAACGCGGGGATCGCCGATACGTCGCTGTTCGTGCTCACCGACGTCCGCCAGGCGACCGCGATCCCGGTCGCAAAGGACCTGAACCCCGACCTGCGGGCGGTGATCTACGCTCGCGACTCGATCCCGGAGTTCGCCCGCGGACAGGCCGATCTGCAGGTCGATCCCGATCTCTTAGCACCCGCCATCGTCGCCGAGGAACTCGCCCCGTAGCGGATCCTACCGGGAGCTGCTTCGGGTCCGTCGGAGACATCGTGGTACATACGCCGTCGATCAATCCGTCCCGGCGAAGTCCTCGAAGAGGGCCTCGGTGTCCTCGTTGCCGTCGATACAGCGTTCGTTGTACGCTCCCATGAGCTCCCGAGCGACTCCGAGCGCGCCGGCGTGACCCGAGGCGTTCGTCAGCGGCGTCATATCGCCCGCGCCGTCCTCGCCGACGCTCACGCGGTAGTCGTTCTCGCCGTCGTCTCCGGGTCCGCTCCCGGTCCCGGCCTTCGGGTCCGCCGGCGTCAGCCGTATCCCGACGCCGGTTTCGCCGTGTTCGAACCGGCTGATGGGCTGGGGGTTGTATCGTCCGGCGTCCCGATCGGTGTCGTCGATCTCCTGCCAGCCGCTTGGGAGGGCGTCTTCGGCCATACGCTCCATTGATCGGGCGTTCCCCTAAGACCACGGATACGTGCCGATCGTTTCCAGCCGTATGGACGGTCGTTCCCGGCCGCATCCGTGTCGTGTGCCGATCGCTCGCCGCTCGTCACTCCTCGACGGTTACCCGTTCGGCACACTCGCGCAACCGGTCGGACCCGCCGCGAACGAACGGCACCCCGTGGCCCATCCCGCAGATATCGAACTCGCCGACGCGATTCGCGAGTGCCGCGATACTGCCGGCCACCTCGCCCGTATCGTAGCTGATTACCCACGGCGAGGGGCTGAGTTCGCCGTTCGACTCCATCACCAGGTCGCCGAGAAACGCTGCCGAACGTGCCTCGTTGACGTAGGTGACGTGGCCGGGGGTGTGCCCCGGGGTGTGATAGGCGCGAAAGCCGCCGATCTCGGTACCGTCCTCGATCGGCCGGATGTCGAGTGCCGGCTCGTCGACCAGTGGGTCGGTGGCGAACTGGATCGCGCCCTTGTGGTTCGCCCAGTTGGGGTGCTCGCCGCGCAGGAGTCCGGCGTCGGCCGCCCCGACCGAGACCGGAGCATCGAGTCCGCTCAACCGCGAGAGCGCGCCGACGTGATCGAGGTCGTAGTGAGTAACGAGTACGCGTTCGACGTCCGACAGCGAAAAGCCCGTCTCGGTGATTCCCCGCGCGATGGTACCCGCGTCCCGCGGGGTGCCCGCGTCGATCAGCGTCAGGCCACCACCCGTCTCCGATCGGTCTCCGGCTTCCCCGCCTGACGTCGGCTTTGACTCTGACTCCGACGCCGATTCCGACCCGTCTCCCCCCTCGCGTCCGGGGTCGTCTACTAAGAAGGCGTTCACGCCGCCGAGGTCGAGCCACCAGACCCCCGTGCCGAGTTCGGTTACCATGTCGGCCCGCTACGACCGCCCCCGTCTTGTGTTATCCGGTAGCGTAGCGTTCCCATGTACCCGACATCGAGACCGTAGGGTTCTACCGTTCGGCCAACGGCGAGGAGCCGCGTCGGGCGTTCGGTGCTCGCCGCCCGCCGCTCGCCGTTCGTCGTTCGTCGCCCCCTGGCTTTCGTTCTTCGCTCACCTCTCGTCACGACGGCCGATCTCACCACGACAGTCGGCCGCGGACGAAGTGCGCCGCCGTCCGTGCCGCCGAGGGCCGCCGGATCTCGTGCATCTCCCGCTCGCTCAGCTCGAAATCGAACACTTCGAGGTTGTCCGCGATGTGCTCGCGACTCGTCGATTTCGGGATCGTCGCGACGTTGTCCTGTTGGATCAGCCACCGCAACGCGACCTGTGCCGGGGATTTGTCGTAGCGAGCGCCGATGTCCCTGAGCATCCCGTCGCGCACCGCCCCGCCGTGTGCCAGCGGCGAGTACGCCGTCAGCATCAGGTCGTGGATCTGACAGTAATCGAGCAGATCGCGCTGGCCCCAGAAGGGGTGGTACTGGACCTGATCGGTGAAGATTGGGGCGTCTGCGATCCGGCGGGCGCGATCGAGGCGCTCGACCGAAAAGTTACTGACGCCGATGTGACGGACCGAACCCTCCTCGTACAGCTCGTCCATCGCGCCGAGGGTCTCTTCGAGCGGCGTCCGCAGGTTTCGCTGGTGGATGAGCAGGAGATCGACGTAGTCGGTCCCGAGCTTGTTCAGGCTTCCCTGTGTGGATTCGAGGACGCCCTCGTGATCGCGGTTCGACCAGTCGAGTTTCGTCGTCAGGAAGAGGTCCTCGCGATCGACGTCCGAGAGTCTGATCGCCGCGCCGACCTCGCGTTCGTTCCGGTAGGCCTGGGCGGTATCGATGTGGCGATAGCCCAGATCGAGCGCCGTTCCGACCGCCTCCCTGCATTCGGTCCCGCGCATCCGCCACGTTCCGAAGCCGAGCGCCGGTACCTCCGTATCCTGAACGGTCACGTACTCCATACTGAGTCCAGGAAGCGGGGCCTGCTATAGCTCACGCTTGCGGTGAACGCTCGACTCGCCGGTCCCCTTGCTTTCGCCGAACCGCGTGCTTCCTCGTTAGACCCCTGCGTGCGTCGTCGTCGAGCGTGACCCCTTCGATCCCACCCGGGACAGGGTCCCTCGCTTCCGCTATTCGACCTCGCTTCCGTTGCTTGATTGAACACCGCTCTGCTTGCTTTCCTAACCGCTAACTGCCCCCCGCTGTTTCCCTCGGTATGACGCTCGATCGGTACTCCGTGCCGGACGTAGGCGAGGGCGACGTCGCCGACGAGGAGTTCGTCGTGACCGACGACGTGCTGGTCAAGGTCTTCGCGCTCGGTCCCGGCGGACAGTTGAGCACTCACGAACACGAGAGCGCGACGAACGTCTTTCACGTACTGGAGGGAACGGTGACGGTGATCCAGGAAGGTGACGAAGCGGAAATCGAGGCCCCCGGCGTCGTCCGTCACGAACGCGGCGTAGCCCATGGCGCGCGCAACGACACCGACGAGGTGGTCGTATTCACCGCGAGCCTCTGTCCGTTGCCGTCGTAGCGAGCGGGGACTCGCCTCGAAAGGCCACTGAAACGCCGCTCACCTTTTCGATCGTATCGCCGGCCGCCCCGACCGGCTGGACGCGATTCTCGGACCGGCTTCGATTGCGTACCGAATACTTTCGTTCCGTGCCGCTGTGCGTGCGCTCGTATGGATCGACGACGGTTCCTGCTCGGTAGCGCCGCCGGCGCGGGCCTTCTCGCCGGCTGCACGGGTGAACAACCCCGACCGGCACAGACAATGCCCAACGGCACCGAAAACGGGAGCAATACCACCGAGAACGGAACGATGGGTACCGAGACGATGGACAACGGGACCACGAGCACCGAAACGGCGAACGGCACCGACTCGGGCGGCATGGGTGGCGAGACCGGCGTCTCGGAGGGCGCTGGCCTGGTGACCGTCGAGAGCAGTCAGTCCTTCGACGCGACGATGGGTCGTATCAGGAGTGCTATCCGGAACAACGACGCTCTCACGCTCATGACGACGGTCGATCACGCGGCGAACGCCCAGTCGACCGGCATGCAGTTGCCCCCGACGACGCTTCTGATCTTCGGCAACCCCAACCTGGGGACGCCGCTGATGCAGGCGAGTCGCTCGACCGCGATCGACCTTCCCCAGAAAACCCTCGTTTGGGAAGAGGAGGGCCAGGTGTACGTGACCTACAACGATCCCCAGTACCTCGCCGCGCGCCACGGGATCGACGGTCAGGAAGAGATCCTGAGCACGATTGCGAACGCGCTCGAAAGCCTTGCGACCGGCAGCGGCGGCTAAGCAAGCGGAACGAGCGTCGGCAGGGATTCGGATTCCGGACTCCTCTCGGGACCGATCCAAGCGCGACGAGTTCCTCGGCGTCGATCACGAGCGTTCCACACTGATCCGACGCCGGTTCGACAGGCCTTACAACGGTGCGGGCGTCGATCCACATAGATCGTGACGCCCTCCGATGTAGTCCGTCGAACGGTCGCCGGTTCGCTTCCAACGCTGGGTGCGCTCCGGCGGGAGGGCGGCGGGTGGGTACTCGGCTCGGTCGCGATCGGGTGGCTGCTCGTTTTAGGGACGCGTTTCGCCGTGCCCGTGCTCGTTCCCCAGCTCAAGACGACCTTCGGGATCGACAACGCCACCGCCGGCATCGCGATCTCGATGACCTGGATAACCTACGCCCTCATGCAGTTTCCCGCCGGCATGCTCGTCGATCGGCTCGGCGAGCGGGGGCTGTTGACCGCGAGCGCGCTGATCACCGCGGCGAGCGTGCTCGCGTTCGGTCTCGCCCCGACGTTCGTGTTCTTTCTGTTCGCTGCTGCGCTCTTCGGGCTCGGGACCGGCTTGTATGGACCGGCACGGGGAACGGTGCTTTCGACCGTGTACCCGCGAAACGACGGTGCGGCCTTCGGGCTCATGCTGGGCGCGGGAAGCATCGGCGCGGCGGCGTTCCCGCTGGCGGTGACGCTCCTGACCGACCGGCTCGACTGGCGGGTCGCGATCGCCTCGCTCGCACCATTGTTACTCATTGCGGGCGCTTCGCTCTGGCGGGCCGTCCCGCGACGGGAGATCGAGCAGGATGCGGGCGAATCGGGACGCGAGCGCGCCCGCTCGGTGCTCGGCGCGATTTCGAGCCGGCCGGTCGCCGTCGGGGTGGCCGCCGCAACGTGTATGCTCTTTGCCTTCCAGGGGCTGACGGCCTTCCTACCCACCTATCTCGTCGCCACGAAGAACGTGAGCGTGACCACCGCGACCGCGCTTTACGCACTGCTTTTCGTCAGCGGCGCTCTCTGCCAGTCGACCGCCGGACGCGCCGCCGACCGGTTCGGCGATCGTACTGTCCTCGTGATCGTAACCGGCGTGAGCGTGCTCCCGCTGCTCGCGTTGCCCTTCGTCGAGGACTTCCTCGTTCTCGTCGCGCTGGTCGTCCTCCTCGGGATCCGTCTCGCGATCGCCCCCGTGACGAACGCTTACGTCGTCGCCGTATTGCCCGACGACGTACAGGGCACCGCGTGGGGCCTGCTTCGGACCGGTTTCTTCCTGATCGGCGCGACCGGTTCGACGTTCGTCGGCGCGCTCGCCGATATCGACCTGTTCGACGAGGCTTTCCTCGCGCTCGGGGCGATCACCGCCGTCGCGGTGGCGCTGTACGCCGTGCTTCCCCCGCGGGCGACCGACTGAGTTCGCTACGGCGACGTTTGGCGGCTACTCGTCGTCTGCGCGATCGTCGAGGTACGCTTCGATAACCGCGTCGTCGATGTGTTCGAGCAGGCGTCGGTGGCCCCGGCGTGTACGTCGTGTGACCTCCGCTTCCGGTATGAATAGCGCGTCGGTGTGCGCCCGCAGTTCGGCGACCAGGCGCTCGATGCGCTCGTCGCTCGCGTCCTCGGGAACCGAGCGTTCGACGAACGCTCGGGTGTGTTCCGTCCAGTCGTCGCTTCTGGTTTTTGCCTTCGAGAGCCAGTCCCAGTACCCGCGCGCGAGAGCGCGCGGATAGCCCCGATCGACGAGCCAGTCGGTGATCACGCTGAAGCCGACCGTCGCGCCGTGGCCGGCACTCGTGATCGCCTGATCGAGACACCCCGACAGTGGACCGGTGACGTACAGTCCGGGAACCCGTGTCCGTCCGTCGTCATCGACGTACTCCGAATCGAAGTATCGAGCGGTCTCCCCGCCGTAGCTCTCCGTGACGAACATCGCCTCGTCGTTGAGCGCTTCGAGATAGGTCGTGTCGTCCTTCGTCGCGATCATGACTCGGGGGGTTTCGATCGCCCGGCCGTCAGCCGTCTCGACGAGGAAGTTCCCGCTCGTCCTACCTCCGTCCTCGTTCTCGTCGTCTTCGCCGTTCGCTCCGTCCTCGACGATCCGGTCCTGATCGTCGTCGCCCGTGTCCTCGCGCCGGACTGAAACGACCATATCCGAGATATACCGACAGCCGGCCGCCTCGGCGTGTGCGCGACAGAGCGCCCGGAAGGTCGGAACGTCGATCCCGCCGGGGAAGCCGGGGTAGTTCGCCAGGTACGCACACCGTGCAAGCGAGGAGGGACCGCGATCGAGGATGCAGGTATCCATGCCCGCCCGGGCGGTGTATATCCCGGCACTGGGTCCCGACACGCCGCCGCCGACGATCACGATGTCGTAGTCGTCTCCCCCGGAGTCGTTCGGTCCCGAATCGTGCTCACTGCGTTCGATCGCCATGCCTCGTTCTCCCCTGGATCGTCCCGTTCGGCGTCAGTGTTGTTCCTCGTCCCGTCTCGCGAGTCCCGCGAGGTGGCCACAGACATCCGTGGCGATCTCGCTTCCGAGCCGCGCGGCGTTCTCGCTACCGGGCAGACAGAAGACCGGCACGTCCTCGACGACGCCGGCGCTCGCCCGCGTTGCGACGATCCTGGCACCGACCTCGCCGTACGACCGTCGGCGGAACAGTTCGCCGAAGCCCGGCAGGCGCTTTTTGAACAGGGGATCGGCCGCCTCGATCGTCACGTCGTCGGGCGTGATGCCGGTTCCGCCGGTAGTCACGACGACGTCGGTGTCCTCGCGATCGACCAGCGAGTCGATGCCCGCCTGGACGTCGTCGTGTTCGTCGGCGACGAGGGCCCGAGAACGCACCTCGTGGCCGGCGCGCTCGAAGGCCGACCCGATGGTATCACCCGCCGGGTCATCGTCGAGCGACCGTGAGGAGGATACCGTCAGGATCGCTACACCCACGGTCTCGACGTCGCTCGCGTGGTGGTCGTGACCGTCGTGGCTCCCGTGATCCCCGTGGCCGTCGCCGCCCCGATGTGCGTGGTTCGCGTGGCCGCTCGTGTCGCTATCGGTACCGTCGTGATCGCCGCCGCCCTCCTGGTCGTCGTTGCCGTCGTTGTCGATGCCGGGGGGATCCCTACCGTTACCGCCGCGATCCGCGTGCTCGCTCCCTCGGTCGCTGTCGCCCCTTCCATCGGCTTCGTCCGTTCGGTGCTCGGTTTCGTCGGGCGCGCTCTCCTCGCCGCTCATGAGCCGCGTTCGCGCGGTCGCCATTAAAACCCGTGCGTCCCGGGTCCCGGACTCGACGCTACGTCCGCGTCGGTACTCCCGTCGCGGCCGCCGGAGCCGATCCGCCGAAACCGACTTTCGGACGGATTCACGACCACCAGGTATGGGCGATCGTGCCTGCTACCGCGACTTTTGCCCGGCGTGTGATGGACCCGTCACCGTCGTCGACGAGACCTGTCCGGACTGTGGCGCTCGACTCGACGACGGTGGGTGATCGACCGGATCGTTCGACCGTCGCCGTTCGATCGACCTTCGTCCGGTCGCTGTCGCTGATCCCCTCGATCGCTCGGCCTCCCAGTGGCTCATCGTCACTGTTTTGCACTCACCCGGAGAGGCCTCCTTCATGCAGGCCGTTCAATTCAGCGAGCACGGCGATGCCGACGTACTGGAGTACGGCGACTTCTCCGATCCCGAACCCGATCGAGGGGAGGTCCTCGTCGATGTCAAGGCCGGCGCGCTCAACCACTTGGACGTCCACACCCGTCGTGGCCTCCCGGGCGTCGACCTGGAGATGCCCCATATCCCCGGTAGCGACGCGGCGGGCGTCGTCGAGGGAGCGGGAGGAGACGTCTCGCGATTCGAACCCGGCGATCGGGTCGCAGTCACCGCGGGAATCAGCTGCGGGGAGTGTGAGTTCTGTCGTCACGGCGAACACTCCCTGTGCGAGCGCTATCACCTGTTGGGCGAGCACGTCCGCGGGGTCCACGCCGAACGCGCCGTCGTCCCGGCGGCCAACCTGGTTCCGGTGCCCGAGGGCGTCGACTGGGTGACCGCCGCCGCCTCGCCGCTCGTCTTCCAAACCGCCTGGCGCATGCTGATGAGCAAGGGCCGCCTCACGGCCGGCGAAAAAGTACTGGTACTCGGCGCTTCCGGCGGGGTGGGTCACGCCGCGGTCCAGATCGCCGACTATGCGGGAGCTGAGGTCTACGCCACTGCGAGCACCGACGAGAAGTTAGAACACGCCCGCGAGTGCGGTGCCGATCACGTCATCAACTACGCCGAGGAGGACTTCGGGGGCGCGATCTACGAGGGGACCGACGGCCGTGGGGTCGACATGGTCGTCGATCACGTCGGCGCGCCCACCTGGGACGATTCGCTGAAGAGCTTAGCGAAGGGCGGCCGGGTCGTGACCTGCGGCGCAACGGGCGGGCCGACCGCCGAGACGAACATCAACCGCGTGTTCTGGAACCAGTTGGAGATCATCGGCTCGACGATGGCGTCGTTGGGCGAAGTCGACGACGTGCTCTCTAAGGTGTGGGACGGCACCTTCGATCCCCGCGTTCGCGAGACGTTGCCTATGAGCGAGGCCGCCCGGGCCCACGAGATGTTAGAGGAACGCGAGGGCTTCGGCAAGGTGGTCGTGATCCCCGACTCCGAACGGTAAGAGCGGGTCCCTCTTGCTCAGATCGGCAATAGATAATTCTATTGAAAGGTGTTCCTGAGATCGGGTGCCCCGGTCGGAAGCGACGGCTCTCTTATCGGAGAACGGGACCAGCCGACTCGTGAGCGACGGAGAGCTGAGCGTACTCCCGGCGGTTTTCACTCGGCACGCGATGTGTCGGGACCACGCACTCATGATCGAATTCCTGATTCTAATTTGCACTGTGCGTGAATTAAATCGTTCGAGGGTCCGTCTTCCTGTCTTTGCTCTTATAACTCGAAGTACTGAATCCGCCGTGGACGAGCGAAAAGTCGCCTCTGTTCGAGAGCGATCCTTCGAACGGAGTGTTTCGTCTGCTCTCGCGGATGTAGAACGCTTCGATAACCTTCCGAGCAGAGTTCTTGCTACTACGCTCGGTGGGTTTCACTACGATCGTTAGTGAACACATCGATGACTTCCCCGGAGACACCGCCGCGCGCGAACAGCGTCACGAGATCGCCAGACTGTATCAGCGAGTCTCCCCCCGGTGTTAACACTTCATCCTCCCGTTCGATCGTCACGAGCAATACGTCTTCACCGACCAGGCCCTCGTCGCTGGCTTCCTGAAGCGTCTTGTTAGCAGCTGGAGCGTCCTCGGCAACCGTTAGTTCGATCACCTCTGCCTCGCCGGCGAGGCTCAGGTAATCCGTGACCGATGCGGTTGAGTAGCCCTGTTCGGGGCCGAAGGGGCTGTAGGGCTGGTAGTGCTCGCGGTGGATGAGATCCTCACCTTCGATCTCGATACCGAGGTTCGAGATCGAACGGGCGATCCGAGTAAGATCGTCCGTATCGGTACCGATCGTCTTCACCGAGAGGTTCCGGCGGCCGGTCATGAGTTCGCGGACGTTGACCACTCCTGGAATCTCGCGCACCTGCTCAGCACGCCGCTCACGGTTCGGTACAGGGGTATTACAGACGAGGTGGTTCGCGAGCCCTCCAATAGCTTGTTCGTGGTCGATGTCCGCGTGATAGCCTCGAATAACGCCTCGTTGCTCCAATCGTCGAATACGGTTGCGGATCGTTGCGGCCGAAACATCGAGTTCATCGGCGATCATCGGCGCGGACGTGTGGCGGGCGTCGGCCATGAGATGATAGATAATTCGTCGGTCGACCTCGTCGAGGCGGTCAGTCATGAACGAAGGGAGTACGAGAGCACACATATACGTTCCGCTCTGTATTATCGTATAAAAATTTATCTCGTCTGAGTCTATCGAATCAAAAGTAGACCGCGTGTTTTATAATGGATCAAGAGTTCACGATATCTAATGGCCACTGCATCGCCCGCCGCGCTAACCGGCATATCGGCCGAGGACGCAACCGGACTGCCGTCGCCCGGTGGCCGGATTCTCGTTCCGATCCTCGACGAAACAGCCATCAATCGGGCGATTGAACTCGCAACTACCATCGCCCGAAACCGCAGGGCCGAGCTTCTGATCTGTTATCCGGTGACCGCACCGGGACGAACTCCGTACGAACACGTCAACCGGACGGGTGTCCACCGCGAGGTGGCAAAGCACGTCTTCCGGATGCAGACCGACCCATCGACGGACGTCCTTGTTCGTGGAACCGTTCGAGTCGGTCGGCGTGCCATCGGCATCATCGAGCGTATGATCGACCCGTACGAGGTCGATACCGTCGTCCTCGAACGTTCCCGTTCGGATGGAACGAGCGACCTCCGTCGGGACGTCGTCGCCCGGATCACCGCGCGCACGAACTGCGATGTCGTCGTTGTGAGCGGCGAGGGACACCTCGATGTCTCGTCCGTGCTGGTGCCGGTCGCCGGTGGTCCGCATGCGGGACGCGCTATCGACGTCGCTCGCGAGGTCGCCACGGCGAACGACGCGTGGATCGACCTGTTGTATGCTATCGACTCAAGCGCCACAGAGCGCGAGCGAGCCGACGCCGAGCAATACGTCACGATGGGGCTCGATCGCTTGGGTGAATTCGAAACGGCCGACACGTGGGTGCTCGAAGCGGACGACGTGGCGGCAGCGATCATTGAACAGTCGACATACTACGACGCTACCGTACTCGGTGCTCCGCAGGAGGGGCGGCTTCGGCGGTTCGTTGCCGGGTCGACCACGGATACCGTCCGCTCGGACGCGTCGAACAGCGTCATCATGGTTGCTCGAGAGGAGCGACTCGCTCGCGATCGTCTGTCACGACAACCCGGACCCGGATTGTCTCGCTAGCGCGTTAGGGTTGGAGCACATCGCCGCATCGCTTGGCGTCGAGCACATCGACGTTCTCTATGGCGGAGGAATCACCCATCAGCAGAACCGCGCGATGGTGAACGTCCTCGATCTCGATATCGACCCGTTCGAGGCCGATTCGATAGGGGAGTACGAGTCAGTAGGGTTCGTCGATCACGCGCGTCCTGGCCGGAACAACACCGTGCCGTCCGAAAGCGAAATCGACGTCGTCATCGACCACCACGACGTAGAACCAGCGGACGCCGCGTACGTCGACCACCGGACAGAGGTCGGGGCGACTGCGACAATACTGACCGAATATCTCCGGGAGTTCGAATACGAACCGGACGAGCGGTTGTGGACGGCGTTATTGTTCGGCATCCGACGGGAGACGCTTGCATTCCAGCGCGGCACGACGCGATCGGAGTACGCGGCGGCACAGTTCCTCCATCCGCACGTCGATACCGAGGTCGTCCGCGAACTCAATAGTACCCTGTTCAGTACCGGGACGCTCAACGCCATTGGCAAGGCGATCTCCGATCGCGAGATTCGTGGGTCGTGGCTCGTTTCGAATGCGGGTCGGACGACGGAACGGGATGCGATCCCCCAAGCCGCTGATTACTTGCTCAACCTGGAGGGGATCAATACGACGATCGTGTTCGCGGTTGTCGACGATTCGATCCAACTGAGCGCGCGGTCGCGAGACTCGCGCGTCCACATCGGCGAGTGGTTCGAGGAGACGCTTTCCGATTGCGGGAGCGCCGGCGGTCACCGAAACATGGCTGGCGGACGAATCGGACTCGATACCTTCGTTTCCGGCGACGGGATCGCAGACGAGGTCATTGATCTCGCCGCAAGGTCCCTTACCCGCCGGTTGTTCACGGCGATCGAGGAGGTGTCCTGACCATGGGACCGATCGCCGGCCGATTCGACACAACGCTCGACGCTCTTGTGTAGTACAGCGGAACCGCGAGATGACGAGCGATTCAGCTCCTGAGTAAGCTGTATTCGTGACGTAGCGCCTGTCTCTCGACATAGTGCGTTCATTGTTAGCATGCTGTTCCGCCAGTCTACACAAGAGCGTGGGACGTTCTCCCGGTCGGTGGCGGCGGCGACGATCCGCACGTCGGGGTTGAGTTCCCAGGCGGCAAGCACTGAGAAGGCGTCCTTGGCGTCGCTCTCCGTCGCCGCGACGACCGCCCGCGCGCGCTCGATACCCGCTCGCCGGAGGGGTTCGTCGTCGGATGGATTCCCCACCAAGACGCTGCGATCGGTCTCGCGCAGTTCGGCGGCCGGGGTCTCGGGCGTGACGACGAACGGTGTCCGCTCGCTCCGGTCGTTGCGATCGCCCAACTCGTCGAGGATCGGTTCGGTGAGGTCGCCGTAGCCGAGCACGATCACGTGGTCGTCGAGCGCTTCGAGCTGTGAGTCGGTCATGATCCCGAGCGCGCTGGTGAGCCGAGCTTCGATCGCTGGCCCCAAAAGCGACCCGAGCACGAGGGCGAAACTCGCCGTGCTCACGACGACGACCGAGACCACAAAGAGCCGTGCGGATGGCGAGTTCGGGCTCGCCGTGACGTCGCCATAGCCCACCGTACTCGCCGTCACGACCGCGAAATAGAAGGCATCGACGAGACCGTCGACGCCGCCGAACTCCTCTCGGAGCGCGTACGCACCGACCGTACTGTAGACGAGCGCTCCTCCGAGAGCCGTGAGCGCGGCGACCTGCGCGGTCGAGAGGTCGAGTTCCCGATCGAAACGGCCTCGATTACCGAGCACGACCGGGAGCGCGATCAGCGCTAGTACCACTGTCGGCAACGAGAGGCCGCTCGATTGGATCGCCCCGAGCACGCCCCCGACCGTGATGAAAAGCGTCGTTGCGTACCACGCGGCCCGAAAACCCCGCCGCAGTTCGAGAACCGAAAGCAGGAGGCAAAAACCGACGAGCGCGCCGAGGAACTCGGCGGTCTGTCTAATTTCGGTCGGGACGACGTTGACGACCAGCGCGGGCGAGGCGGCGATCCCGATCGTAAGCACGCTCGTGAGAACCGACGACAGCGCCACTGCGACCGACAGCCACAGGGCCGCGCGGCCGCCGAGCACCGATCGTCCCCGCCAGTCCATGTCGTGCCCTGTCCGTTCGCTTCGATAAAGCGCTCCGGTTCGTAACAACACCCGAGCTGTAGACACCGCGGGCTCTATGAGCGCTCGGTTGGCGAGCGACGCACGTCGCCTCGACACCTCTCGACTGAGACAATGGCAGTGTTGAGCTACGCAATTGCCCGCCGAACAACCGCCACGGGCGGGACTGAAACGGGCCGCCGCTGACTCACGGCTCCGCCGTTCACCATTCGAGGCACTCCGCGCCTCGCTTTCGGCGAACCCCGACGTTCACGAGAGCCGTAGTGATCGTCACAACCTTTGAAACAGGTTGTAAGAGCACCCAACAGACGGCTTGTTCCGTTGATTCAGGAGCGCCATCCCGGCCTGGCTGCAATTTAAGTGTGGGTGCTGCCAGTGGCCGTGTTCGGCTGGCTTTCACATCTCCTGTCACCAGAAATCCGCCGGAACGCTTCGTCCCCAGCATCGCTTCAGTGGAAGCCATATTACGTTTGCGACGATCTTAGTTGCTTAAACGAAACATCAACCCGACGTTGCAGAGGTTGCGACTAGTACTACGGCTCTTGTGAACGCCGGGGTTCGCCGAACGGCCGGCCCCTTTTCACTCCCGCCCACGACGATCGTCCAGCGGACAGTTGCGCAGCTTAACACTGCCGTTTCGCTCAGCACCACCTCCCATTGATCCATGCCAATCTGTATCGATCGATCGACATTCATCGACTGTTATGATATAAAAAGAAACGAAAACGTGTTTCGAACGTCGGTACGCTATCAATCGCCCATAGTATAAGGACTTAATATGACAGCCTGCCAGTTCAAGGGACAGCTATATATCTTTTCTGGATTAGAGTTGTAGTTAGTCATGTCTACTTTGGATAGGAAGTCGGACGCCGACGCGTCCGGGACTCGGGACTCGAACATCGACGTCACCGAGGTCTGGCCTGGACGGTTCGCCGTCGAGATCGAGACGGGTGGCGAGGAACTATCGACCACCACGACGCTCACGCTCGACGCCGAGGAGTTGCGCGCGCTCGGCGATCGGATCGACGCCGCGCTCGCTGACGCCCATTAGCGGCCGGGCCACTGCCGTCGCTACTACTGATCCGGATTCGTTTCGTCGGATCGGCTGGCCGGCGGCACTCGACGACGCGTCTATCGTGAGGAGAACCCACGGACAGCGACGGCGAGAAGTACTAATGCGACGAACGCGAGGAGAATCCAACGGCCGATCGAGGACGTGAGAACCTCGAGCACCATCTCGAGCAGATCGATCCCGGCGATCCGCCCAGCGGCGAACAGCAACAGGACGACCCCGACGATCGCGAGCCCGAGCCGAACGATCCCCGACGCGAGCCACCGAGTCGTATCCTCGCTCGCCGACCGGTCGCCCGTTTGCGTTTCGTTGTTTCGTTCTTCGGACATGTGTGAGCCTTGGACACGGCTACGAATAAGTCGTATGGCCGTTGTGGACGACATCGGCGACCACACACTCCGTGCGTGCGTCTCGACCGGGACTCGAACGTAACGGCGTAGCGCTCGAATCCGCGGGAAGCCGTCACCGGATCTTCCGGACGTCGCTGATGTCGAAGCCGGTCGGGCCGATATCGGTCTCGAAGCGGACGATGTCCTCGGCTTCGATCCGCGGGAGCACGCCCCGGAAGTGCTTGACGATCATCGTCCGAGCACGGCTGCTCCCGCCCGATTCCCAAGAAAACTCCATCGTTCCCGAGACGGCGTCGGTGAGCAAGCCGTACTGGTGCTCGGTAAGCGCCTCCCGGTTGACGTGTACCAGGACGAGACCGTCCCACGCGGTCGCCGCCTTCGTGAGTCCCCGGACGAGTAAGACGATATCCGCCAGGGTCCGGTCCTCGGCGGTGGCGAGCAGGTCGGTCAGCGAGTCGATCGTGACGAGACTTCCGGGCGCACAGGCGTCGAGCCGGTCGGCCAGCGCTTCGAGGACGTCCTCGCGGCCGTGGACGGTCCCCAGGTTCTCGATGTTCGTCGTCCGGTCGGCGTACCACTCGACGGGTACCGGGCTCGACCCGAAGTACGCCCGCGAGAGGTCGTGAAAGGAGACGGCGTCGAGACCCGTGGTAGCGATCTCCTCGTCGATCACCAGCCCGATCTCGCGGCGTAGCTGGGCCTCGTCGGCGGTAAAGGACAGGTAGTGGATCGCCTCGGGCAGGCTCGCTTCCGGGGCGAGCGCGCCGTAGTGCAGTTCGAACAGGTCGGCGTCCCCCCGAGCGAGTCCGCAGAGCACGGCGCTCGTATACAGGAACTCGCGGGCACCGGCTCCGGCCTCGCCGGCCACGAGCACGACGCTCCCGACAGGCGCTCCCCCGCCGACCGTCGCGTCGAGGCGTTGTACCCCGAACGGGACGCGATCCATGAGGCGACTGGTCCGATCTCCCTATTTACAGTTCGGGGTCCCCTCGCTCCTGCTGAGCCGTGTCCGACGTACGCACGCTCACACCCACCGCGGCCATCGCTACGCTCGCCGTGTCTACACCGTCTCGATCCGCGCCCCCACGTTGGCCGGCCGCCGGACGGACACCCCGCCCCCGACGCCCGCCTCGTCGAGCGCGTCGCGCGTCGCGGCCGCTCCCCGCTCGGCGCGCGCGGCGGTCGTAACGCCGTAGACCGTAGGCCCCCACGAGGACTGGCCGGCCCCCGAGATGGCGGGACTCGCGTTCATGCGTTCGAGGACTGCGCCGAGCGGCGGCCGGTAGGTCCCGCCCTGCTCGTTCGCGTACCATGCACCGTTCAAGCGGCCGATCTCGCGGACGGCGCTCCCGAACTCCTCGTGAGTTCCCTCGGCGACCGCCGGTAGTAGTCGCCCGGTGACGACCTGCGAGATCTCGTCGGCGATCTGCGGGTCCGCCTGCTCGACTGTCGCGCGCATCCCTGCGTCCTCCTCCTCGCCGCTCTTGCCCGGTTCGATCCCAGGGACGGCGACGACGAAGCGCCAGTCCGGCGGTATCTCGTGGCGCGCGCCGGCCGGTGGCACGCTCCAGGCACCGTCGACCGGGCGTTCCGCTGTGAACCGTTCTGCTGGGTGGCCGACGTCGAGACAAAAACCCCCCTCCTCGAAGACGCCGACGCCGACGCCGCTTCGCCCGCCTCGCCCGAGCTCCGGGGCGTGCTCTCTGACCCGCGGCTCGCGGCCGTGCGCGCGGGCGACCGCAGCGTAGGTCGCAAGTGCGAACTGGGTACCGCTCCCGAGCCCGACGTGACGCGGGTAGCCCTCGACGAGAGTCACGGTCGCTCCTGAGACTCCTAATAGCGAAACCGCTCTGCGGGCGGCAGGTTCGATGTCTCCATCGCTCCCATCGTTCCTATCGGTTCCGCCGATCGCCTCGACCTCGCCGGCAGGTTCGGCCTCGATGACGGTTACAGAAGCCGAAGTGCAAGCGAGCGCCGGCCGTGACCCGCGCGCGTGCCATCAACGTGGGCTACGACCGACCGCCGCAAGGCGGTTTCGGAATCGGTGCTCGGAGCGCGATCCGCGCTCGCACGAGCCGGAAGTCGGAACTCGGAAGTCGGAAATCGACTGTCGAACGAGCCGGCATCAGTCGAGTCGGTCGCCGACGAAGCCCGCCACCCGCGTAGCACCGTTCTCGTAGCGCGGAGCTTCGGGTGGCTGGCGCACCGCTCGGAGCACGTGAGGAATCGAGTGTTCGACCTGGAAGCCGGGAACGCCGGTGCGTTCGATGACCCTGGTAAACCCGTGTTGTTCGTCGGTGAAGGGCCAGATCACACACGGCGTCCCGCCGACGGCCGCCTCCATGACCGTCGAGTAGCCCGAACAGACCACGGTATCGGCCGCGCGAACGTAGGGCAACATCGCCGACACGCACTCCCATTCGCCGTCGCCGACGAGGGTGACCGTTCGTCCGTGTGCACGCAGTGCCCCGGCGAGTTCGTCGAACCCGGTCGAGTAGGTACTCGGAACGAGCAGTACGCCGACGTCCTCCGCGACTCGTTCCACTCCCGTGGGTTCGAGCGCCACCGGCGGGACGCGGGTCACGCCTGGAGGATCGCCGGGATCGTGCGGCCATATCGCGGGATACAGGAAGGCACCGGCGGCGCGTAGCTGATAGCGGTTGAGCAACCAGGTGAAGATCCGTTCGATAACCGCGTCGTAGTACGACGAAGCGTTGTGTGTAAGCACGAAAAGCCGTGTGTCCGTGAGCGGCGCGGCCATCGCCGCGAACATGTCGTCGGTCACGATCGCGTCCGGGCGCAGGTCGCGCAGCCAACCGGCGTAATCGTACACGCGTTCTGCGCTGTGGGGGAGACTGCGCGTGAGCACGCGCGCGAGCGACCCGGTCTCCTCGGCGACGCCGACCCGTCGGCCGCCGAAGCGCCCGAGTTCACCGTCAACCAGTGCTGTCCAGCCGTCGGCGGTTACCCTCCCGCCGGCCATCGCCGTCGTGCCGACGGTTCCCGCATTGCTATCGTCGCTCCTAACACGCTCGTCGCTTCCGGCGCTCCAGCCGTCGCCCCGTTTGCCCTCGCCGTTCCCGCCCGATGGGACGCTCGCTCGGCCCTGGTAGTCGGCGATGAACTCGACCGGCGTGGGGGTGAACTGCTCGTAGCCGTTGTGCTCGACGTATTCGGCGCCCGGCCCGCCGCCGGCGAGAGCAATCCCCGTTCCACGGGCTTCGAGCGCCTTCGCCACCGCGAGCATCCGGGTCGCGTGGCCCGCACCCTCGGGGTAGTACGCGACGGCGACCGTTCTCTCCATCGTATACGGCCTGGCGCGGCCCCGGTAAAAAACGTGTTCGGAATCCGACCGGCGTTCGTGACAGGGCGTTTCGAGCACGCTATCGCCGGAATCCGGTCTTCGATCCGCCGGAACCCGCCGACGTGACCGACCTCGAAACCGGTGGTCGGTTCGCCGATGACAGGTCGGGTCGGGCCGGTACCAGCGTGTCGGAGCTGTCCAGTAGTCGACGTCCGAGGCGAGCAATTAAGCCGTCAGGGAATGTGCCACGTTCATGAGCCAACAGGAGCCGAAACCGCCCGCGGACGATCGCAACGGCGGACCCGAGGACGGACCGATCGGCGAGAAGCCCGAGGACCTCCCGAGCCGCGAAGTCACCGACGGCCCCGAGCGTGCCCCTCATCGCTCGATGTTCCGGGCGATGGGCTTCGACGACGAGGACTTGGCCTCGCCGATGATCGGCGTTGCGAACCCCGCCGCCGACATCACGCCCTGTAACGTCCATCTCGACGAAGTGGCCGTCTCGGCGATCGACGGCGTCGAATCGGCGGGGGGCATGCCCATCGAGTTCGGCACGATCACGATTTCGGATGCGATCTCGATGGGTACCGAGGGCATGAAGGCCTCGCTGATATCGAGAGAGGTGATCGCCGACTCGGTAGAGCTGGTAGCCTTCGGCGAGCGCCTCGATGCCTTGGTGACCGTCGCCGGCTGTGACAAGAACCTCCCGGGGATGATGATGGCCGCCGTCCGCACGGACCTGCCGACGGTGTTTCTCTACGGCGGGTCGATCCTGCCGGGCGAACACGAGGGTCGAGACGTCACCGTCCAGAACGTCTTCGAGGGGGTCGGTACCTACGCCCGCGGCGAGATGAGTCGGGAGGAACTCGACGAACTCGAACGGGCGGCCTGTCCCGGCGCGGGTTCGTGTGGCGGGATGTTCACGGCGAACACGATGGCCTCGATCAGTGAGGCGATCGGCTTCGCGCCGCTCGGGAGCGCCGGCCCGCTCGCCGAAAGCGAAGGGCGCTACGCGGTCGCCGAACGCGCGGGCGAGTTGGTCCTCGATGCGGTCGATGCGGGCCTGAAACCCTCCGAGATCCTCTCGAAGGAGAGCTTCGAGAACGCGATTACCCTCCAGGTCGCCCTGGGGGGGTCGACCAACGGCGTGTTGCACCTGCTTGCGCTCGCCGCCGAGGCCGGCATCGACCTCTCGATCGAGGAGTTCGACGAGATCTCCGCACGCACGCCGAAGATCGCGGATCTCCAGCCCGGCGGGACGCGTGTGATGCGCGATCTCCACCAGGTCGGCGGCGTCCCGGTCGTGATCCGCCGGCTGGTCGAAGGCGGATACATGCACGGCGACGCGATGACGATCACCGGCCGGACGATCGCGGAGGAGCTAGAGGAACTCGACCTGCCCGCCGACGAGGAGATCGACGCCGACTTCCTCTACACGGTCGAGGAGCCGCTTCACGAGGAGGGCGCGATCAAGATCCTGACCGGGAACGTAGCTCCCGACGGTGCCGTGCTCAAAGTAACGGGCGAGGACAACTTCTATCACGAGGGGCCGGCCCGCGTGTTCGAAAACGAGGAGCGTGCAATGGAGTTCGTCCAGGAAGGGGCGATCGAGTCGGGCGACGTGATCGCGATCCGCAACGAGGGGCCCCAGGGCGGGCCGGGGATGCGCGAGATGTTGGGAGTCACTGCCGCCGTGGTGGGCCAGGGCCACGAAGACGACGTCGCCTTGCTGACCGACGGGCGGTTTTCCGGCGCGACGCGCGGGCCGATGATCGGTCACGTCGCGCCCGAAGCCTTCGCCGGCGGACCGATCGCCGCCATCGAGGACGGTGACCGGATCGAGATCGACATCGCCGAACGTTCGATGAACGTCGATCTCACCGACGAGGAGATCGAGGAGCGACTTGCCGATTGGAGCGCGCCGGAGCCGAACTACGATTCGGGTGTGCTCGCGAAGTACGGGCTCGCTTTCGACTCGGCGGCGAACGGCGCGGTCACCAACCCCGGCGTGAAACGCGACTGAGTCGCCCCTCGAACGGGCGGCCGCTCGATCGACGATCAACGATCGACAGTCGGCGCGGAGAACGCGGAACAGGGACGGGGGGCGGGTCGTACCGACCGACGAGCGGCGAGCGACGGGAAGTCACTTCGAGCGCTTTCGGCGGTATCGTTCGGTCTCGTCCGCCCGCTCTTTCGTCTCGCGGAGGGCTTCCTCCTGCTCGCCTCGAGTCGACGCGCCCGACTCGGCGTACGGCCCGTTGTACTGCCGGGTCGGGATCAGCGCCCAGACATCACCGCTTTCCTCGCCGTCCCGATCGCCTCGTCTCCGATCCGTCGCCGTCGGACGGCAGCCCCGATCAGCGCCACCAGTGAGAGCGAGCCGACGACCGTCGCGCCGACGGCCACGCCGCCGGCGAACCTGCCGGAGTCGCCGAGCGCTCCGAACGCGATCGCCGGGACGAAGGCGAGCGACGCGAGGAGGAAACCGACGAGCCTGATCGTGCCCGTCGACCGGAGGTACTCGTCGTACCCTGCCATGTTCGACGGTTGTTCTCCGATAAATAGTAGTTTCGCCCGATGTCGGTTCGAGGCCGAGTCAACGCCAACTCGGCTTCGCATCGGCGTCGATTCGGCCTCAGTCCTCTTCGGGGTCGGCACCGCGGCCGATGACGATCGCGTTCTTCACGAGATTGCCGTGTGCCCGACGAAGCTGTTCGGAGAGCGCCTGGTGGGAGACTCCCAATCCGTCGGCGAGGTCCTTCGCGGCCGTCCCCCGGGGAATCTCGTAGTAGCCGCGCTCGAAGGCCTCGGTGAGCGTGTCCTGTTGCTTGTCGGTCAGCCCGTAGCGGCCCTGTCGACCCTCGTCGAGCCGGTAGATCCGTTTGACGTCCCAGGTCAGCCCGGCGTCCTCGCAGTACTCGTGCGTACGCGAGAGCCCGTCGCGTTCGGGAAAGAGCACCCTGAGGTTCCACGTTTCGTCCCGGCCCGACGCGGCCATCACGGTACCGTCCTCCTCGACGAGAACCCGTACCAGCGTTTCGACGTGATTTCCCCAGTCCATCCGGTAGAGCCACTCGTCGTTGAACGCCGCGAGCGACTCGAACGACTGGACGCTGGGATCGGCGTCGAGCGCCGCTTCGATCGCCTCTTCGTTGGCGTCTTCACCGCTCACCCAGACGAACGGAATGACGTGGTCCGGATCGTGGGCGACGACTCGCTCGACCTCGAAGCCGACGGCACCGAGTTCGGTCGACGTCTCGTGCAGTGCGAACTCCTCGACGGGTACTTCCACTTCGGCGACTGTTCCCACCATTGCCCGTATTCGGACCCCCCACAGGCATATAGCCAGTGATCGACTCGGCCGCCGAGACGCTCCCTTCCCTTTTGTTGGTTTGGGTTCACAAAAACCGTATTCGTTCCCGGCAAGGAGTCGAAACGATGACCGTGTTGCTGATCGGTATCGGTGCCGATACCACCAACACCGAGCCGACCCCGCCGGTCTATCCCGATTGCCGCTTCGAGTACGTCCCGATCCCCGAGTGGTCCGAAACCACCGAAACACGTCGATACGGAAACACTGCGCTTCGTCACCGGGATCGATCGCTTGCCGACTACCTCGATCGCGTATACAGGGACGACGAATGGCACCGCGAGTTCGCTTCCCGTCCGCTCCACCACGACCCGAACTTCGAGGCGCTCACGTTCGGCGACCCGGGCAAAACTCGCTCGCAGTTGCTCCGATCGGATCCGGGGGACGTACTCGCCTTCTACGCCGGTCTCGTCCGCGAGGGGCGCTCCTCGCCGATCCACCGGTACCTCCTCGGCTACTTCACGATCGACTCGATCACCGACTTCGATGCGCTCTCGTCCGTCGAACGGAATCGAGCGCTCGATTCCCACGAGCACAACGCCCACGTGAAACAGTACCGTGCGAGCGGCAACTCCGACCGGCTCGCCGGTCTCGTCATCGCGAGCGGCGATTACGGGCAACCGGGCCGTCTGCTCGATCGAGCAGTGCGGATCAGCGAGCGCCGTGACAACGGTCACTACTACTTCACCGATGAGTGGGAGTCGTTTCTCGACCCCAGTTCCCCGTATCTCGGCGGATTCAAGAACCCGATCTCCTGTGACGTCTCGCCGGCCGCGTTCGTAGAACGCCTCGAGGAGGAGGTCGAGCGGCTTCGCTGATCCGTGCCGATAGCACGGTTTCGTCCACGGGACTCGAACCGAACGGTCGGGGAACCACGAGTGAGTCGTTATGTACGCTGTGTCGTCGAGCGCAACCGGGTTGAATGTCGATCGATGATATAACCCTGAATATGCCGGCACTCGGCCACTGTAATCCGATTCTGTCCAAGACAGTCCATATAAAGCGCGACAAACGTTACACCTTTCACTAGCGGTTTCTGTGCTGAACGGTTGCCGCTGCTTCTTTTTGATGCAAGGGTCGTTCCCGTTCGTTCCCTGCGGTCACTCACCTCCCACTCCCTGCTCTCGTTTGCTCGCTACCGCTCGCTCACGGGAACAGGTTTTTATCGCGTCCCTAGTCGAGCGACTGAAAAGGAGCGAGCGGGGCGCGACAAAAAGGTGCTATGGGACCGCTGAGATTCGAACTCAAGTCCGACGCACCCCATGCGCCGAGGATACCAAGCTACCCCACGGTCCCGCGTCTCCGTAGACGACACTGGCCGGATTAAACGCTTCGTTTCCACACTGGTTCTCGTCCTGTGGCTCTCGACCTTGGTTCGACGGGTACGTTCTCTCGGCGCGGACTCCCTCGGTTCGCGGTCCGGAATGCAAGCAGTACGTTCATCATCGACAGGAGAAACACACAACGAAATGCCGATACTACCGCTCCAGGGACTGCCGCCGCTACCGATCCCGACCGACCCCCAGCAGTTGGTAAATCAGATCATCAATCAGTACGGCCCGGCGCTGGTTAGCTTCGCCGTCACGGTTGCGATCTTCCTCGTGACGTTCTTCATCGTCTATGCGATCGCCCGAATCGCGCTGGTTCGACTCACGAAGGGAGCACTTCGCTCGCGGGGGTTCGGTCAGGAAGTCAGAGGGCTTGCCGGGAGCGTCATGGCGGCGATTGCCCTGTTCGTCGCGCTGGGGGGTCGCCGCGACGGTCGCGGGGTTTGGCGTCGTGCTCGGAGCCTTTGCGACCCTGCTCGGGGCCCTTTCGCTCGCGGTCGGCTTCGCGATGCAGGATCTGCTCTCTAACTTCGTCGCGGGCGTGTTCATCCTGCGCGACGAGCCGTTCCAGATCGGCGACTGGATCGAGTGGTACGGGGATACCGAACGGACCGGCGTCGTCCGCGATATCCAATTGCGGGTAACGAAGATCGAGACGTTCGACAACGAGCTCATTACGGTCCCCAATTCCGAACTCGCCGACAGCGCCGTCAAGAACCCCGTTGCGAACGAGGAACTACGCGTGCCGTTCACGTTCGGCATCGGCTACGAGGACGACATCGATCAGGCCAGGGACATCATCATCCAGGAAGCCTCGACGGTCGATCTGTTCAACGGGAGCGATTCGGACGTGATCCTCACCGAACTCGCGATTCGGCCGTGGGACTCACCGCTCGCAGGTACATCACCGATCCGGACAGGAGCAAGTACGTCAACGCCCAATCGAACTGGGTCGAAGCCGTTAAGAACCGCTTCGACGCCGAAGGCATCGATATGCCGTATCCCTATACCGAACTCACCGGCACCCTGGACGTCGCCGACGCCCAGCGGGAGGAAGCCGCCAGCGCCGACGACTGACCCCGGGGTTCGGTTCGACGATCGCTCCGGCTCCGACGCGGACGAGCGAGCGATCGGTCGCTCCGGTGGTTTCACCTCGTCTCTCCGTGTCCGCTCATACCAGCACGCGTTCGGTATCGACGACCGTCCCGTGCTCCGCTTCCGGGTCGCCGACGAGCCGACCCAGACAAACGGCCGCGCCGTCCGGCGTGTAGCACGCGACGAGCGGTGTCTCGTCGTCCCTGCCGCCGTTCGTGCTGTCGTTGCTCCCTCGCTTGTTTCGGTTCCCGTCCCCGTCGTGGCCGCCTCCGCCGTGCCTGCCCGAACCCGGTTTTTCTCCTGTGAGCGTGCGTTCGGGCGACTCGTAATCGAGCACGCCAGGGGCGTACACCGGTGCGCCGTTGGCCACCTCGCGAGCGGCGCTCTCGGCGACGACGAGGTGGGGCAGGTGAACCAGAGCTCGTTCGGCCGGCTTCACGACCTCGCGAAGCGCCTCGACCTCGCCCGCCGTTGCGAACGCGAGCGCGTCGGTGAGATCGTGAAGCGTCACGAGGTCACGGTCGTCGAACGGCCGTGCCCGCGTTCGCCGCAGATCACCCATGTGCGCGCCGGTCCCGAGCGCCAGCCCCAGGTCGTGACACAGCTTTCGCACGTAGGTCCCGCTTTCACAACTGATCCGCAGGAGTGCTCGGCGCGCCTCGCTGTCGAGTACCTCCAGCCCGTAGATCTCTCGCATCCGCAGGCGACGGGAAACGGCGCTCTTGCGTGGCGGTTTCTGATAGATCGGCCCGACGAACTCCCCTACCACTGCCTCGAAGTCCTCGGGGAGACGTTCGTGAACTTCGAGGACCGCGACGTACTCCTTCGGGGTAAGTAATGTCCCCGAGAGCCGGGTCGCCGCGCCCGTGAGTACCGGGAGACAGCCGGTGACCTTCGGATCGAGCGTGCCGGCGTGTGCCGCCCGATCGATCCCGCTTTCGTTCCCGTCACCATCCGTTCCGTCCGTTTCCCCTGTTCTATCTACTCCTTCCACAGCGGGCAGTGCCGCCGCGCTCTCGTCGAGCAGGTCACGCACCCACCCCGAAATCTGATGGGCCGACGGGCCGGGCGGCTTGTCGAGGTTGATAACGCCGAATTCGAGCAACTCCCGCGGCGTGCGATCGGCCGGCGAACCACGCCCGAACCCGGTCATCGCCTCGCCCACACTATCACGTCTTCGTCGGCGACGTGGGCTCCAGTACTCCGCATCCCGTGGCGATCCACGAGTTACAGTCCGTAGTCGGTATCGATACTTGCCCCTCCCTCGTCGGCCGCCGGGTCGTAGGTTTCGACCGCGGTTCGGACGACGTCGAGCACGCCGCCTGGGCTCCAGCGGGCGGTGTTTACCGTCACGTCGTAGATCGACAGGTCCGCGATGTCTATTCCGTAGTATTCGCGGTAGCGAAGCGCCTCGCTGTCGGCGCGGGCGACGGTCTCCTCGCGGGCGTTGGCTCGCTGTTTTCCCTCGCGTTCGGCGATCCGCGCGATCCTGGTATCGAGCGGGGCGTCGAGCCAAATCCTGAGATCGGCGTGTTCGGCGGCCATCCAGCCTGCCAACCGTGATTCGAGCACGAGATCCGAGCGTTCGGCGGCCAGTTCGCGCTGACGGCGGTCGAGTTCGCGATCGATTTCGCCCTCGTCCTCGGCAAGCTTATTGAGTTCGAGCGCCGACAGGCCGCGCTCGGCGGCCACGGCGCGAAAGATATCGCCGCCGCTCGTGTGCTCGTAGCCGAGCGCGTCGGCCAGCCCCGCGGCGGTCGTACTCTTCCCGACCCCCGCGGGACCGGATATCGTGACGAACATGTCGCTATTGGGCGGCCTCTGCTCAAAAACGATTCCCTCCGACTGCGGACGCGATCCGGCCACGGACGCGAGGTCGAGAAATCGAACCGGTGTTCGAGCGTCGATCGCGCTGATTGTGTCGATTACGTCGGGGTGGTCCGGATGTCCCGACCTCGCCGATCAGCGGGAGGATGACCGTCGCATCGCTCAGGCCGTGGCTGACGCCGCCGCGCGCGCCGATCTTCCAGTACATCCAGAGGAACACGGGGATGGTAAAGAGCATGATCCAGACCATCGGGCGGAACTGCTCCTTGAACATGCCCAGCTGATCGCCCATCGCATCCATCTGTTCTTCCTGGATCGCTTGGATTGCCTCGTCGTCACCCTGCTCTTTAGCTTCCTTGCGGCGGGCCTGGATGTCCTTCATGCGCTGTTGGTACTCGCCCATCTTGTCCATGTTCATCAGGTTCGCTTGCAGTAACGTCGACCACAGCCCCGTGAACATCGCGAGCACCAACACGACCATGTAAAACGGAAGCAGATCCCCGAGCGGGCCCAAAAAGACGTCCAGCCCCCCGCCGATAACGTTTCGAACCGGTGCCCAGGCGTACCCGGCGAACATCCCGACCGCCCCGACCGCCGCGACCTTGTCGTACGTCGACCAGCCTTCCTCGTCGTCGGTATCGTCCGCGTCGTCCGTGGCGTCGGCGTTCGACGAGGGCGACGGCTCGCCCGACGAACTACCGCCCGTGTCCACGTCCCCGTCGATCGCCTCCCTGACGGCCTCGGGGTCGTCGACGACGAAGCCCTCGGCGTTGCCGGCGTCGACGAGGATCCCGGTCTGGATGAGCCGGCCCCACTGTCCGCTCGTGAGTTCGGAGCGAACGCCGGCCCACTCGACGGTGCCCTGTTCTTCGGCCCGGGCGAGGACGACTCGCATGGCGTCCGCCATCCCGTCTTCGTCGGCCAACGAGTCGACTTTCCGCGCTGTCCGTGCCATTTCGTAGGCATTGAGGCCGGTTGCTAATGAAGCTTGCACACTCGGGCGACGACGCTACCGAAACGCTCGCCGTGACGACCCGCAGTCGATGGCCCACAACTGAGGACCCAGCGCTCGCTCAGATCGCGGCGTCGATCGCCTCGCGGAGTTTCTCCCACACCTCTTCGGGCGACTGTTCGCCGTCGACCTCGATCAGCTCGCCGGATTCGCGGTAGTGTGTCACGACGGGTTCGGTGTTTTCCTCGTACACTCGGATGCGTTCGCGAACGACGTCCTCCGAGTCGTCCTCGCGCTGGGTGAGTTCCGCCCCGCATTCGTCACAGACCCCTTCCTCGTCCGGGGCGTCGAACTCGACGTGGTAGTTCGCCCCGCAGTCGGGACACACCCGGCGGCCGGTCAGCCGCCGGACGAGTTCCTCTTCTCCCACCTGGAGGAAGGGGACGACGTCGACCGCGGTCATCTCCGCCAAGTATTCGGCCTGGTCGACGTTCCGGGGGTAGCCGTCGAGCACGAACCCCTGAGTGTTCGACAGCGCTTCGGCGACGATTTCGTTCACCACCGGGTCGGGGACGAGTTCGCCTTCCTCCATGTATTCGCGTGGCGTGCCGTGTTCGGTCTCTACGTCCCTGTTCGCGCGCAACGCGTCGCCGGTCGTCACGTGGGGCACGCCGAAGCGCTCCTCGATATTGGCGCTCTGGGTGCCCTTGCCGGCCCCCGGGGGACCGAGCAACACGATGCGTGGGTCGTTGCTTCCCTGGCTCTCGCTCATGGGCCCAGTTCTCCGGCCCGGCGTATGTATCTGTGTATCCACTGGTCATACGCGCCGGGCTCAGCCGCCTCGTCGCAACCCGTTTTGAGATCGACCTAGCGCGGAGCCGATACGGGTCGGAACCAATCCGGCTCGAAGCCGACATTGGAGCCAACCGACATCGGAGCTGGCCGATGGTATCGAGAGCGGCGGCGTATCAGAACCTCTTAGCCGCCTCCGCTTCGATCCGTATCAATGCGCGATCTGTTCCTCAGAGCGGCTCGTGGTGAGGTCACCGAACGGCCGCCGGTGTGGTTGATGCGCCAGGCCGGCCGGCACCTCCCCGAGTACCGTACACTCAGAGAGGAGTACGACTTCACCGAGGCCGTACGGACCCCCGAGGTCGCAGAGCGGATCTCACTGCAACCCTACGAGCGCTACGGCGTCGACGGCGTCGTCATGTTTTCGGACATCCTCGTCGCACTCGAACCCCTGGGACTCGAGTACCGCATCGAGAGCGGCGTCGGCCCGGTGATCGACGACCCGATCTCGGGGCCCGACGAAGCGCTCGCGCTCGCCGATCGCGGACACGAATCCGTCGATACCGGCCTCGAATACGTCGGCGACCTCCTACGCCGTCTCGACGACCACCTCGGCGAGGACGCGGCGACGATCGGCTTCGCCGGCGGCCCGTTTACGCTCGCCTCGTATGCCGTCGCCGGCGGTTCGACCCGCTCGCATCTCCCGCTTCGACGCCTGCGTGCGACCCACCCTGATGCCTTCCGTGCGCTTCTCTCCGCCTTCGCCGACGTCGTTCGTGACTTGCTCCGCTACCAGATCGATTCGGGTGCCGACGTCGTGCAACTGTTCGATACGTATGCCGGGGTGCTCACGACCGCCGACTACCGCGAGGTCCTCCTTCCCCTCCATCGCCGGGTTCTCGCCGACCTCGACGCCCCCTCTATAATCTTCGTCCGGAACATGGGCGGCCGGCTCGATCTGCTCGCCGAAAGTGGTGCCGACGTCGTGGGACTCGACTGGTCGGTCGAAATGGGGGCCGCTCGCGAGACGTTAGGCGATACCCCCGTTCAGGGAAACCTCGACCCTGCGACCCTGTTCGCGCCGCCCGAGGTCGTCCGCGAGCGTACCCGCGAGATATGTGAGGCTGCTGGCTCGCGCGGACACGTCCTCAATCTCGGCCACGGCGTCGACAAGGCTACCCCGATCGAAGGCGTCGAAGCGTTCGTCGAAACGGCGAACTCGATCGAGCGATAGTCACCCGTCCCCTCGGTAGCCGTTCGGCCGATCGATCGTCGCTCCGCTTCGATTCGTATTCCTTCGGTACGAGGATCCTTCTCGGCGTTTCGTCTCGCCCGTCCCAGCGTTCGATCGAACCGACGAACGCGAGGACACCGCTCGCCGGCCGAACGTCTTTATTACATGAGAAGCGATATTAGGTAATGGCATTGCCGATCGGTTCTATCACTGCGGTCGGATACACTGCGGTCTTCGCGACGGCCGCGATCGCCTGTTTCGTTAGCCTCTATCGGGCTCGCCGGATCGACGACACCGGGACGCGTCGTGGACTCGTGGCGCTGCTCGTCACCTGTGGTAGCTGGGCCGCCACACAGGTCGGGTTCGTCGCCGCTCCGACCGAACGGTTCGCGGCCGGCGTGTACCTGATCGGCTTACTGTTGGGGTTCGCAACGGTCTTCGCGTGGCTGTATTTCGCCTCGGCGTACACCGGTCGCTCCTATCACCGCGAGCCGATCTACCGCCGGCTCGGGCTCGGGCTCTACGGCCTCGTCGCCGCGGTGAAGCTCACGAACCCGATCCACCACCGCTACTTCACGACGGCGTTCGTCGCCGAGCCCTTTCCTCACATCGTCGTCCAGCAGGGAAACCTCCACTGGATCGCGACCGGGCTCTCCTATGTCCTCGCCGGGATCGGGATCTTCATCCTCTTAGAACGGTTCGCCGAGGCCGACTACGACACGAGGGTTCTCGCCCTCTTGGTCGGGCTCACCGGACTGCCGGTCGTCTTCTCCGTCGTCGGGTACGTGAGCCCTCGACTCCTCGATTTCAGCTACGCGCCCCTCGGCGTGGCGGCGGTCGTGTTCCTCGACGCCGCCGAACGGATCCGCGATCACAACCGGGCGGCTCGCGACCTGTTCCCCGAACTCGTCGGCGCGGTCGGCGACCCGATCGATTCGCTCGCGCCGATCGACTCGGTTCCCGGGTCCGAGGAGGTCCTCGAACGCACCGACGGTGGCGAGACGCGGTACTACCTGGTGGACGACAGAATGGTCGGCCCGGAAGCGGCCGACATCAGACATGTCCTGGCCTTCACCGACGTCACGGCAATCGAGCGCCAGCGCCGGGAACTCGAACGGCACAACGACCAGCTCGAAGGGTTCGCGGTCGGGGTACGTCACGAACTCCGGAACGCGCTTACTGTCGTCGGCGGCTACACCGACTGGGCGAGCGAGGCGCTCGACGACGGGGACGTCGCGGACGCTCGTGAGGCCCTCGACACCGTCTCGGGAGCGACCGACCGGATGAGTACTACCGTGGACGACCTCGCGACCCTCGCCCAGTACGGACGGACGACTGAGGGGACCGAACCGATCGATTTCCGCGAGACGGTCACGGCGGCCTGGGCGGCGACCGGGACCAGTGGGTTGGAACTCGCGATCGAGGGAGAGGGCACGATCGAGGCTAACGGCCCCCGGCTCCGGAAACTGTTCGAGAACGCCCTCGAGTTCTACACTCACAACGGCGGCTCGAAGTTGACGGTCTCGCTGCGGGAGGATGGCTTCGCTATTAGCGACGACGGCCAGCCGCCACCGCCCGACGCGGCCGAGCGCTGCTTCGATTACGGCGACGCCGCTCCCGCAACCAGTGCCGGGATGGCACTGCCGAACGTTCGGACGCTCGCCCGGGTGCATGGCTGGAGCGCGACGATCGACCCCGAGTACGCCGATGGCCTCCGTATCGTCGTTGCCGGTG